>NZ_JBSSHR010000003.1:0-471390 GCF_059089345.1 Micromonospora sp. BS32
ATACCCAGAACACTCTTACGCAGCATGGTGGTCTTCATGGAGAAAGCTCCTTCGGGGGTTGGCCCACACACGCGAGGGGGATCAGCGCGCGGGGCAAGCACCACGAACAGAGGCGCTCAAAACACAAGGGGGAAAGTCTCAAGGTCCGGCAGGCTTCACAAGCCGGGAGGCTCGGGCGCCGGGACCATGTGCAACGACCGCCTGCCCGCCATCATTCCGGGGCTTGGCCATCCACCCGGCCGCGCCGGAGGGGCCTGCTACTGCGGTCGTACGGGATATGTAACGACCGCGGGCCGGCCACGATTCCGGGCTCAGGGTGCCGCCGGTCACCGGATCTCCCGGACAGACCGGCACGCACGCACCGGGGGGCCAAGCCGCCCCACCCCCTACCGCGAACAGCCGGCGCGAACCGGCCTGCACAGACGGACCCGCCCGTAGGCCCCAGACCGGACAACCAACCCACCCGCGCCAGTTATCCCGCCAACCCGCCCCCTGCGGTTAGCCCCGGCTGAAAACGCCACCACCACCCCGTTGATCAAGAAGTTTGCGCACTCACCGGGCGTCACAGCGTGCCCAAACTTCTTGATCAACGATCAGGAGAGGGGGTTGGTGGCCGGGCGGGGGCTGCGCGATTGGGTACGGCTGCGGGCGGTTGGCTAGGAGGTCGGGGCGATCCGTGCCTGGACCTTCGTCGCGCAGGCGGAGACGACGGACCGGGCGTCCAGGCCCAGGCTCTCGATGGCGACGAGGGCGGTGAGGACGACGTCGGCCAGCTCGGCGGCCACGTCCTCCCGGGTGTGCGTGACGCCTTTGCGCGGGTTCTGCCCGACCATGCCGATCCACGCGCCGGCGACCTCGCCCGCCTCCTCGGTGAGCTTGAGGATCCGGCAGGTCAGCTCGGCCCGGTCGGTGCCGTTCGCGGCGTCCAACCACCCGCGGGAGGCCCGGGCCGCATCCCAGATCAACTCGTCCACGCCGATCAGTGAACCGGACGGTGGTGACGATCCGTACCCCGGGGCGGTCGGCGCACCACGTCGACCCGGTGGCGGCGACGAGGCCGCCACCTATCCGGAAGGGACGTGTCGGTGATGCCGGAGGCCGTCGAGTCGGTGTTCGCCAGTGTGGTCAGCCGCAACCCCGGGGAACCGGAGTTCCACCAGGCGGTACGGGAGGTGCTGGAGAGCATCGGCCCCGCCCTGGCCCGTCACCCCGAGTACGCGCGGGCCCGGATCATCGAGCGGATCTGCGAGCCGGAGCGGCAGGTGATCTTCCGGGTGCCCTGGGAGGACGACCACGGCCGGGTCCGGGTCAACCGGGGCTTCCGGGTGGAGTTCAACAGCGCCCTGGGCCCGTTCAAGGGCGGCCTGCGCTTCCACCCGTCGGTCTACCTCGGGATCGTCAAGTTCCTCGGCTTCGAGCAGATCTTCAAGAACGCGCTGACCGGGCTGCCGATCGGCGGCGGCAAGGGCGGCGCGGACTTCAACCCGAAGGGCCGCTCGGACCGGGAGGTGATGCGCTTCTGCCAGAGTTTCATGACCGAGCTGTACCGGCACATCGGCGAGCAGACCGACGTGCCGGCCGGAGACATCGGGGTCGGTGGACGGGAGATCGGCTACCTGTTCGGCCAGTACAAGCGGATCACCAACCGGTACGAGTCGGGGGTCCTGACCGGCAAGGGCCTGTCGTACGGCGGTGCGCAGGTGCGCACCGAGGCGACCGGGTACGGCGCGGTCTTCTTCGCCGAGGAGATGCTCAAGCAGACCGGGGACAGCCTGGACGGCAAGCGGGTGGTGGTCTCCGGCTCCGGCAACGTGGCCACGTACGCCATCGAGAAGGTGCACCAGCTCGGCGGCACGGTGGTGGCGTGCTCCGATTCGGACGGCTACGTGCTGGACGAGAAGGGCATCGACCTGACGCTGCTGCGCGAGCTGAAGGAGGAGCGCCGGGCCCGGCTCGACGACTACGTCCGGCACGTGCCGCACGCGGTGGCGGTCTCCGGTCGTACCGTCTGGGAGGTTCCCTGCGACCTGGCCCTGCCCTGCGCGACGCAGAACGAGATCGGCGGCGCGGAGGCGGCCGCCCTGGTGGCCGGCGGCTGCGTGGCGGTGGTGGAGGGGGCGAACATGCCCACCACCCCGGAGGCGGTGCGCATCCTCGGGCGGGCCGGGGTGCGGTTCGCGCCGGGCAAGGCGGCCAACGCGGGCGGGGTGGCGGTGAGCGCGCTGGAGATGCAGCAGAACGCCAGCCGGGACTCGTGGACCTTCGCCCAGTCGGAGCAGCGGCTGCGGGAGACCATGCGGGACATCCACGCGCGCTGCTGGGCCACCGCGGAGGAGTACGGCCTGCCGGGCGACTACGTCGCGGGCGCCAACATCAACGGCTTCCGCCGGGTGGCCGAGGCGATGCTGGCGCACGGTCTGGTCTGAGCCGGACGCCCGGACCGGGCGGTCAGTCGGAATCGGCTGACCGTTCGGTCAGCAGGGCATTGACACCGCTCGACCGGCGGGCCTAGCTTCGGTTCGCTACCGGTCGGTAGGCACCGTCCCGCCCGGCCGCCCCAGATGGGCGGCACCATCCCCGGGAGAGCGATGAAGCTGTCCTCCTCCACCCGTCCCCTCCGCCGCCTCTTCGCCACCGGCGCGGCACTGGCCCTCGCCGTCGGGCTCGCCGGCGCGGCCCCGGCCGCCGCCGCCGGCCGTGACGGCGACGACTCGCAGCCGTTGCCCGGCTACACCATCAGCAACCCGCCGCTCGCCCCGCTGGTCGTCGGCGGCTCCCCCAGCACTGTTCGCCAGGGCGTGCACCGGCACGCCGGCTACATCATCGAGACCCCGGCGAACTGGAACGGCGAGCTGGTCCTGTGGGCGCACGGCTACCGTGGCCAGACCACCGTGCTCTCCCCCGAGCCGCCCGGCTTCGGGCTGCGCCAGCGCCTGCTCGACCAGGGGTACGCCTGGGCCGCGTCGTCGTACACCACCAACGGCTTCGACATCCGTTCTGGGGTGGTCAGCACCCGGGAGCTCAGCGACCTCTTCGCCAGCACGGTCCAGCGTCCCAAGCGGACGTACCTGACCGGGGTGTCGATGGGCGGCTACATCATCGGCCGGTCGCTGGAGCAGTACCCCGGCCACTACGCCGGCGGGCTGCCCATGTGCGGGGTCCTCGGCGACCACGAGCTGCTCGACTTCTACCTGGACTACAACCTGGTCGCCCAGGCGCTCGCGGACGTCCGGGCGTACCCGACGACGCCGGACTACCTGAGCAACGCGGTGCCGCGGATCCAGGTCGCGCTCGGCCTCGCCGGGCTGACCCCGACCGGGCCGGACACCACCAACGACCTCGGCAAGCAGCTGCGGGAGATCACCGTCAACCGCTCCGGCGGCCCGCGGCCGGGCGCGGCGGCGTCCTTCGCGGTCTGGAAGGACTTCCTCTTCGCGATCAGCACCACCAACGGCGGGACCTCCCCCGCTCAGCGGCCGGGGCAGCTTGCCACCAACCTGCTCACCCGCTACACCCCGAACAGCCCGGTGGACGTCAACGCGACCGTGCAGCGGGTGGCTCCGGAGAACCTGTGGCAGCGGCTGTCGCCGACGTTGACCGAGGTGCCGCGGATCGCCGGTCGACCCACCGCACCGGTGCTGAGCCTGCACGACCTCGGTGACCTCTTCGTACCGTTCTCGATGGAGCAGGCGTACGCCCGCGACGCCGCGCGGCACGGCCGCAGCCGGCTGGTCGTCCAGCGGGCGGTACGGGCCACCCAGCACTGTGAGTTCAGCCAGGCCGAGGCCGGCGCCGCCTGGGACGACCTGGTCTCCTGGGTACGCACCGGCCACCGCCCGGCCGGCGACCCGGTGACCGACCCGAAGGCGGTGGCCGCGCCGGACTTCGGCTGCCGGTTCAGCGACCGGGCCGCGTACGCCGCCGGCACCGGCACCCGCCGGCTCTACCCGGCCTGCCCCTGACGGCCCGCCGACCCGCCGGAACGCACCGGCGGGTCGGCGTATCCGGACGCGGACGCGGACGGACGCCCGCCGGACCTGGGTCCGACGGGCGTCCGTTCCCTCGTTCCGGGCACCGCCCGGGGTGCCGGGTCAGCGGGTCATCCCGAACCGCTCGCGACGCCGCCAGGCGAACCGCTCAGCATCAGGACCGCACAGGCGCCGACCAGACCGCCGCCCACCTTCAGCGGGGTACCGAGGCTGTCACCGGCCACCGGCAGGCCGCCGCCACCACGCGACTTCTTCGGCAGCACGGTGAGGGGTCGCGCTGGCCGTTCGCCCGGAGGTGCGCCCGGTGGCGGTGAAGGTGAACTCGCCGGCGTCGGACGGCCGGTAGCTGACCGTGAACCGGCCCGCCGCGTTGGTCTGGGCGGTGAAGTGCCGCGACCCTGGCTGCGGGTGTGCCACCGCCGCCATCGCGACGGTGGTCCCGTCACTGCGCCGGGCCGGCGCCTGGCCGGGTACTGGTGTCAGGTGCCGTTATTCGTAACTGGAGAGCCGACAATCCCTTTTCAGGAAGATCGTTCGGATGACCGGATCGACTGCCGACCGGTCGCCACGTCGCTCAGCAGCCCCTCGATCCGGTCCACGCCGGCTTGCAGGGACATCTCCCGCTGGTAGATCTCCCGGCCGCGGCGACCCATCTCGGCCCGGGCCGCCGCCGGGATGGTGGACGCCAGCCAGAACCGGTCGGCCAGCGTGGCCCAGTCCTCGGGCGGGCAGGACAGACCGGCCCGGGCCCGCTCCACCAGCTCGACGGTGTCACCGCCCGCCGCGGCGACCACCGGGGAGGCGCAGGCCAGGGCGGCCTGAAGCTTGCCGGGGACGGTGCCCCGCAGCTCCGGAAGGTCGCGCAACATCACCAGCTGGTAGTCGGCGGCGGCGTAGAGGTCGGGCATGTCGACCGGCGAGCGGCGTTCCACGAAGCGGACGTTCTCCGCGTGCAGCTCGGCGGCGAGCCCCCGCACCCGCCGCTCCTCCGCACCCGACCCGACCAGCACCAGGTCCATCCGGCCCTCGAGGGCCGCCGCCGCGCGAACGGCCGTCTCCAGCCCCTGCCGTACGCCGATCGTGCCGGCGTGCATCACCACACACCGCCCGTGGCGTCGGATCAGCTGCTGGGCGGCCCGGCTCGGCCGCGCCGGCTGGAAGATCCGTTCGTCGGTCCAGTTCAGCACCACCCGGACCCGCTGCGGGTCCGCCCCGTCGGCGAGGACCAGGTCCCGCATGGACGGCGCGGTGACCGCGATCGCGTCGGCCTCCCGGTGCATCCGGCGCATGGTGGTCGCCATCCGACCGGGCCAGCCCCGTCGCTCGGGGCCCGCGCCCTCCTCCTCGGCCCAGAGATCCTGTACGTGCAGGACCGTCGGCACCTGGCCGAGCAGTCGCGACAGGCCGGCGGTGGCGAAGGTCGTCGCCGGGAGCTGGAAGACGTAGAGCACGTCCACATCGGCCAGGTAGCGGCGCCCGGCCACCGCGGCGCTACCCGCGAAGGAGAGGTAGCTGGCCATCCGTGCGCCGGTGGAGCCGTCGCCGCCGGCGTAGCGCGGCACCCGGCGCACGGTCAGCCGCTCGCTGTGGGTCAGGTGTCGCCACCGCTGCCGCCACCCCGGGTAGACATGCCCGCCCGGGTAGTCCGGGAAGCCGGTGAGCACCCGGACCTCGTGCCCACGCCGGGCCAGTTCCTCCGCGAGGCTGCCCGGGATGAAGGCCGGCTCCGGCGGAAAGTGGTACGACAGGATGCCGATCCTCATCGCCGCGTCCCCGTCCCGCTGATCGGCGCGGCACCGGGGCGGGCGGGGCCTCCCGCCACATAGGATGCCGGCACCCCCTCCGCGTCCGGCGGCGACCGCCGGAGCACCGCCGTCGCGGCGTCGGATCCCGCGACCCAGACGACGAGAGGGACCGTGATGACCGATCGGGTACTCATCGTGTGCCATGCCAACATGTGCCGGTCACCGATGGCCGAGTACATCGCCCGGCACCTGCTCGGCGACCGGCCGATCGCGGTGGCCAGCGCCGGCACCCACGCCGCGCCCGGCCGCCCGATGCACCCGTACGCGGCGGAGATCGCCGCGGAGACCGGCGCCGACCCGGCCGCCTTCGTCAGCCGCGAGCTGCGCCCCGAGCAGCTCGCCGAGGCGACCCTGGTGCTGACCGCGACCCGGGGCCAGCGCTCGGCCTGTACGTCACTCGCCCCGGGTGTGCTGCACCGGACCTTCACGCTGCGCCAGTTCGCCCGGCTCGCGGCGGCCGCCGACCCACCGGCGGAGCCGGCCGACGCGCCGCTGCGGGCCGCCGTGCGGGCGGCCGCCCGCGCCCGGGGGCGGCTGCAACCCGCCCCCGGGGACGCGGACGACCTGCGGGACCCCGTCGGTGGCACCCCCGCCGACTTTCGGCGCTGCGCCGAGGAGATCGAACGGTCGATGCGACCGGTGCTGGCGCTCATCGGGGCAACCGGCTGAGTTCCTGCGTCCGGTCACCGACGCCGTCGAACCCACCGTGCTCGCCCCGGCCCGCGGCCGGCGCCCCCTCGGTGGGAATCGACGGCGTCCGGGTGTTGGCGATCCGGTAGGCCTCGTACTGGTACGCGTCGGCCTTGGCCACCTTGGTCATGTTGAGCACGCAGCCGAGCAGGCGTACCGAGACCGAGTGCAGCGACCGGGCCGCCGCGGCCACCTGGGTCCGCGAGGTCCGCCCCTGCTGGGTGACCAGGAGGGCGCCGTCGGCCTGCACGGCCACCACCACACCGTCGGTGACGGCGAGCAGCGGGGCGGTGTCGATGACCACGATGTCGGCGGACTCCCGCAGGGCGAGCAGCAGGTCGGCCATCGCCTTGGAGCCGAGCAGCTCGCTCGGGTTCGGCGGGGCCGAGCCGCTCGGGAGCACCAGCATCGACTTCTCGCCCCAGCGCTGCACCACGTCGCCCACCTGCACGTCGCCGACCAGCACGTCGGTCAGGCCCACGCCGCCGTCGAGCCCGAGGTAGTCGGCCACCTTCGGGCGGCGTAGGTCGGCGTCGACCAGCAGCACCCGCCACCCGGCCTCGGCCAGGGCGATCGCCAGGTTGCAGGAGAGCGTGGTCTTCCCCTCGCCCTGCAGCGCGCTGGTGACGGCGATGACCCGGGCCGGCTCGTGGGCGTCCACGAAGCGCAGGTTGGTACGCAGCTTCCGGACCGCCTCGGCACGGACCGAGGTGGCGGCCTCGCCGACGATCAGCGGGGCGGCCTTGGCCCCCGCCTCGAAGGGGATCTCGCCGAGCAGCGGGCTGCCGGTGACCCGCTGGAGGCCGGCGGCGTCGCGCAGCCGCACGTCGACCATGCCGCGGAGCACGGCCAGCGCGGCGCCGAGCAGCAGGCCGATCACGCCGCCGAGGATCAGGTTGCGGGTGGGTTGGGGCTCGACCGGGTCGGAACTGACCCGCGGGCCGCCGACCACCTCGATCTTGATGGGAGACGGCTTGCCGTCGCTGGTGGTCTCGACCTTCTGCACCAGCTCGACGAACTTCGCCGAGAGCGCCTCGATGACCTTCAGCGCCCGGGTCTGGTCGGTGTCGGTGACGGTGGCGCGCAGCAGGACGGTTCCGGTCTCGGTCGAGGTGGCGACCCGGCGCTGCACGTCGGCCGCGGTGAGGCCGATCGTGTTGTCGGCGACCACGCTCTGCGCCAGGCGGTCGCTGCGCAGCAGGTCGGCGTACGACTTGACGCGCTGCTGGAGGAAGAGGCTGCCCTGGTACGCGTCGGTGACCCCCTGGCTCGGGGTGGTGACGAAGTAGGTCACCGAGGCGACGTACCGGGGCGCCGTGCGGACGGTGATCAGCGCCGCCGAGCCGACCGCCAGCATGAGCGTGACCAGGACGATCCACCAGTGTCGGCGGACCAGGCGAAGGCAGGTCCGAACGTCCATCACGCCCTCCGTTCCGCCGGGACGGCTAGCCGGTGAAACTGCACGAATTCCCCCTAAAGTCCGCATACGGCATGTCAGCATCCAATCAACCCGAAGAGGTGATGAGGCGACGAAACGAATGTAGACGATCGAACTTCGTAGCAGAGCCGATTCCTCGCAATCGTGGAGCAAATCGCAGAGGACAACCCATCGACCACGAAGCCCGCCCGGCCGGCAGCCCCTCCATCGCGCGAGGTGACTGGGTCACCCGTCGCGCGAAGACCCTCTCTCTGCTAACGCTCGACACGGGCGCGTGGTGCGCCGGCTTTCTGATCGCGGCCTGGGCAGGGTACGAATTCGGGCTCACCCCCCGGCAGTGCGCGCTCGCGGTGGCCACCGCGCCGAGGGGATCGCCCGCGTCATCGCCGAGCGGCCGCCGGACATCGTGTTCCACGCCGCCGCCCTCAAGCACCTGACGCTGCTGCAACGCCATCCGGGCGAGGCGATCAAGACCAATGTGTACGGGACGCTGAACGTCCTGGAGGCCTGCCGCGACGTGGCCGAGCTCATCTCCACCGACAAGGCGGCCAACCCGGCCAGTGTGCGGGCCTACAGCAAGCGGATCACCGAGCGGCTCACGGCCCACTACGCGGAGCGGCTCGACCGGGCCTTCCTGAGCGTCCGCTTCGGCAACGTGCTGAGCAGTCGGGGGTCGGTCCTCACCGCCTTCCAGGCGCAGCTGGAGGCCGGCGTGCCGATCACCGTCACGCACCCGGACGTGACCCGGTAATACATGACCGTGCAGGAGGCGGTCCACCTGGTGCTCCAGGCGGCGACCATCGGCCGGGGCGGCGAGGCGCTGGTGCTCGACATGGGCGAGCCGGTCCGCATCGCCGACGTGGCACGGCGGCTGGCGGCCGAGGCGCACACCCCCACCGAGATCGTCTTCACCGGCCTGCGCCCCAGGGAGAAGCTGCACGAGGACCTCTTCGGCACCGACGAGGTCGACAGCCGCCCGCTGCACCCGCTCATCTCGCACGTCCGGGTGCCGGCGCTCGCGCCGGATGAGGTCCGCGGCCTGGACCCGCACGCCGACCCGGACGAGCTGATCAAGCGGATGGCCGTGCTCTGCGAGGAGTCCGCGACGCCGATCAGCGCGCTACCCGGGCAGCGCTGGGCCCCCATCAGGACCATCGCGCACCCCCGCCGGCCGGCGGGGGTGGCGCGCCCGTCACCCGGTCAGCGCCGCCGGTCGGCGGCCCGTTCCTCGTCGGTCTCCTCGGTCTCCTGCAACGCCTCGGCGTACGGCTCGGTGAAGTCGTCGCCCGGGACCGCCACCGCCTCGGCCAGGTCCTGCTCGTCCGCCCGGCCGCCGGCCGGGGGTTCGGGGGCGGTGCTCTCGCCGGCGAAGCCGTACTCGTTCGGCTCGTCATGCCTGCTCATGAGGTTTCCTCCCGTTACGTACCGTTTGTCGTCCTGCCGCTGACCGTAGCCGGTGATCGTCGTACCCGCAGGGCGGTGGTCCCAGTCGTCGGCGCCGACAGCCCCGCCCAGAGCAGCTGGCGCAGCAGGATGATCGCGGCCGCCGTCGCCAGCGCCGTCCAGCTCCGGCCGGAGGTTAGGCGCAGCAGCCCGACGGCGAGCAGCAGGTCCAGCAGCACCCGCAGGGCGGCGCGCCAGGAACCGCCCGTGACCAGCACGACGGCCGCCGCCAGCAGCGCCGCCCCGGTCAGCACGGCGGCGGCGAGGGCGGTCATCCGGGCCGCCCGGCGTCCGGCACCTGCCGCTGCTCCTGGGCGATCTCGCGGCGCAGGAAGAAGTTCAGCGCGGTCCGGATGGTGGCGGTGGCCGCCAGCTGCCCCAACTGGACGAACGTGGGAGAGACCGCGGTACGCAGGATGTCCGCGGCGAGCTGGAACTCCAGGCCCAGGGTGAGAAAGCGGCCCAGCGAGAGCCGGATCGGGGTGAAGGCGGCGGCGCTGCGATGCCGCAGCCCCTCGACCACGAACCGCAGCGCCGCCCAGAGCGCGCCGACGAAGATGATTACCGCGCCGGCCGTCTCCACCACGGCGACGGCTACCTGGTCGCCGTGGCGGAGAAGTTCGTCCAGCGTCACCGGGGAGCGTTACCCGCCCCCGGCGCCACTAGTCGGCACGGTCAGGTGAGCTCCTGGACGGCCTCCAGGACCAGCCAGAGGCCACAGATGGCGAAGAGCACCGCGGCGCCGTACCGGATGGCCTTCTCCGGCAGGTGCCGGCCGAGCAGCCGACCGACCAGGATGGCGAGGGCGTCGGCGGCGACCATGCCCAGCGTCGAGCCGAGCCAGGTGCCGAACCATCCGTACTTGGTGGCCAGGGTGATGGTGGCGAGCATCGTCTTGTCGCCCAGCTCGGCGAGGAAGAACGCGACGCCGACGGCGATGACGGCCGACTTGCCGGTCTTCTCCGCCTTGCGCTTCTCCTCCTCGGTGAGCTTGTCGCCGCGCAGGGTCCACGCGCCGAAGCCGAGGAACGCCAGACCCGCGATCAGCGAGATCCAGCCGGTCGGCAGCGCCGCGTTCAGCCCGTACCCGATCGCCACCGACGCCAGGTGCACGATCGCGGTGGCGATCGTGATGCCGATGAGCACCGGCACCGGCTTGAACCGGGTGGCGAACGTCAGCGCCATGAGCTGGGACTTGTCGCCCAGTTCGGCGACGAAGATGACGCCGAAGCTGATCACCAGCGCGGCAAGAAAACCGTCCATGAGAACCTTCCCGATCACGCCGGGAGGAGGTACAGGGGCGCCCTCGACCCGGCTGCAACAGCCTGAGTCGAAGGTCTCGCCCGCCCCGCCGTCGGCGGGGCCGCGTGGCCGGGCGCGGAACGCGCCAGTGTGTCGACCACGACATTGGGGGCTACTCCCCTTCGCGCCCGCCAGCCTAGCCGACCGGCCCGGCGCCCGCGGCGCCGGGTGAACGGGGTCACCGCGGCGCAGCGCCGCCGGACCGGTCGGCGGCGGTCAGTCCGCCCGGGCCAGGGTCACCCCGAACAGCCCGTCCGGGTCGGTCCAGAACTCCTCCCGGGTGAAGCCGGCCGCCGCCAACTCGGCCGCGATCCCCTCCGGCCGGAACTTCGCCGACACCTCCGTGCGCAGCTCCTCGCCCTCGGCGAAGTCGACCTCCAGATCCAGCACGTGCACCCGCATCGGGCGCGTCGCCCGCAGCCGCATCTCGATCCACTCCCGGTCCGGGTTCCAGAGCGCCACGTGGGTGAAGGCCTCCGGGTCGAAGTCCGCGCCCAGTTCCCGGTTGACCACCCGGAGCACGTTGCGGTTGAACTCGGCGGTGACCCCGGCCGCGTCGTCGTACGCCGGCACCAGCACCGCCGGATCCTTGACCAGGTCGGTGCCGATCAGCAGCCAGTCCCCCGCCTCCAGCGCGGCCCGCATCGCGGCCAGGAAGTCGGCCCGCTCCTCCGGCAGCAGGTTGCCGATGGTGCCGCCGAGGAAGACCACCAGCCGCCGGCCACCGGTGGGCAGCCGGTCGAGCTGGTGGGTGAAGTCCCCGACGATGCCCCGGACCCGCAGCCCCGGGTAGTCGGTGGCGATCTGCTCGGTGGACTGCCGCAGCGCGCTGACCGAGACGTCCAGCGGGACGAAGGTGCCCAGCCCGCCGCGCCGGGTGAAGGCGTCCAGCAGCAGCCGGGTCTTCTCCGACGAGCCGGAGCCCAGCTCGATCAACGTCTTCGCCCCGGTCACCGCGGCGATGTCCGCCGCCCGCTCGGCCAGCACCGCCCGCTCGGCCCGGGTCGGGTAGTACTCCGGCAGCCTGGTGATCTCCTCGAACAGCTCGCTTCCCCGGGCGTCGTAGAACCACTTCGGTGGCAACCACTTCGGATCGTCGGTCAACCCGGCCCGTACGTCCTTCCGCAGCCCCAGGCCGAGGTCCTGCTCCTCCAGGTAGATCTCCAGTGGCTCCGCGCTCATGAGGTGTCCCTTTCCGTCGGCGAACATCCCTGTCTTCCACCCGCGAAACTTGTGCGGCTCACGCCTTCACCAGGGAATGCGTCCGCACCCCCGCCGAGGTCCCCACCACCAGCTGGCCGTCCGGCACCGACCGCCAGGCCGGGTCGTCGTCGAGCGGCTCCGAGGCCACCAGCACCGCCTCCGGCGTCACCCGCAGCGACAGGGCGTGGCCGGCGGTGGTGGCCACCACGGTCCGCCCGTCGGTCAGCAACAGGTTCAGCCGCGACCCGGGCGCGGCCGCCTCGACCTCGGCCGTGGTCGCGGCGATCGCCGTGGCCGGGTCGGCCCCGGCGCGCAGCCGGTCCCGGACCAACGCCCAGAGCAACGCCGCGTCGGTCGGAGCGTCCAGGGTGAGCAGGTCCCGGACCGGCAGCCGGGCGGCCAGCGGGACCGTCGAGTCGGGCCAGCCGCGGACCACCCCGTTGTGGCTGAACAGCCAGCGCCCCTCGGCGAAGGGCGCCGCGGCGGCCTCCGACACCGGCATGCCGACCGTGGCCGACCGGACCGCGGCCAGCACCGCCCCGCTGCTGGTCACGGCCGCCAGCTGAGGCAGCGCCGGATCACTCCAGATCGGCGTGGCCCGCCGGTAGCGGACCGGCTCGCCGGCGCCCCGGGACGCGCTGGTGGCCGGGCCCGGCTCGCGCCGCTGCCCGGGGGCCGGCTCGGCGGGATACCAGCCCACCCCGAAACCATCCGCGTTGATCGTCCCGCCGCCGCGCATGTCGCGCGGCGCCCAGGACTGCCGCGCCAGCGAGTACGGCGGGTCGAACAGCAGCGCGCCCAGGGTGACCGGCGGTCCGAGGTAGGCCAGGTGGCGGCACATCAGCGAGCCTCCCCGCTCACCCGTGCGCCTCCTCGGCCCGGGCGTCGCGGGCGCAGCGGAAGCCGCTGAAGATCTGCCGCCGGATCGGGTAGTCCCAGTTGCGGAAGGTGCCCCGGCAGGCCGACAGGTCGGTGCCGAACGAGCCGCCGCGCAGCACCCGGTAGTCGTCGCCGAAGAAGACCTCGGAGTACTCCCGGTAGGGGAAGGCGGTGAACCCGGGATGGCCGTGGAAGGTGGTCGAGGTCCACTCCCAGACGTCGCCGATCAGCTGGTGCACGCCGAGTGGCGAGGCCCCCGCCGGGTACGCCCCCACCGGCGCCGGCCACAGATGCCGCTGCCCAAGGTTGGCGTGGGCGGTGGTCGGGTCCTCGTCGCCCCAGGGGTAGCGCCGGGAACGGCCGGTCGCCGGGTCCCAGCGGGCCGCCTTCTCCCACTCCGCCTCGGTGGGCAGCCGCTTGCCCGCCCACGCCGCGAAGGCCTCCGCCTCGTACCAGCAGACGTGCACCACCGGCTCGTCGTCGCGCACCGCCGACCAGCGGCCGAACCGCCGGTACGCCCACCCGTCGCCGTCCCGACGCCAGTGCATCGGCGCGGTCAGCCCCACCTCCGTGCGGTGCCGCCATCCCGCCGCGCTCCACCAGCGCGGGTCGTCGTACCCGCCGGCGGCGATGAACTGCCGGTAGGCGCCGTTGGTGACCGGGGCCGCGTCGATGACGTACGCCGGCAGGTCGACGACGTGCGCCGGGCGCTCGTTGTCCAGCGCCCACGGGTCGGTGTCGGTGCCCATGGTGAACTGGCCGGCCGGCACCAGCACCTCGCCGCCGACCCGCGCCGCCGGCTCGGGCGGCGGGGGCGCGTTCAGCACCGCCGGGCCGGAGCGCAGCTGGTGGGTGGCGAGCATGGTCTCGTCGTGCTGCTGCTCGTGCTGGACGATCATCCCGAAGGCGAACCCGTCGACAAGCAGCGGACGGTCGGTGAACGGCACCCGGTCCAGCAGGTCGTGGACCTTGTCCCGGACGGTGGCGAGGTAGGCCCGCGCCTCGGCCGGCGGCAGCAGGGGCAGCGCGGGTCGGTCCCGGCGAGGTTGTTTGAACGCGTCGTAGAGGTCGTCGATGTCGTGCCGGACCGGCTCGCGTCCGCCCACGTCGCGGACCAGCCAGAGCTCCTCCTGGTTGCCCACGTGGGCGAGGTCCCAGACCAGCGGGGACATCAGCGGCGAATGCTGGCGCATCAGGTCGTCCTCGTCGACCGCGTCGGTCAGCAGCGTGGTCCGGGCGCGGGTGCGCTCCAGCTCCGCCGCGATCCGACTGCGCAGCTGCTCCGCGCCGAGCCGTTCGGTGGTCGTACCGGTCACCGGTGTCCCCTCTCCGCGGCGGTGCGTCGCCGCCGGATGTGTCTGCTCGTCTCCTCGTGGGTGTGCCGCGGCAGCTCCAGCCCGGGCAGCGCCGCCAGTGCCAGGTCGAGCAGGTCCGCGGCGGCGGCGGCCAGCGACGGGTCGGCCAGCCCGTGGCGGGCCGCGGCGTGCCAGCGGTCGGCCACCGGCTCGCCGACCGCCCGGGCCGCCCGGACGGTCTCGGCCCCGGTGAGCAGCGCGGTCAGCACGGCGAGCGGGACGGTCCAGTCCCGGCCGGGCTGCGCGTCCAGATAGCGGATCTCCAGGTAACCGCGCGGGCGCACCGGCGGGAACAGGGTGCTGACGTGGTATTCCAGGTCGTCCGTGGTGGGCGGGTGGGGCAGCGCGCCGTCGAGCCAGTCGGCGAAGGTGACCCCGTCCGGCGGCGTCCAGTCCGGACCGTCGTGGCGCAGGCAGAGCAGCGGCGCGGCGAGGACGTACCGGGTCCAGGCGGCGACCGGGTCCTCCTCCGTTCGGTACGGCGACCAGACCGGCCGGGTACGGGCCGGGTCGATGCCCAGCCAGGCGGCCATCCGCGCGGACGCCCAACCGGTGCGCCGCCCGGCGTGCCGGTCGGCGGTGGCGAAGGCGGCCAGCAGCGGCGGCCCGATCGCGTGCACGGCGGCCCAGCGGGCGGCGAGTTCGGCCGGCTCCCCCGCGTCGAGGCAGACCTGGAGCCCGGCGGTGCTGTACATCATCGTCCGGCCGGCGGCCCCACGCCGGTCGAAGACGCAGCGCATGGCCCGGTAACGCGGGGTCTCGACGACGGGCCGGGGCGGCCGCCACGGGTCGATGCCGGTGCGGCCGAGCACCAGCCCGGCGCGATCCAGCAGGAGGATCAGTTCGGCGATGTCGGCCTCGGTGGCCGAGATGAGCGCGGCGACGGAGGGTCGCGGCGGGGTGGAGACCTCCACCTGTCCCCCGGGCTCCACGGTCACGGTGCCACCGTGCCGGAGCGGTCTGGCCGGACTCGCGGGGTCCAGTGTCACGGGGCTGTACGGCCCCAGCGCCGCCCGCAGCCGCTCCCGGTCCACCGGTCGAGCGGGGTCGGCGGCGTCGTGCACGGTCCATTCCAGTTCGACGCCGGTGAAGACCGGTGGCCCGGTCTTGAAGCAGATCCGGGCCAGGTGGCCCTCCGCGGCGGCCACATCCCCCAGGACAATCGTCCGGTCCAGCTCAGGCGACGTCACCACGAGAAGGCCCCCTCCCGACGCTGGGATCCGACGCACCGCCACGGTGGTGTCGGCCGCTCCCGGCCGGGCCCCCCGCAGTCCCATCTTCTGTCTATCAGACGGGGTCCGCCGGGCGCGAAGGGAAGAAATTTCTGTGAAGACTTTTCGACTAACGCTTCCTGCTGGCGCGGGCGTCCGGCGTCGGCGCGGCGGGGGTCGGCACGGCGGCGGCGGGGGTGGGCACGGCGGCGGTGGGCACGGCCGGGGTGGACCGGGCCGGGGCGGGCGCCGTACGGGAGGACCGGGGCGGGGAGGGTGCCGCCGGTTCGCGGGCCGGCAGCAGCCGTTCGCAGTACGCGGTCACCTGACCGGCGCCGCCCGCCGCGGCCACCAGGTCGGCGTACCCGGGGCTCTCCAGCGCCCTGGCCCGCTGGCTCTCGGACCTGGCCAGGTACGCCCGGCACTGCCCGGCCAACCGCTCGGCCTCGGCCGAGCGCCCCGGGCCGCCGGGCGTCCCGCTGGTGGTGCCGGACGACGGCAGCGCGCCCGGCGTGCCGGAGGTGCCGGTGGGCGAGGACGCGCCGCCCCGCTCGCCACCCGCGGAGCTGGGCGCGGGCGCGGACGGGCGGGACGAGCGCTCCGGTTCGACGGGACGGTCGAGGGCGGCCGCGGCGAAGGCGGCGCCCGCGGTGGCGGTGGCGGCGATCCCGGCGACCCAGGCCACCACCCCGGTCGTCACGCCACGCCGCCGTCGCGGTGCCGCCGCCGGCGCCGTGGCCGGGGCCGTGCGGGCGGCCCGGAAGGCGGCCAGCGCCTCCTGCTCGCCGGCCAGGTCACCGGGGCGGGCCGGAGCCGACGCCGCGGAGAGCAGCCGGGCGAGCGGGTCGGCTTGCGCCGGGGGCGAGCCGGCGCGGGCCGCGTCGAGCAGCCGCTCCGACTCGGCCCGGTCGGCGGGCCGGTCGGGCCCCTCGGACCGACGGAAGTTCATCCCGTTTCCCCTCACGTCATCCGTCCGCCGGCTCGGCCCGCGACGGGCTCGGCGCCTGCCGATCCCGAGCATGGCGCGGGCGGGGCGGGCTGGTGCGCCGGTCGCCGTCCGACGACTGGGAAAGATCCTGGCGGTCCAGCAGCGCGGCCAGCCGGCGCAGCCCGCGGTGGGCGGCCGTCCGGACGGCGCCGGGCCGCCGCCCGAGCACCCGGCCGGCGGTCTCCGCGTCCAACCCGATCACCGCCCGCAGCAGCACCGCCTCGGCCTCGCGCGGCGGGAGCGTCGCGATCAGCGCCAGGGCGGACTCGGTCCCGATCGTCTCGCCGGCCCGTTCGGCGGTGTCGGCGTCGCCGGCCAGTTCGCTCAGCGCCTGCACGGGCACCGGCAGCGACGGCCGGCGGCGCTGCCGGCGCAGGTGGTCCATGGCCCGGTTCCGGGCGATGGTGACCGTCCAGGCCCGGAATTCGCCGCCGGTGAAGCTCGGCAGGTCCCGGGAGATCTGCAGCCAGGTCTCCGAGGCGACGTCCTCGGCGTCGGCGCCGACCAGCGCGGTGAGGTACCGCAGCAGACCGGGCTGGAGGCTGCGGTAGAGGAAGCGGAAGGCCTCCTCGTCACCGGCCTGCGCGGCGGCGACCGCCTCGGTCAGCTCACCGGTCATGGCTCCGCCGTTCCCGCCGTCCGGCCCGTGTGGTCCCCGGTCGGCGGCGCGGGACGCACCTCCGGCCCGAGAACCGGACCCCATCGCGCACCATCAGCCCCCCGCTGACCCGATCGCGCCCGGCGCCGAAGCGGCCCTGGGCGACATGTCTGGACACCGTCGTGACAGTACGGCCAGCGATGTCTGCCCGCCGTACCGGCACCACCGTGGGCAGGCCCGAGTCGCGCTAACGGTAGGAGCGGACACACGGGGTGACAAGTTGCCGTCGAACAATAAAAAAGTGAGAAACATCAACCACGACACGCCGAGGCTCGGTGTAACGGAAAGCACTCCCGGGACGCTCCGTCGGGAACGGACCGACCCCGATCGGTGGCGCCGCGCTGAGCGTACGGCGTTTCCGGCCGGCCCGCCGTCACGCGGGGTCCGTGAATCGTCACCGGGTGTCCGGAACGCCCCTGGCAGGCCGGTGGGTCGGAATCGACCATCGGGATATCGCCGTCTGCCGGACACGCCGTCTCTGGGTACGGTATTGAGGTGCTGTCATCCGAGGTCGTGCTCAGCGGTCGCTACCGCCTGGACGAACGTGTCGCCACCGGCGGCATGGGCGACGTCTGGCGTGGCACCGACCTGGTGCTGGGCCGCCGCGTCGCGGTGAAGGTGCTGCTGCCCGCGCTGGTCTCCGACCCGGACTTCATCGCCCGCTTCCGCGCCGAGGCACGGATCATGGCCGCCCTGCGGCACCCCGGCATCGTCCAGGTCTTCGACTGCGGTGAGGACGACCTCGCCGACGGCGGCCGGGCCGACTACCTGGTCATGGAGTTCGTCGAGGGCGAGCCACTGTCGCGCCGGATCGAGGCGGCCGGCCGGCTCGACGTGACCGAGACGATGTCGATCGTCGCGCAGGCCGCCCAGGCCCTGCACGCCGCGCACGCCGGCGGGATCGTGCACCGCGACGTCAAGCCGTCCAACCTGCTCGTGCAGGAGGACGGCACGGTGGTCCTGGTGGACTTCGGTGTCGCACGGTCCACCAACGTCACCAGCATCACCAGCACCAACGCCGTCCCCGGCACCGCGCTCTACATGGCGCCGGAGCAGGCCTCCGGCCGGCCCGTCTCGGCCGCCACGGACATCTACGCCCTCGGCGCGGTGGCCTTCTGCTGCCTCACCGGCGGGCCCCCCTTCACCGGCGACAACCCGCTCCAGGTCGCCGTGCGCCACCTCGACGACGAGCCGCCGGAGCTGCCGGCGGAGATCCCGGCCCCGGTGCGCGCCCTGGTGGCGCGGGCCCTGGCCAAGGATCCCGCGGATCGCTTCGCCACCGGCGCGGAGATGGCCGCGACGGCCCGTACCGCGCTGGGTGACGGCACCGCGGTGACCACCGCCGTGGCGGTGCCCCCGCTGCGCGGCGGGTCACTCTCGGCCAACACCCGGGACGACCTCACGGCGGTGCCGGTGGCGGCGGCGGCCACGACGCGTCGGCGCGGCCGGCGGGGCTCCCTGGTGGGCGCGCTCGCGGCGGTGCTGGTGGCGCTCACCGCGCTCGGCGCGGCGCTCGGCGCGGCCCGGGACACCGACGGCAGCGGAGCGACCAACATCAAGAGCACCCCGCCGGCGGTCGTGCCGAGCGGCGGGGCCGTCGACCAGCCGGTGGTCAGCGAGGAGACGACCTCCTCGGAGCCGAGCCGGCCGAACCGGCCCTGGAACCAGACGACGACCCGGCCCTCGGCGACCCCCTCGGTGACCCGATCGCCGCAGCCCAGCGGTTCTGCCGTGCCGCTGCCGACCAGCACGCCGCCGACCACCACGGCGGACCCGACGACCACCACCTCGGCGCCGACCGACCCGACGACGACCACGTCGGCGCCGGTGGACCCGCCGCCCACCACGACCGAACCGCCGCCCGTCGGCGGAGAACCGCCGCCCGTCGGCGGCTGACGCCGCCCGCGACACCACGCGCCCCAAGAACACCAAAACGGACTTATAACCACAAAGACCCCTTAAGCTCCCCGCAGGTACTTCATCTGCCAGGGGAGCCCGGGTGAACGTGGAAAAGGTCGTTGTGATCGGCCAGGGGTACGTCGGCCTGCCACTCGCCATGCGCGCCGTCGAGGCGGGCCTCGACGTGGTCGGCCTCGACGTCGACTCCGACCGGGTGAAGCGGCTCGCCTCCGGCGAGTCCTTCGTGGAGGACATCCCCGCCGACCGACTGGGCCGGGCGCTGGCCGGCGGGCGGTGCCGGCCCAGTACCGAGTACACCGACGCCGAGGGCTTCGACATCTGCGTCATCACCGTCCCCACCCCGCTGCGGGACGGCACCCCCGACCTCAGCTACGTCGAGCAGGCCGGCGTCGGCATCGGGAGGTACGTCCGCCCCGGCTGCACAGTGGTGCTGGAGTCGACGACGTAC
Source organism: Micromonospora sp. BS32 (assembly GCF_059089345.1). Taxonomy (NCBI): domain Bacteria; kingdom Bacillati; phylum Actinomycetota; class Actinomycetes; order Micromonosporales; family Micromonosporaceae; genus Micromonospora; species Micromonospora sp. BS32. The sequence goes on from NZ_JBSSHR010000003.1 coordinate 19,330, forward strand.
CCCGGGACCACGGAGGACCTGCTCCGACCACTGCTCGAGTCGGCCGGTGGGCTGCGCAGCCCCGGCGACTTCCACCTCGGCTTCAGCCCGGACGGATCGACCCGGGCAACCCGAGTTGGCGGCTGGAGAACACCCCCGAGGGTGGTGTCCGGGGTGGACGCGACGTAGCGGGACCGGGTGGACGACTTCTACCGCCGGCTGGTGGAACGCACCGTGCCGGTGGTGGAACGGCTCTAGAGCAGCGCGCGCATCCGGTCGATCTCGACGGACTGCTCGGTGGCGACCGAGGTGGCGAACTCGTTGAGCTGCTGGTCGACGCCGACCTTCAGCAGGTCGGTGGCCATCGCCACGGCACCCTCGTGGTGCGCGGTCATCATCGACACGAAGAGCCGGTCGAACTCGGCGCCCCGGGCGTCGGCCAGCCGGCGGACCGCCTCCGGCGACTGCATGCCGCGCATGGTGCCGTGGTCGTGGCCGGCGATTTCCGCCGGCAGGCCGCGGGTGTCGAGCCAGCCGCGCATCAGGCCGATCTCCGGGCCCTGGGCGGCCCGGATCCGGTCGGCCACCGCCTTGATTCGGGGGCTGCCCGCCCGGTCGGGGGCGAGTGCGGCCATCTCCAGCGCCTGCTGGTGGTGCGGGATCATCATTCGGACGAACCACACGTCGAGCGTGTTGTACCTCGGCGGGGCGGCGTCGCGGACCTCGCCGGCGGGGCGGGCCACTGCGGACTCCCCCGGCCGGCCGGGCACGATGACCGTCGGGTCGCCGGCCGCGGCGGTGGCCGTCGCGGTGGCGGCGGTGCCGACCGGCTCCGGCTCGTCGGCGGGCCGCAGCACCCATCCCAGGGCTCCCAGAAGTACGGCCGCGACTGTGACGACGAGCAGGATCCGTCCACGTCGGGCGGTCATGCGACTCCCCCTCCCGGTCGAGGTCGCAGCGATCCTATCCATTGATGAGAGGTCGTAGATGTGACCGGGATCACATCGATGAGTCTCGTGGCTCGGTAAGGTGTCCTGAATCATCATCCCCTTTCGAAGGGTCGTGCCGATGATCAAATTCACCCTGCCCCGACGACGGCAGTTGAAGATCGTCAGCCTGATGGCAGCCGGCCTGCTGGTCGCCTCCGTCGCCACCGCCCCGGCGAGCAACGCCGCGGAAACCCCGGCGGCGGCGCCCGCCGCGACCGCCGGGCTCGGCGTCGACGAGATCTCCAGCAGCCCCAACCTGCGCCAGATCGCCAACCTGCCGAAGCAGGCGCCGTTCGACACCCCGGCCTCCCTCGGCACCGACATGGCCTTCCAGGGCCGGTACGCCTTCGTCGGCAACTACAACGGCTTCGTCATCTACGACATCGGCAAGCCGAGCGCCCCGACCATCGTGTCCCAGGTGCTCTGCCCCGGGTCGCAGAACGACATCTCCATCTACGGCAACCTGCTCTTCCTCTCCACCGACTCCTCCCGCACCGACGACTCCTGCAACAGCGTCGCGCAGCCGGCCTCGGTGAAGGAGTCGTGGGAGGGGATCAAGGTCTTCGACATCAGCGACAAGGCCAACCCGCGCTACGTCAAGTCGGTGGAGACCGACTGCGGCTCGCACACCCACACGCTGGTCCCGGCGAAGGACCGCCGCTCGGTCTACCTGTACGTCTCGTCGTACAGCCCGCGGGCCGAGTTCCCGGACTGCCAGCCGCCGCACGACTCCATCTCCATCGTCAAGGTGCCGGTGCAGGACCCGACCGCCGCGGCCGTGGTGGCCACCCCGAACCTCTTCCCGGACGGCGGGTACGGGGGCATCCCGGGCCAGACCTCGGCCACCACCGGCTGCCACGACATCACCGCGTACCCGGCCAAGGACCTGGCCGCCGGCGCCTGCATGGGTGACGGCATCCTGATGGACATCTCCGACCGGGAGGCGCCCCGGGTGATCAACCGGGTGCGGGACACGGTGAACTTCGCCTTCTGGCACTCGGCCACGTTCAACAACACCGGCACGAAGGTGGTCTTCACCGACGAGCTCGGCGGCGGCGGCGCGGCCACCTGCAACGAGACGGTCGGGCCGAACCGCGGCGCGGACGCCATCTACGACATCACCGGCCGCGGTGACGCCCGGACGATGGTCTTCCGCAGCTACTTCAAGATCCCCCGAGTCAACGCGGACACCGAGAACTGCGTGGCGCACAACGGCTCGCTGATCCCGGTGCTCGGCCACGACATCATGGTCCAGGCGTGGTACCAGGGCGGCGTCTCGGTCTGGGACTTCACCGACTCGACCAAGCCGAAGGAGATCGGGTTCTGGGAGCGCGGCCCGCTGTCGGACACCCAGCTCGCCGTCGGCGGCGCCTGGTCGACGTACTACTACAACGGGCACATCTACTCCAGCGACATCCAGAAGGGCCTGGACGTGCTGGAGCTCAACGACTGGCGGACCTGGTCGGCCAACCTGGTCCGGTTCCGCGAGCTGAACGTGCAGACCCAGGCCGGCTACCTGAGCTGGTAGGGCCACGTCGGAAGGGCCCGGTCCCCGTCGGGGCCGGGCCCTTCCGCGTACGCCGGTCAGCTCACCGGCAACTGGTAGCGGCGCTCGCCGCCGCCGCTGGCCGGTACCACCCGGACCTCACCGCTGCGCAGCCCGTACGTCACCGACCAGCGGGTGTGCCCCTGCCGCACCTGATCGAGGATCCGCAGCGCCGCCGGGGCGTCCACCACCGCGCCGGCCCGCTCCAGGGCGGCGGCGATGACGCCGTAGCGGTGGTCGTCGCGGAGCTTCTCCTCCGGCACGCCCACCACCGGCACGTTGGTCAGCGCCTGCCAGTGCCCCTCGCCGCGGCGCACCCGCATGGTCCCGTCGACGAACTCGACCACCGCCGACCGGCCGGCCGCGTCGGCGAGCAGGTAGTGCAGCGCCGGCCCGCCGTCGAAGTCGAGGTTGTAGTGACCGAACAGCGCCACCGCCTCGTCGACGCTCGCGGCCCGGTCGAGCACCAGGCGCAGGATGCGCACCGAGCCGACCGTCGGGCGGCCGGGCACCGGTGTCACGGTCGCCCCGTCGTCGGCGGCCAGCCCCACGGCCAGCCCGCGCTCGTTCATCCCGTCGAAGGGCAGCAGCGGCGCGTTGAGCAGCCGCCGGTCCCCGGTCGGGTCGGGCCCCACCCCGAGGTACGACAGGTCGACCAGCGACACCGTGGCGTACCCGTCGGGCGGGTCGGTGCGCAGCACCATCGCCGGGTTGGCGTCCCAGTCGAAGTTGCGGGCGAACAGCGGCCGGGCCGGATCGCCGGAGGCGGCGAAGAGCGAACAGCCGAACGGGCTAGCCTGCGGCGTGGCGTCGGTGCCGACCGTCGGGTCGTACCCGCCGACGTAGGTCATCTCGTACAGCGGCAGGTCGTCGACCCTGCGCAGGCTGGCCAGCGTCCGGGCCACCTGGTCCGGGTCCTGCCGGGAAGCGGTCGGCGCCCCGGCGGAGGTGGCCGGCGACGGCGTCGGATCGACACCGGCGCAGCCGGTGGTGAGCAGCAGCAGGGCCGTCCCGGCCCCGAGGAGAGTCCTCCGCATATTTCCTGGACGTTAGGGCATCGCATCGACGGTTGTCCACCGATCGGCATCGGTGTCGGTTTTCCGGCTCGGGCGCATGGGTACCTGAGATCCGGACGAACGAGAGGAAGGCGACACATGAAGCGCACCGAATACCACGTGATCCCGGCCGGCGGCGGCTGGAAGGTCGAGCAGGGCTCCAAGACCGTCGGCTCGTACGACACGAAGCACACGGCGGTCGAGGAGGGGCGCAAGGTGGCCCACGCCAACGAGCCGAGCCAGCTCGTCGTGCACACCGCCGACGGGAAGATCGAGACCGAGTACACGTACAAGAACGACCCGTTCCCGCCCGCGGGCTGAGCGGCACCACTCCTCCGGCGGCCTGCCGGAACCATCCGTACGCGGGCGGTTCCCGCAGGCCGCCGCCGGCGTGAAGAGGGGCTGCGCGGGCACCAACGGCTCCGGCTGGGTGGCAGGGACTGTCAACACGCGCAGGGTTGCGGCCATCTGGTGATACCCGGCCACGGTTGTTGCTATGGGTTTCGCTGCCTTCTTGCTGCCTGGGCTGCCCTTCCGCCGGCCTCGGCGAGCCGCCAAGCCGGCGCGTCAGATTGCGACCGGGTGGCGCGGTTCGTAGAGACCGAGTTCGCCGCCACCGGGCAGCCGCAGCGCGGTGCGCAGCCCCCACCGCTCCTCGGTGACCGGGATCGTGAACTCGACGCCCTTCGCGGCCAGGCCGGCCATGGTCGCCGCGACGTCGTCGCACATGAGGAAGAGTTCGTGGGCTGGCTCGCCCTCGGTCGGGTGCATGGCGAGCTCGGCCGGCGGGAGCTTGAAGATGAGCCAGCCATGGCCGGCGTCGACGTGGTGGTAGCCGAGCGTGTCCCGGAAGAAGGCGCGGTCCGCCTCTGGGTCGCGGCTGTAGATGATCACATGAGCACCATTGATCATTCACCGACCATAATGCTGAGGTCCGGCATGGCAACGCCAATCTTGCCAGAAATGCCGCCGCTGCTCGTGCCGCCCCAACTGTCGGCACCGGGAGCCATGTGCCCGATGATCTCTTCGCGCGTTGTCGCAGCTCAGCCAGTGGCAGGACGAGGCTGACCGTCAGCACTGCCAGGCGCCGGGATGTCACTCCCGCGCCTGGCAGTGGCACGTTTCCACCCGGGCCGCCCGATTCCCGGGCTAGCGTCGGTTCAGGTCAGGGCGATCGGAGTCGAATGGCAGCGGTACGCGAGACATTCAAGGTCCCCCGGGCCGGGCACCTGCTGCATGCCGAGGTGACCGGCAGCCAGGGAGTGCCGGTGGTGCTGCTGCACGGCTTTCCCGACAACCTGCACCTCTACGACGAGCTGATGCCGCACCTCGGCGATCGGCGGGTCGTCCGGTTCGACTTCCTCGGCTGGGGCCGCTCGGACAAGCCCGACGGCTACCCGTACACGGCGGACAACATGACCGGCGACCTCGCGGCGGTGATCGACCACCTCGGGCTGGAGCAGGTCGTGCTCGTGGCCCACGACGCGTCCGGGCCACCGGCGATCGACTGGGCGCTGCTGTATCCGCACCGGGTCGCCGCGCTGGTGTTGCTCAACACCTATTACCACCAGACGATGGCGCTGCGCCGACCACCCGTCATCGCGCTGTACTCAACTCCGCTGCTGCGCAACGCAGCCCGGAGGCTGGCCGGCCGTGGGTCGGACCTCGCTCGGCGCCTGTACAACTGGCAGGTCGGCAGGTTCATCTCGGACGACCAACGCAGGGACCCGGTGGTGAACCTCTTGTACGACTCCTTCACCGCGGCCCAGCCGGCGTTCTGGCGGCTCAACGATGACCTGCTCGGCACCGTGCTGATCCGCCGGCGCCGGATACCCGACCTGCGCCGGTTCGACAGGCCGGTGCGGGTGGTCTTCGGCACGGAGGACCGCTCCCTCAATCCACGGGTCGCGCGCCGCTTCGCGGAGCTCTTCCCCCGCGCCGACCTCCACCTGCTGCCGAATGCGAGCCATTTTGTGCAGATCGACCAGCCGGAGCGGACCGCCGAACTCGTCCTGAGCGCCGGTTGACCGCGCCGCTCGCCGGTGCGGTGGGGCTACCGACTCCATCCGCAGCGCCCGCTCGATCACGTGCAGCCGTCCGGCCAGCATCTCCGCCACCACGACACCCCTCTCCCTGCGCACTCGGTGACGCCCTTCTCCGGCGCCTCCTGGGAGTAGTCCAGGTAGAGCTCGCGGGCGAAGCCGGCGGCCCGCCAGCCGTTCTCCTCGATCCAGACGGCGAGCGCCAGCAGGGTCGGCGTGCACCAGGATCGCGTCGTCGTCTCCCTCCACCGGCTCGTACCAGGCGAGCCCCGGGTCCGCTCGGGCGCAGCTGAGCCACCTCGAGCCGGCGGATCAGCTCCGGGTAGAGCGGCTGGATCACCGGGCTGATGTCCGGGGCGCGTAGCTGCGGGCGATCCCGGTCAGCTCCGCGACCCGCACCGGCGAAAGTTCCTTCAGTACGACATTCTCGCTGGTCATCCGACCCTCCGAGTCGATCATTCGGAGCCGCGCCGTGATCACGGCCAGCCGGGCGGTGTCCGCCGCCACCTGCTCCTGCAGCTGCGCGCGCCGCAACATCAGCATGCCGCGCAGCCCAACGGTGTCGACGGTGTCGTCGAGGACCGCCCGGACCTGGGCCAGGGTGAGACCCAGTCCTTGAGGGCGAGCAGCTGACCGAGCCGGCGCAGCTGCTCGGCGCGGGAGTACCGGTACCCGCTGCGCGGGTCGACGGTGGCGGGACGCAGCAGCCCGATGGCGTCGTAGTGGCGCAACATCTGCACCGACACCCGGCCGAGTCTGGCGAAGTCTCCGATGGTGAACTTGGTCCCTCCACGGTCGGCCCTGACACGGTGTCAGAGTCAAGCGCGGGCAGCCGCGCTCACCGCACCGGCGCGCGCCGGTGCGGGCGCGGCCCGACCAGCCGGCGGACCAGTGGCGCGGCGTTCCACCTCGCCGCGCCGACCAGGTCCCGCGCGTGTTCCAGCACGGTGTAGTCCGGGCGGGCCAGCCCGTCGGCGATCGCGGCATCCAGGTCGTTGCCGCAGCGGGTCAGCACGGTGTCGAAGTCCCGACGGACCGGCTCCAGCAGGTCGTAGCCGAACGACCGGTGCAGCCGGGCGAAGAACGGCTTGTAGAGGCGGGCCCGCTCGTGCAGGCCGGACGAGTACGACATGGGGTTCTTCGGCCGGCGCCGGATGTAGTCCGGCAGCACGTCGGCGAAGGCCCGCCGGACGATCCACTTCTCCTGACCCTCGCGGAGCTTGAGGGCGAGCGGCAGCCGCATCGCCAGTTCCACCACGCTGAGGTCGAGGAAGGGCACCCGCGCCTCCACCCCGTGGCCCATGCTGGCCCGGTCGACCCGCTGCAACTCCGTCCGGCAGAGGTTGCGGATCTTGTGGAGGACGAGCCGCCGGGCGTGCGCCGGCCCGACCTGGTGGTACATCGGGTACCCGCCGAACAGCTCGTCGGAGCCGTCGCCGGTGAGCACCACCTTGATCCCGAGCTCGCGCAGCCGGCGGAAGATCGGCACGGAGACCACCGCGTTGATGATGTCGCCGTACTCGGTCAGCTCGGAGATCCGGATCGCCTCCCGCACGTCGGCCAGCCGGACGTCGCGCGGGCGCAGCTCCACCACCTCATGCGGCACGCCGAGGTCGGCGGCGAGCCGCCGGGCGTACGCGACGTCGGGGCTGCCCGGCACGCCGACGGTCACCGCCACACAGTCCGGGTGCATGTCGCGCACGTGCAGCAGGGCGAGCGAGCTGTCCAGCCCGCCGGAGAGCACCACCCCGACGGTGAGGTCGGTGTCCACCCGCATCCGGATGCTGTCGGTGAGCGCGACGCGGACGAGCAGGGCGGCCTCGTCCGGGTCGTCGATGATCGGCAGTCCGTCGCCGAGGGTGAGCAGGTCCAGGTACGGCCGCAGCCGCACCCGGCCGTCCGGGTCGGCCCAGCCGTGGTGGCCGGGCGGCACCTCGCCGATCGGGACGTGCTGGCCGACCAGCGCCTTGACCTCCGACGCGACGTGCAGGCAGCCCGGCGTCCTGGCCCAGTACAGCGGCTTGACCCCGAGCGGGTCGCGGGCCAGGTAGACCCGGCCGGTGGCCCGCTCGACCAGGGCTAGGGCCCACTCCCCACGCAGCCGGTGCACGGCCTCCTCGCCCCAGCGCAGGAAGGCCGCGAGCACCACCTCGGTGTCGCTCTCGCTGACGAAGGGGTATCCGTCCCGGGCCAGCTCCCGACGCAGTTCGTGGTGGTTGAAGACCTCGCCGTTGTAGCAGAGGACGTGGCGCCCGTCGGGCGAGGTCCACGGCTGCACGGCCCGTTCCCGGTCCACGATCGGCAGCCGCCGTACGCCGGTGAGCAGGCCGGCCTCCTGCCGGGTCTCGGTCACCTCGCCGCGGGACGCGAGGGTGGCGAGCATCCCGCGGAAGATCGCCGGATCGGCCTCCGGGCCGACGCTGAGCGCGATGCCGCACATCGGCCTCAGGCCCCCATCTCGGCCTCGTACGCCGCGCGCAGCCGGGCCCGTGCGTCGGGCGCGAGGCAGACGTGCCAGGCCTGGCCCTCGTCGATCACGTTCAGCTCGCCGGCGGCCTGCCGGGCGAGCAGGATCCCGGCGAGGGTGTCCCGCGCGCCGAACCGGTCGAACCAGTCCATCTCCACGTCGACGGCCCAGCCGAGGCAGTGGCCACTGGGGACCATCGCCGCGTACCCGAGGCGGCGCAGCTGGTGCTGGTGCTCGGCGCTGCGGACCAGGCTGGTCACCCAGAGCGGCGGGGTGGCCGCCGGGGTGGCCCGGTCGAACTCGCGGGCGAGGTCGTTCAGCAGTGCCACGACCTCACGCCGGGCCCGGCGGAACTTCAGCCCGGCGGTACGCGGGCTGGCGTCCGGTCGCAGCCGGCGGTGCATCGCGCGCAGGCCCCGGCCGACCACCGTCGCGGGTTGTTCCCGGTAGCGGAAGCCGATCAGGCCGCGCCGCCGCAGCCACTCCAGGTCGACCAGGTCGGGGTGGGCGTGGACCTGCTCGTCGGTGAGGAAGGTGGGCGCGTCGCGCCACCACATCACGTCGATCCGGGAGAGCAGGTAGATCCGGACCAGCGCGGTCAGGTCGCTCGCCGAGGTGCGCCCGTTGGGTTGGTAGCGGGCGATCTCCAGCAGCAGGGTCTCGCGGGCGCCGATGAATCCCTGCGAGGTGGCGTCGAGCACCGCGGCGATGGCGGGCTCGCGCAGGCGCTGGTCGAGCAGGACCTGGCGGGCCGGGGCGGAGGTCGCGTCGGCGAGCGCGCCGACCTCGACCAGCAGCTCCGCGACGGCCTGCCGGTAGGCGGTCAGGTCGGGGGCGGCGGGGGCCGGGGGCCGGGCCGTACCGCGGGCGGGCGACCGGCGGGCGGGCGCGGGCGAGGCGACGGACGGGCCGATGTGCTGGCCGGAGCTTCGGCTGGGCACGCGCATGATCGGGTCCTCTCCCCGTACGACACCCTGCGGTCGAACCGACCGTAAGCACCCGGAACAGGCAAAGAGCGAGCAATCCTCCCATCTACCTCTAAGGGCGACCAATTTCTCCGATCGCGCCCTCGCTCAGCCGCTGCACCTCGGCGTACGGCACGGCCGGGTCCGGCTCCCCGCCGTCGCGCGCCGCCGCGGCGGTCCGGAGCACCGCGGCGAGCGCGGCGCGGAACAGCAGCGAGCCGGTGCTGACCCGGGCCACCCCGAGCCGGCCGAGGGCGTCCAGCCCCGGCCCGCCGGGCTGGTACAGCACGTTGAGCGGCGCGTCGGTCCCCGCCGCCAGGGCCCGGACGGCATTCGGGTCGGCGACGCCCGGGACGAAGAGGCCGTCCGCGCCGGCCCGCCGCCACGCCCGGGCGCGGGGCAGCGCCTCCGCCAGCGGTTCCGGCAGGCCGAGCCACCAGGCGTCGGTGCGGGCGTTGACGAAGAGGTCCGGCACCCGGGCCTTGACCGCCTCGATCTTCGCGGCCACCAGTGCCGGGTCGGCCAGGGTCCCGTCGGGTCGGCCGTCCTCCAGGTTGATCCCGACCACGCCCAGCCCGGCCAACTCGGCGACGTAGGACGCCACCTCGTCCGGGTCGTCGCTGAAGCCCGCCTCCACGTCGACGGTCACCAGCACCGGCAGCCGGACGAGCAGCGCCGCGAGCCGCAGCGTCTCGGGCGCGGTGGCCGCCGCCGCGTCCGGTTTCCCGCCGGCGGCGGCCACGCCGAGGCTGGTGGTGCCGATCGCGGGATGTCCGGCGTCGGCGAGCACGGCGCCGGAGGCGTGGTCCCAGGCGTTCGGCAGCAGCAGCGGCCGGCCGGGGCGGTGCAGGGCGCGGAACGCGGCGCTCCGGTTCATCGGGTCCTCCCCGCCATCAGGCGGGGGGCCGCGCGCAGCACGTCCACGATGCCGGCGGCCAGGGCGAGGGCATGCCGCTCGCCGGGGCAGCCGTGCTCGCCGACGCCGAAGGACGTCGGCCGCACCGAACCGTCCGGGCCGGAACGGCACGCCGGGTCCCGGTTCGCGGCGTCGAAGCGGAGCAGCACGGTGGCACCCGCCGGAACCGGATGTCCGGCCACCGCGGCACCGGCGCCCGCGACGCGGCGGGTCGCCCGTACCGGCGGGTCGAGGCGGAGCACCTCGGCCAGCAGCACCTCGGTGGGCACCGACGCCGGCAGCGTGGCGGCGTACCGGGCGGCCGTGACGATCAGCGAATCGGTGGCGGCGCAGGCCTGGACCAGCAGGCCGATCCGGTTCGCCACGGCCTCCGGCGGGCCGGGCGGCGACATCGCCACCAGCGCCGCCACCGCCTCGTCGGCGCGCCGGACGGCCGTCTCGTCCGCGCCGGGCTGATAGGCGGCGGCGACGGCCGCCACCGCCGGCCCGGCGGCCACCGGGTCGGCCAGGCCGAGCCGCCCCGCCAGCACCCGCACGGGTACGCCCCGGGCCGGCGCGCCCGCGACGTCCGGCGGACCGGCGACCGGTCCCCCGGCGGCGGGGGCGACCGTCGCGGGCGGGTCCAGGGTGGCGGTGAGCCGGGCGGCGTCCCGACGCAGCAGATCTGGGTCGAGGCCGGCCAGGGTGGCCACGGCGAGGGCCCGCCGCCCCGGGTGCCGCCGAGGGGAGCTGAACCGGGCGACGTTTCCCCGCAACCAGGCGAGGGTGCCGGGCGGTCCGGGCGGCGCCTCGGGGACCCCGAACGCGGGGTCGGTGAGCACGGCGCGCACGTGGGCGTGCCGGGTCACCAGCCAGACGCCGTCGGCGTCGCGGGTCGGTGGCCGGCACGGTGGCGTGCCGGGGGCGGGGGCGATCAGGCTGGACAGGTCGATCACCGGTCACACGCTAGGGGCGAATCCCTTCGCTCCCGGCCGAAGTGTGCCCGCGCCTCGGGGCGGTGGCCGGGCCCGCTCAGGCGCGGCCGCTGCCGCCGTCGCGGCGAGCCGGCACCAGCTCGTCCGGGCGTAGGCCGAGCCCGCCGAACCCGGCCAGCCCGGCCGGGGTGACCCGGACGGCACGGCCGGCGCCCGGGCTGGTCCAGCCCAGCTCGGCGAAGCGGTGGCAGAGGGCCGCACCGAGCGAACCGCCCAGGTGCGGGCGGCGTTCGGTCCAGTCCAGGCAGTCGCGCACCAGCGGCCGCCGGCTGCGCGGCGGGACGGGCGCCACGCCGAACTCGGCCAGCCACTCCCGCCCGGCCGGGGTCAGCGCCAGGCCGTCGGCCTGGCCGAGCAGGCCGCGGGCCAGCAGCGTGTCGCGCAGCCGGACGCCGAGCCGCCCGGCCAGGTGGTCGTAGCAGGTACGGGCGTGCGCGAGCGCGGCGTCGGCGGTGACGGCGCGCAACGACCGGGCCGGACTGGGGCCGGCCGGAGCATGCCCGGCCAGGTCCTCGATCAGCTGCGCCACCGCCGGGCCGGCCAGCCGGACGTAGCGGTGCCGCCCCTGGCGCTCCTCGACCAGCAGCCCGCCGCGGACCAGCCGGGTGAGATGGTCGCTGGCGGTGGAGGCGGCCACCCCGGCGCCGCGCGCCAGTTCCCCGGCCGTCCAGGCGCGGCCGTCGAGCAGGGCCAGGCAGAAACTGGCCCGGGTGCCGTCGGCGAGCAGGGCGGCGAGGTCGGCCAGCCGTCGACCGTCGGGGGCGGCTTCGGTCATCCGGGAATCGTCGCACGGCGACGGTGCGGGGGTGACCCATCGGTGTCGAACTCTTTACAACGTTGTATCCATCGTTGTAGAAACGGACGGAATGACGCACCACCGCCCAACCGACACCACCCGAGGCAGGTCTGATGGGTCATCTCCGCCGCGGCGGCGCGCTCGCCGTCGTACTCGGTCTGCTGCTGACAGCGACGGCGTCCGCGCCGGCCGCCGCCGGGGCCGACGCCACCACCCGATACCGGAACCCGGTCTCCGCCGGATTCGCCGACACCTTCGCCGACCCCGTCGTCGTCCGCGGCGACGACGGCTTCTGGTACGCCTACGGCACCACCGACCCGCTCCGCGAGGGCGAGAAAAAGTTCCACCGGGTGCCCACCGCCCGCTCGGCCGACCTGGTCGACTGGACGTTCCTCGGTGACGCGTTCGGCCCCGACCAGCGCCCCGCCTACGCCGCCCCCGGCGCGGCCTTCTGGGCCCCCGACGTCCGTCGGGTCGGCGACCACTGGGTCATGTACGTGACCGTCACCGACACCACCGTCTCGCCCGAGGGCAGTGACTTCGCGATCGGCGCCGCCACCGCGCCCACCCCCGCCGGGCCGTGGACCTTCGCCGACCAGCCGGTCGTGGCCCCCCGCCCCGGTGGCGGCGGCGGCTGGCTCTGGACCATCGACCCGTCCCAGTTCACCGACGTCGACGGCACGAGGTACCTGTACTACGGCAGCTACTACGGCGGCGTCTCGGTCACCGAGCTCTCCGCCGACGGGCTGCGCGCGGTCGGCACGCCCACCCTGGTCGCCATCGACAACAAGTTCGAGGGCAGCTACGTGCTGCGCCACGACGGCTGGTACTACCTCTTCGCCTCCACCGCGAACTGCTGCGCCGGCCCGGCCACCGGCTACTCCATCCACGTCGGACGGTCGACCAGCCCGCGCGGGCCGTTCCTCGACCGGGACGGCGTGCCGCTCACCGCGTCGCGGGCCGGCGGCACCCCGGTGCTCACCCAGAACGGCAACCGCTGGATCGGCACCGGGCACAACGGCTTCCTCACCGACCTGTCCGGGCAGGACTGGATCGTCTACCACGCGATCGACCGGGCCGACCCGTACCTGGACGAGCCGTTCGGCATCAACGAGCGGCCGATGCTGATCGACCGGCTCGACTGGGTCGGGGGCTGGCCCACCGTCAACGCCGGCGCCGGACCGTCCGAGGGCGCCCGCCCCGCGCCGGTCACCACCGCCCGCCTCGACGCCCGCTTCGACTCCGCCGCGCTCACCGGCTGGCGGGGGAAGACTGGCGGCTGGCGGGTCACCGACGGCCGGCTCACCGGCACCGGCGCGCTCACCAGCCGTACGGTGACCGGCGGCGACGTGCGCGCGGAGGCCGACCTGCGGCTCACCGGCGCGACCTCGGCCGGGCTCACCCTGGACCGGGTCGACGTCCGGGTCGACGCCGCCGCCGGCCGGTTGGTCGCCGGGGAGCAGGGCGGCCGCAGCGCCAGCGCCCCGCTGCCGGCCGGGTTCACCCCCGCCGACCGGCACAACCTGGCCGTGGAGATCCGGGGACGGCAGCTCGTCGCCGAACTGAGCCCGGCCCGGCTCGGCGACCAGCTCGCCACGGTGTCGCTGCGGCTGGACCGGCCGGTGGTCGGCCGGCTCACCCTCGCCGCCACCGGTGGCGACGCCGAGTTCGACAACGTCAGCGTCGCCCGGCTGTACCGGCCGGTACGGCAGGCGGCGGCCGGACCCCGGGTAGGCGCGCTCCTGCCGGCGTACTCCGACGACTTCACCGACGGCCTCGACGCCGCCTGGCGATGGGTCCGCGAGGACCCGGCGGCCAGCGTCTCGGGCGGCGCGCTGCGCTGGCCGGTGCAGGGCGCCGACCTGACCGGCACCGGCAACACCGCCGGGGTGCTGCTGCGCGACGCCCCGACCGGCGACTACGTGGTCGAGACGAAGGTGACCCTGAACCTGGGCGAGGAGACCGTCCGCAACTACCAGCAGGCCGGGCTGGTCGCGTACGTCGACGACGACCGGTTCGCCCGGCTGGCCCAGGTGGCCATCTGGAACACCCGCCAGGTCGAGTACGGCTACGAGCTGCCCTTCGCCGGTCAGCCCGTCTACGGCGGCAACATCGTCGGCCCCCCGGCCACCACCACCTGGCTGCGGCTCGCGCACCGGGTCGACCCGGCCACCGGCGAGCACGAGTTCCGGGCCGGCTCCAGCCGGGACGGAAAGAGCTGGACGTGGGGCGGGGTGTGGACGTTCCCGGCCGACACCACCCCGCGGGTCGGCCTGGTCGCGCACGGCGGCGCCCAGCCGCCGGTGACCGCGGAGTTCGACTACCTCCGCTTCTACGGCTGATCCACCCGGCCGCCACGTCGGGCGGCCACCCGCCGCCGCTCACCCCCAGGGGTGGGCGGCGGCGCGGCGTCAGGGTGCGGCGGTGCCGCCGAGCCGGCTGACGGTCCGGGTCTCGCCGTCGTAGCTGCGCGCCGCCACGAACTCCCCCGCCGGCCGGTCGCCACCCGCGACGGCCCGCGCCAACCGCCGGTCGTTGTCCCGGAACCGCAGCGCCAGGCTCAGATGCGGGATCCACCGTCCCGGCGCGTGCCACGGGTTCTGCCCGTCGGCGTCGGCGAGGACGTCCCAGACGGCGGCGTGCAGCGCGGTCAGCTCCGGTGTCGGCCGGACCAGCCAGACCAGCGGCGCGCTGCCGTCGAGCACCGCGACCCGGTCGAGGCGTACCGGCAGGGGCAGGGCCGCGTCGAGGAGGTCGGCGAGGCGTGCGGCCGCGCCCGGCGGGAACTCCTCGACCGAGGCCACCGTCAGGTGCGGCCGGTTGGTCGGGTGGGTGTTGCGGGCCAGGCTGGGCAGGCCGGCGGCGGCCAACCGGTCCCACGCGGCGCGGACGGTCCGCTCCAGCGGCGGGGAGCAGAGCAGTTCGACCGTACGCACGACCGCCAGGCTAACCGCTCACAGCCAGCCCGCCGCCCGGGCGATCCGGACCGCCTCGGCCCGGTCGGCCGCCCCCATCTTCTGCACGCACGCCGTCAGATGGTTGCGGACCGTACCGGCGGCCAGACCGGTACGCCGGGCGATCACCGCCACCGGGGTGCCGTACTCGGCCAGCCGCAGGGTCTCCAGCTCCCGCGGGGTGAGCGGACAGTCCGGCTGGGTCAGCGCGTCGGCGGCCAGCGTCGGGTCGACGTACCGCGCTCCGGCGTGGACCCGGCGGATCACGTCGGCGAGCGCCCCGCCCGGGGCGCCCTTGGCCAGGAAGCCGCGGGCACCGGCGGTCAGCGCCCGGCGCAGGTGGCCGGGGCGGCCGTGGCCGGTCAGGATCACCACCGCGCAGCCCGGCAGCGCCCGCCCCAACTCGGCGGCGAGCGCGATGCCGCCGGGCGGCGGCATCTCCAGGTCGACCACGGCGACGTGCGGGCGGTGGGCCCGCGCCGCGTCCAGCGCCGCCCGCCCGTCGCCGGCCTGGGCCACCACCTCCAGGTCCGGCTCCAGGGCCAGCAGCGCGGCGAGGGCCTGCCGGATCAACTCCTCGTCGTCGGCGAGCAGCACCCGGATCACGAGGCGACCGGCGCGGTCGCGGTGAGGGTGAAGACGTCACCCTCCCGACCGGCACGGACCGTGCCGCCGACCGCGCCCAGCCGCTCGGCCAGACCGCGCAGTCCGTGGCTGTGGGCGTCGGGGCCGGAGCCGTCGCCGGCCCCGTCGTTGCGGATCGTCATCGTGGCCACGCCACCCTCCCGGGTCATCTCGATCCGGCACCAGCCCGCCCGGCTGTGCCGCAGCACGTTCGTCCCCGCCTCCCGCAGCACCGCCGCCAGCTCCGTGGCGACGGCGGCGGGCAGCTCCTCGTCCAGCGGTACGACGGTGCACCGCACTCCGCACGAGCGGAGCACCTCGGCCAGCGCGGCGAGCTGCTCGGTCAGGTCGACCGCGCGGTAGCCGTGCACGGCTTCGCGGAGCCGGTGCAGCGCGGACCCGGCGAGCCGTTGCGCCTCGGCCGCCGCACGGCCGGCCCGCACGGCGTCCACCGCCGCGAGTCGGGCCGCCAGCTCCGCCTTCAACGCGATCACGGTGAGGTCCTGTCCGAGCAGGTCGTGCACGTCCCGGGCGAAGCGCAGCCGCTCCTCGGCGGCGGACAGCCGGGCCCGGGCCGCCTGCCCCTGCCGGGCCTCGACCAGAACGTCCCAGAACCACAGCTGCAACCGGTTCACCACCGCGATCGAGGTGCCGATCCCACCCGTGATGATCAGATGGCGGCCGACCTGGCCTCCGGCCCAGAAGGCCACCGCGCCGGAGGCGGCGACGGTCGTCGCGGCCGCGGCGAGCGCGGGCACCGGCCGGAGCAGCAGCGGGGCCATCCCGACCAGTGACGCGCCCAGCCAGGCCCAGGTCGGCCAGGCGCCGGCCGCCACCGGCCCGACCAGCGGCAGGCTCGCCACCGCGGCGACGCCGAGACCGAGGTGGGACCGGTGCCGCCAGGCCGGGGCCAGCCAGGGCGTGACGGCCGCGTACGAGACGGCGGTCTGCGCGACGACGAAGACGGCGATGCCGGCGATGCCGCACACCGCCAGGGCCGGGTCGGTCTCCCGGACCAGCCCGACACCGGGTAGCACGAGGCTGGTCCAGAGGCCGGCGACAAGGGACACCAGGGTCAGCTGCCGGGCCCGGCGCAGCCGCCGGTCCACCTCCGCCGCGCCGACCGTCATGTCCGCCGATCCTAGGGCCCGTGACGTGGCGGGTGCCCCCTGCGGAATGTCACGGGACCGGCGTGGATTCCGCATGCCTCGATCGTGACGATCACACCTGTCCGGGCGCGCCGCCGGGCGGCAGGGTCGGGGCATGACCGAAACGCTCTCCGTACCCTGGTCCCCGCCGGTCCCCGCGGACCGCCCCGGGCGCCGGCTACTGCGGCACCTGGCCGAGATGACCGTGGCCATGCTGGTCGGGATGCTGCTGCTCGGGCCGCTCTGGCGGGCGGCCGGCGCGGCGCTGGGGCTCTCCGGCACGCTGGGCCGCCCGGCGGTGGCCGCACTGGTGATGGCGACCGACATGTCGATCGGGATGGCGGCGTGGATGTGGCACCGCGGGCACGGGAACCGGGCGACCGCCGAGATGGTCGCCGCCATGTACGTCCCGTTCCTGGTGCTGCTGGCGCCCTACGCCGCCGGGCTGCTCGGCGGGGAGGCCCTGATGCTCGGCGGCCACCTGCTGATGGTCCCGGCGATGGTGCTGGTGGCGGTGCGGCACCGGCACCACCACCCGGTGCCGCCGGCCCGGCGCCCGGTGGTCGCCGCGGTCGTCCGCCGCTGGCCCACCGGGCTGGCCCTGCTGATGACGGTCGACAACTGGGTCGCCCCGGTGATCCTCCCGCCGTGGGCCCTGCTGGTGCTGCCCGCCGGGTACCTGGTGATCGGCACCGTGCGCCGGCAGTGGCGGACCCCCGGCCTGTTGCGGACGCAACTGGGCGGCCTGGCGGGCTGGTCCGCGCTGGCGGCGCTGGCGGCGCTGGCGGGCGACGGCCCGGCGGCCTGGCTGGTGGCCGCCGGGTGGCTCGGGCACGCCGGGTGGGACCTGGCCCACCACCGGCGGGGCGCGGTGGTGCCGCGCGGATACGCCGAGTGGTGTGCCGTCCTGGACGTGGTGATCGGCGTCACCACCGTGCTCACCATCGTCGGGTGAGGGTGGCGTGGGCGACGGTTGTGCCGGTCGGCGGAGCGGGCCGGCACGGGTGATGAAAAGCTTTGGCCATGAGTTCCGCACCCGCACCGATCGAACCCACCACCCCCGGCGACCCCGACGAGGCGACCGCCTTCGCGGATCTCGGCCTGCGCGCCGAGCTGCTCGGGGCGCTGAGCGCGCTCGGCTACGAGGAGCCGACCCCGATCCAGCGCGAGGCGATCCCGCTGCTGCTGGCCGGTCGCGACCTGCTCGGCCAGGCGGCCACCGGCACCGGCAAGACGGCCGCGTTCGCGCTGCCGCTGCTGCAGCGGATGCCGGACGGCCGCCGCGGCGGTGACCCGGTGTCGCTGGTGCTGGTGCCCACCCGGGAGCTGGCCGTCCAGGTCTCCGAGGCGTTCCACCGCTACGGCAAGGACCTGGGCACCCGGGTGCTGCCGATCTACGGCGGCCAGCCGATCGGCCGGCAGCTGCGGGCGCTGGACATGGGCGTGGACGTGGTGGTGGCCACCCCGGGCCGGGCGCTGGACCACATCGCCCGGGGCACCCTGCGGCTGGGCGACGTGACCACGGTGGTGCTGGACGAGGCGGACGAGATGCTCGACATGGGCTTCGCCGAGGACATCGAGGCGATCCTGGAGCACGCCCCGGCGCAGCGGCAGACGGTGCTCTTCTCGGCGACCATGCCGTCCCGGATCGACGGGCTGGCCCGCAAGCACCTGACCGACCCGCAGCGCATCCAGATCGAGCGTGAGCGGGCGGTGGCCGGCGAGGCGCCCCGGGTGCGGCAGAGCGCCTACATCGTCGCCCGGGGGCACAAGCCGGCTGCCCTGGGCCGGGTGCTGGACGTGGAGTCGCCGACCGCGGCGATCGTCTTCTGCCGCAGCCGGGAGGAGGTGGACCGGCTCACCGAGACGATGAACGGCCGGGGCTACCGGGCGGAGGCCCTGCACGGCGGGATGAGCCAGGAGCAACGGGACCGGGTGATGGGCCGGCTCCGGTCGGGCACCGCCGACCTGCTGGTGGCCACCGACGTGGCGGCCCGCGGGCTGGACATCGAGCAGCTCACCCACGTGGTGAACTACGACGTGCCGTCGGCGCCGGAGTCGTACGTGCACCGGATCGGCCGGGTCGGTCGGGCCGGTCGGGAGGGCGTGGCGATCACCCTCGCCGAGCCGCGCGAGCACCGGATGCTCAAGACCATCGAGCGGGTCACCGGGCAGCGGATCGCCATCGACAAGATCCCCACGTTGGCGGACATGCGGACCCGCCGGTTGGAGCTGACCCAGGCGGCGCTGCGGGAGAGCCTGCTGGAGGACGACCTCGACTCGTACCGGGTGATCGTGGAGTCGTTGACCGACGAGTTCGACATCATCGAGGTCGCCCTCGCCGCGGTGAAGCTGGCCCACGAGGCGACCTCGCCGGGCGGCGACGACGAGGAGGAGATCCCGCAGGTCGCGGTCCGCCCGCAGCGGGAGACCCGGCCGGGGTACGAGGGCCGTGGCGGTGAGCGGCGGGGCGGCGGGGCCCGGCCGCGTACGGGTGGCAACACCACGCAGGTGTTCATCGGGCTGGGCCGGCGCGCGGGCGTCCGCCCGCAGGACCTGGTGGGGGCGATCACCGGGGAGACCGGCCTGAACGGGCGGGACATCGGCTCGATCGAGATCGCGGACCGGTTCTCCCTGGTGGAGGTGCCGGTGGGGGTGGCCGACGAGGTGATCGATGGGCTGCGCGGCAGCACGATCAAGGGCCGCAGGACGACGGTGCGCCGGGACCGCGGCGGCGAGGGCCGCTGACCCAGGACGCCGGACGGCCCGCGCACCCCACCGGGTGCGCGGGCCGTCGCGCGTCTCAGAGCGGGTACGGCCCGAAGCGTCCCCAGGCGACGATCGCGGCCAGGATCAGCAGCACGACGGTCACCGCGACAGCCGGGGTCTCCTTCGCGCGGCCGTGCACCACGATCGCGCCGACCATCACGATGACCAGCCCGACGGCGGCGAGCGGGGTGAGCACGGTGGCGATGCCGGTCAGGCCGGGCAGGATCAGCCCGAGTGCGGCCAGCACCTCGGCCGCGCCGAGCGCCTTCACCTGGGTGAGCGGCACGTCGCGGACCCAGGCCATCCGGTCGAGGAGCTTCTCCTTGGGCTGGGTCAGCTTGGTCAGCCCCGCGCCGGCGAAGACCGCCGCGAGCAGGATCTGCAGGATCCATAGGAACAGGTTCATGGCTTTGCCGCCTCCGAGGGGGTGCCGCCGGGGCGGCCGTTTACTTGACCTTTCAAGTACACGCTACGGGCATGTTAGTTGAAGCGTCAAGTACCGGTTAGGCTGGACGTCATGGAGTCGACCCGCTGGCTGAGCGAGGACGAGCAGGAGACCTGGCTGCGCACCCTCGCCGTGCTGACCCTGCTTCCGGCCGCACTCGACACCCAGTTGCAGCGCGACGCCGACCTCACCCACTTCGGCTACGGCGTGCTGGCGATGCTCTCCGAGACCCCCGGTCGATCCCGCCGGATGAGCGAGCTGGCCGCGCTGGTCAACGGCTCGCAGTCCCGGCTGTCCCACTTGGTGGGGCGGCTCGAGCGGCGCGGCTGGGTCCGCCGCGAGCGGGCCGGCGACGACGGCCGGGGATCCGTCGCCGTGCTGACCGACGCCGGCCACGCCCATCTGGTGGCGTCCGCGCCCGGCCACGTGGCGCAGGTCCGCGCGCTCGTGTTCGACGCGCTCACCGCCGAGCAGGTCGCGCAGCTCGGAGAGATCACCGGCGCGTTACTGGCCCGACTCCCCACGCCCGGGGGCTGCCCGGACCGCGCCGAACCGCGCTGACGGTCCCGCACCGGCGCGGCACACCCCCCGGGTACGTCGAGGCCCCCGGTCTTCTCGACCGGGGGCCTCGACGCGTCGGGATCAGGCCGCGCTGAGCGCCTGCCCGCCGAGCGTCTCCGCGTCGACGTCGGCC
Source organism: Micromonospora sp. BS32 (assembly GCF_059089345.1). Taxonomy (NCBI): domain Bacteria; kingdom Bacillati; phylum Actinomycetota; class Actinomycetes; order Micromonosporales; family Micromonosporaceae; genus Micromonospora; species Micromonospora sp. BS32. The sequence continues at coordinate 39,693 of NZ_JBSSHR010000003.1, forward strand.
GGGCGCAGCGCCAGGGCGAGCACGTCGGCGACGTCGGCCAGCGTGTGCACGGTCAGCGCCTCCCGGACCTCGGCCGGCAGGTCGTCCAGGTCCGGCTCGTTGCGGGCCGGGATGACCACCTCGGTCAGGCCGGCCCGGTGGGCGGCGAGCAGCTTCTGCTTCACCCCGCCGATCGGCAGCACCCGACCCGACAGGGTCACCTCGCCGGTCATCCCGAACTCGGGACGGACCGGCCGGCCGGTCACCAGTGACGCCAGCGCGGTGACCATGGTGATGCCGGCGCTGGGGCCGTCCTTGGGCACCGCGCCCGCCGGGAAGTGGACGTGGATCCGCCGCCCGGCGAGGACGTTCGGGTCGATGCCGAACCGTCGCCCGTTGGACCGCAGGTACGACAGCGCGATGTGCGCCGACTCCTTCATCACGTCGCCGAGCTGCCCGGTCAGGGTCAGTCCCGGCTCGCCCTCCATGCTGGTGGCCTCGATGAAGAGCACGTCGCCGCCGGCGCCGGTGACCGCCAGGCCGGTCGCCACGCCGGGCACCGCCGTCCGCTCCGCCGACTCCGGGGTGAACTTCGGCCGGCCCAGGTAGCGGGCCAGGTTACCGGTGTCCACCCGGACCGGCGCAGGGTCGGACGCCAGGGCGACCGCGACCTTGCGTAGGATCTTGGCCAGGCCGCGCTCCAGCTGCCGGACGCCGGCCTCCCGGGTGTACTCGCCGGCGATCCGGGCGAGCGCCTCGTCGGCGATCGTCACCTCGTCGGCGGTCAGCCCGGCCCGCTCCCGCTGCCGGGGCAGCAGGTGGTCCCGGGCGATGGCGACCTTCTCGTCCTCGGTGTAGCCGTCCAGGGCGACCAGTTCCATCCGGTCCAGCAGCGGGCCGGGGATGGACTCCACCACGTTGGCGGTGGCCAGGAAGAGCACGTCGGACAGGTCGAGGTCGACCTCCAGGTAGTGGTCCCGGAAGGTGTGGTTCTGCGCCGGGTCGAGGACCTCGAGCAGCGCCGCGGCCGGGTCGCCGGCGTACCCGGCGGCCAGCTTGTCGACCTCGTCGAGGAGTACGACGGGGTTCATCGAGCCGGCCTCGCGCAGGGCGCGGACGATCCGGCCGGGCAGCGCACCGACGTAGGTACGCCGGTGGCCGCGGATCTCCGCCTCGTCCCGGACGCCGCCGAGGGAGACCCGCACGAAGTTGCGGCCCAGCGCCCGGGCGACCGACTCGCCGAGGCTGGTCTTGCCGACGCCGGGCGGGCCGGCGAGGGCGAGCACCGCGCCGGAGCCGCGACCGCCGACCACGCCGAGGTTGCGCTCGGCGCGCCGGTTGCGCACCGCGAGGTACTCCAGGATGCGGTCCTTCACGTCGGTCAGGCCGGCGTGGTCGGCGTCCAGCACCGCGCGGGCCGCGCCGAGGTCGGTGTTGTCCTCGGTACGCGTGCTCCACGGCATTTCCAGGACGGTGTCGAGCCAGGTACGGATCCAGCCCGCCTCCGGGGAGGCGTCACTGGCCCGCTCCAGCTTGCCGACCTCGCGCAGCGCCGCCTCGCGCACCGTGTCGGGCAGCTCGGCGGCCTCGACCCGGGCCCGGTAGTCGGCGGAGCCGTCCGGCTCGTCCTCGCCGAGTTCCTTGCGGATCGCGGCAAGCTGCTGGCGGAGCAGAAACTCCCGCTGGGACTTCTCCAGCCCCTCGCGGACGTCGCTGTTGATCTGCTCGGTGACCTCCTGCTCGGCCAGATGGTCCTTCACCCAGCCGACCAGCAGCTCCAGCCGGGCGGTGACGTCCGGCGCGGCGAGCAGTTCGGTCTTCTGCGCCAGGCTGAGCCAGGGCGCGTAGCCGGCCGCGTCGGCCAGCTCGGAGAGGTCGGTCATCCGCTCCATGGCGTCGATGACCTGCCACGCGCCGCGCTGCTGGAGGACCGAGGTCATCAGCGCGCGGTACTCGCGGCCGAGTTCCCGGGCCCGACCGGCCGGGGCGGGCTCGTCGAGTGCGGTCGCCTCGACCCAGAGGGCGGCGCCGGGTCCGGGGACGCCGGAGCCGATCCGGGCCCGGGACAGACCACGCACGACGGCGGCGGGCTCGCCGTCGGGCAGCCGGCCCACCTTCTCGATGGTGGCGATCACGCCGACGGGGCCGTACTCGCCGTCGAGGCGGGGCACGGCGAGAAGCTTCTTGTCGCCGGTGGCGCGCGCGGCGTCGACCGCGGCCTGGGTGGTCGGGTCAAGAGTCACCGGGATGACCATGCCGGGCAGCAGGACGGCGTCGGTCAGTGGAAGTACCGGAAGAGTTGCCATCGAACACCTGCTATCGCGTTGGGTTGAGCGTGTCTCACTCAAGTCACAAAGCGTGCCCCTTGTTCCGAGCTGTGACCCAGGACACGCCCGGCGCATCCGGGGTGGGGCCGCCGCCAGCGCGGACAGCGATTGGCCGGCCACGGTTTTCCCATCATTGGGCGCGACCCGCCAAATGAAAGCGACGCATATTGTTGCGGAATAACGGGCGGATAGGTCAAACTCTTAGCCACACCCCGCCCGACACAGGGAGTAATGGCGATGGCAAGGAAAGTAATCACCGTTCTGACCGACGACCTCGACGGCGGAAAGGCCGATCGGACCGTCGAGTTCAGCCTGGACGGGGCGGCATACACGATCGATCTCTCCGACGAGAACGTCGGCGTCCTCCGCAAGGCGCTGGACCCGTACATCGACGCTGGCCGTCGGATGGGTCGCGGCGCGGTGGAGACCGCCCGTCCGGCCCGTCGTCCCGGCCGCCCGGCCGTCTCGGGAATGGACCGCGAGCAGAACCGGGCCATCCGGGAATGGGCCACCAAGAACGGCTACGAGATTTCCGAGCGCGGGCGCATCCCGGTCTCCGTCGTGGAGGCGTGGAAGAACCGCTGACCGCGTCGGGCGGGTCACGATCCGGCAGGCCGGGGTCACGCTGGGAAATCAGCGCCGGCCCCGGCGCTTTTCGTACCGCTCACAATTTTCCCCCGTCCGTGCGCCGGCGAAGACGACGGCCGGGTGGCTCACTCCCCCGTCGTACCGTCGATGAGCTGACGGGCCACGTCGAGCTGCCCGACGTGCCGGGCGTACTCCTGGAACAGGTGGAACAGGATCCGCCCGAGCGACGGCGCGTGCGTGGCCGAGGAGAAGCGGCCGCCGAGCCGGGCCGTCCGGGTCAGCGGGACGCCCTCGATGATCCGTCGGGTCTGCGCCACCTCGGCCCGGTACGCCTGCCACACCTGTTCCGCCGACCGCCCGTCGATCCGCCACTCGGCGTCCTCGTCGCCGGGCGGGCACGGCGCGACCGGCTCCGCGGCGAAGCCCCACCGGATCCAGCGCCGCTCCACCCAGCCGAGATGCTGCACCAGACCCAGTGGCGACCAGTCCAGGCCGGCCACCGGGACCCGTAGCGCCGCCTCATCGAGGCCGGCGGTCTTGCGGTCCAGGGCGTCGCGATACCAGTCCAGATATCCGACGAGCAGTTCCCGCGGGTCGTCGACCAGGTTGTGGGGACCGTCGAGGAGGACCGGGAAACGGTGGTTCGACATGCCCCGACCGTACGCGGGACGGTAGCCCTGTCACCGGATCCGGTTACCCGACGCCGGGCCCGGGAGACCGTAGCGACGGTGCGTACGGCCGTGGGCGCCCGGGTCCTCCCCGAGCGGCCCACGGCCGTCACGTGCGCCTGCTCAGTTGACCTCGATGCGCACCGCGTCGAAGGCGGGAGTCTGGTTCGCCCGCTCCATCATCGGGATCCGGTGCGAGCCGTCACCGGCCCAGACCGCGCACTGCGCGAGGCCCGACTGCGGCAGACCGGGGATCTGGATCGTCACCTGGTCGGCCTGCCCACCACCGCCACCGTCCTCGGTCGCGACGAAGAACGCCGGCACGTCCTGCGGGTTCGACGGCGCCTCCTCGGTGGTCTGCAGCATCCGGCACGCGGTGTGGAAGTGACCCCGGACCAGCCCTTGGTCGTTCAGCAGCGAGCTCTCCACGTAGTAGCCGCCCTGACCGGCGGCGAGGAACCGGTCGCGGATCAGGTTCCGGGTGGAGACCCGCAGCGTGAATGCCTGGTTGCGCTGCAACTGGTTCGGGAACTGGGTGATCAGCAGGGACGGGTTGTTGGCGGCGGCACCGACCTCACCGAAAGCGGTGCTGACACACCGGTTGCCATTCTGGAAACCGTCGTGCGGCTGGAGCTTGCTGTTGCCGCAGTCCTTGGCGAGCACGCCGAGGGCGTTGCCGTTGTTGTTCCCGCCGGCGTTGTTGCCGCCATTCTGGCCGCCATTGTCCTGGCCACCATTCTGCTGACCGCCGTCCTGCTGGCCGCCGTTCTGGCCGCCGTCCTGCTGACCGCCGTCCTGCTGGCCGCCGTTGTTGTTGGCGGCGAGGCTGCATTGCGCCAGCTGGTCCAGGCCCTGGGGCCGCTGCGCCACCCGGTCGATCGCAGTGGCGATCCGGTTCAAAGTCGCGCGCCGCTTGTCCGCCAGCGGACGCAGGATCGCGTTGTTGATGAAGTCCTGCCCGTTGCGGCCCTCCGCGGCGAGCCTGCGGTTGGCCTCATCGATCTGCTTCTGCAGCAGGGCGAGGTTCCGGTCCACCTCGGCACGGGCCTGATCCGGCACCTGCGGAAGCTTGCTGACCACGTCCGGGCAGTTCACCGCCGAGCCGAGGGTGTTCACCGGGGCGTTGCCCGACTTGACCGCCTGGCACTCGGCGACCGACATCTGGCCGTCGCCCCAGTGGTTGCGGACCCACCGACCGTTCTGCCACGTCCGGGTCGTGCTGCCCCGGCCGCTCGGCGACGTGGCGCCCGGGCTCGGTGCCACACAGGCCGACGCGACGCTACGGGTCCTCGTCGAATTCTCGTGGGCCGACGAGATCTGGGTCACGGCGGCGATTCCGCCGAAGACCGCGAGCGCGCCGACCGCCGCCAGCAGTCGCTTGCTCCGCGCGTTACCGGATGACCGGCGCGCCCGTGTGGACCTGCGCATCGAATTGCTCTCCTTCTCGATCCGGTACCAGGTGTGATTCCGGCGGGTCGACGAAATTCGGGGTGGACGCCCCGTCGGGATCACTGCGACGTTCCGGTCGCACGTCGATGGCCGACGATGCCCTTTCCGCACCGTCCGCCGCGTCGGGTGGCGCGGCTGGAAGATCCTGCCCATTCCCGCTTAGGTACGGAGCGCCGCGGGCGATGGTTCAAAGGGGATCGGGAGATTCAGCCGCGAGTTCGGGCCCCGGCCCGGAAAGGACCGACGGTGACGGCGCGGCGACGTCCGGTGCCTGTCCGCGGGCCGGTCGGCCTCAGTCGACGCAGAGGTGGTCGAACGCGAACCCGCCGGCGAGTTCGTCGCGCCGGTCGCGCAACGCGCGGATCTCCCGGCGGAGCGCGTCCCGTTCCACCAGCACCGGCTCCTCGGACTCCGGCAGGCGCAGCCGGTCGCCCACGGCCACCGCGGCGAGGTCCTCGGCCAACCGGGCCGGGTCCACCCCGCACCGGAAGCGCTGTTCGCGGACGGTCACCCGCTCGACCAGGCACTGACCGGGGCGCACCTCGACCCAGCTCCAGCCCTCGGCGGCGCCGTCCGACCAGCGGACGTGCAGCCCGCGCACGATCGGGTCGCTCAGCCGCCGGGACACGTACGCCTCGACCGCCGCGGCCCGGGACAGCGCGCCGAGGTCGTTGACGTGGCCCGTCCGCCCGTCCGGCAACCGGCCGACGATGTCGCGGAAGTCCACCGGGGCGTCGTCCGGGTCGGCCGCCGGCTCAGGTGCCGCAGCGGCGTAGGAGCGCGCGTCGATGACGTACTCGACGATCCGCCGGCCGTGTGCGGCGGGCCGCAGGATCGGCGACTCGATCCGCAGCACCGGCAGGCCGACCGCGGCGCAGACGGCGTCCCGGGCCCGCTCGGCGCGCTGCCCCGCGGAGCCGGCCGGGTACGCCGGGCCGATCGCCGTCGCGAACAGCGGCGGTCCGCCGTCGGCCGGACGGACGACGAGGTCGAACTGGGTACGCACGGCCGCACCCCACTGGTTGCCGGTGATCCCCTCGGGGCGGCGCGGCACCAGGTCACCGAGCCGTCCGCCGGCGTGCACCGCCTGGCCGGCGCGGACGAACAGCGGCGCTGCCCCGGCCGGGCCCGACTGCGGTCGGGCCGCGTCGTCGCTGCTGGTACGCGTCATCGTCGGGTCAGGTCCATCCGTGCGTCGGTCGGTCGACCGAGTCTAGGACCACGATGACGGCCGCCGCCTCGCCGGTGCGGCCGGGCCGGTGGCAACGGTCGCCGGGTGCGCGGTCCGGCCGTTTTCTCTAGGCTCACGGGGTGCTGCACAACGGACCGGATCCGGAGCTGTTCACCAAGCGGAGCCTCGTGACGGTCTCGCACGCCATCGAGCGGGCGGCGCTGGCCACCGCCGAGGACGGGCCGCTGGTGGTCATCGCGCTGTTCCAGCGGATGCCGTACTTCCTCCGGGAGCGGGCCCGCTACGAGCGGATCGCCGCGGGCGCCGCGGTGACCGTGGTCGGCCTGGTCGGCGAGGCGCCGTCGGAGCTGCCCGCCGGCGCGTACGGGGTGGCGCTGCACGACGACGAGGAGCTGGCCCGGGAGTGGAGCGTGGTGGCGCTGACGCCCCGCTTCGGTGCGGCCCTGGTGGCCCGGGACCGGCGCGAGGTCGAGGTCGCCGCCACCCTGGAGGCGGGTCGGCTCTTCGACGGCCGCTGGGGGTTCCGCCGGGACGAGGCCCTGCACGAGGCGATCCGGCTGCGGACGATGCTCGCCGACCGCCTCCCGGCCGCCGCGCTGAGCGCGATCGATCAGGTGCTGGTCCGGGTGCGGGATCTGCCGTCCACCCCCGGTGAGAGCCGCGCGGAGGCGGCCCTGCGGTTGATGGCCGACCGGGCCGAGCGCGCCCACCGGACGGCCGCGCCCTCCGGCGGCGCCGACGGCGAGGCACCACAGGCGTTGGTGGACGAGCCGGCGCTGCGCCGGTGGACCGGGATGGACGGGACGACCGCCTCCGGCACCCTGCCGGTGGCGCTGGTCGGCGTACGGGTGGCCGAGCCGACCGGCACGCCGGAGCGCTTCGGCCGGCGCAGCGCGGCCCGCGAGGCGCAGGCGGTGCTCGCCGCGATCACCGCGCCGCTGCGTACGGTCGACCGGGCGGTACGCCTCGCCCCGGACGAGTACCTGCTGGTGCTGCCCGCGCTGACCGAGGAACAGGCGCTCGCCGTGGCCGGCCAGGTGCACGCCTCGGTCGCCGGCCTGGCCCGGTCGTACCCCTTCGTGGCGTTCGCGGTGCACGCGGCCGTGACGGTGACCGACCGGCGGCCACTGCCGGTGGCGGACGTCCGGCACGCGGTGGAGTGGGCGGCGCGGGAGGGCGTGCCGGTGGCCACGGTCGCCCGGGAGGCCGCCACGGCGACCGCCGGCCCACACTGAGTGGGACGGGGCGGGCGCCGGTTCAGGCGGCGCCCATCACCAGGCCCTCGATGGTGTGCTTCTGGCGGGTCGGCGCCAGCTCGTCGACGACCGGGCAGCGCAGGTGCGCCCGGGGCAGCTCGGGCAGCCGCTCCCAGTAGCCCCGGGTGACGGCCATGTCGTGCCGCTCGGCGTTGCCGGCGCCGGGCGCGTCCACGCCGAGCACCAGGACCGGCCGGGCCAGCGCGGACACGTTCGGGGTGCCACGGTGGACGGTCAGCGCGGACCGGGCCGAGATGTCGCCGCGCCGCGGGTACTTGCGGACGGCCCGCTGCTCGTAGCGGGGGTAGCGCTCCTTCGGCGGGAACATCTCGTGGTCGAAGTCCGTGCCGTCGTCCCACTGGGTGCCCGGGGCGATCTCGAAGGGGCCCATCTCCTCGACCGTGTCGACCGTGGTCAGGTTGAACGCCAGCGAGGTCAGCCGGCGCTGCCGCCGGGTCTCCTCCGGCATCGGGAAGTCCCGGTGCCAGGGCTGCATGGCGGCGCCGGGGAACGGGATGTCGAAGCCCAGCTCGACGATCACGTAGTCCGGGCCGAGCACCGCCCGGCAGACGGCCACCACCCAGGGGTGGGTCACCAGGTCGGGGAAGCCGCGCAACTGCTCGGGGTGGATCTCCACATACCAGCGTTCCGGTCCGCGCCCGACGGCGCCGCCCGGCCGGGACCGCGCCTCGCGGAAGGCGGCGTCGACGTCCTCGGCGACCCGGTCGACCCAGTCGACGGCGAAGGCGCCCCGGCACGCGGTGATGCCGTCCCGGTAGAGGTCACCGAGCGCCTCCACCGGGGTCTCGGCCGGGTCGACGGTGGTGGTGTCGGCGCTCATCGGTCCTCCCTCGCACGACGGACGCCCGAATATTACAACGTTGTACACGGCGGGCAAGAGATGCCGCTCAATGCCAGACGACCACCTCGGAGGAGGGCTTGCGGGCCAGGTCCGGGACGGTCGCGCCGCCGGCCGGATAGCCGACCGGGATGATCAGGTTGCCGCGCTCCTCAGCCGGCCGGTCGAGCAGTTCGTTGAGGAACCGCATCGGGCTCGGGGTGTGGGTGAGGGTGGCCAGGCCCGCCTGGTGCAGCGCGGCCAGCAGGAAGCCCACCGCGATGCCCACCGACTCCTTGACGTAGTAGGGCCGGGGCGAACGCGGCCCGCGGTGCACCTCGAAGACCACGATCACCGCCGGCGCGGTCTCCAGGAACGGCTTGCTCGCGTCGGTGCCGAGCGCGGACAGCGCGGAGAGCCACTCCTCCGGCGCCCGGCGTTCGTAGAAGACCTGCTCCTCCGCCTCCGCCGCCGCCCGCAGCCGCCGCTTGAGCCGCGGATCGGTGACCACCACGAACCGCCAGGGCTGCACGTTGGCCCCGCTGGGCGCGCTCGCCGCCGCCCGCAGCGCCTGCTCCAGCACCCCCTCCGGCAGCGGCCGGTCGCTGAACTCCCGGACGCTGCGCCGCCGCACCAGCGAGTCGGCGAAGGCGCGGCACCGGGGCAACGCCTCGTCGGCGGCGACGCCGTACTCGGGCACCGGCCGGGCGGGCGGGGAGGCGGGATTCGCAGACACCCGGTCATTGTGGGTCCCGGCGGCGGGACCGGCCACCGGACGGGCGATCATGGGGGGTGGACCCGGCCGCCACCCGGGCTCCAGAATGGGGGTACGCCGTGCGCGTCGTGTCGCTGGTGCCGTCGCTGACCGAGGCGGTCGCGGTGACCGTGCCGGAGGTGCTGGTCGGGGCGACCGACTGGTGCACCCACCCGGCCGGGCTGGACGTCGCCCGGGTCGGCGGCAGCAAGTACCCGGACCTGGAACGGGTGCTGGCCCTGCGGCCGGACCTGGTGCTGCTCAACGTCGAGGAGAACCGCCGCGAGGACGCCGACGCGCTGGCCGCCGCCGGGGTCCCGGTCCGGGTCACCTATCCGCGCACCGTACCGGAGGCGCTCGGCGAACTGGCCGACCTGCTCGGTGCGCTCGGCGTCACCGGCGAACCCGCCTGGCTGCGCGCCGCCCGCCGCGCCTGGGACACCATGGTGACGCCGCCCGTGCGCCGCCGGGCCGTGGTGCCGGTGTGGCGCCGGCCCTGGGTGGTGCTGGGCGCCGACACCTTCGCCGGGGACGTGCTGCGCCGGCTCGGGATCGACAACGTCTACGCCGACGACCCGGAGCGCTACCCCCGCCCCCACCTCGAGGCGCTGCGCGCCCGGCGGCCCGACCTGATGGTGCTGCCGGACGAGCCGTACGCCTTCACCGCCGACGATGGCCCGGAGGCCTTCCCCGGCACGCCCTGCGCGCTGGTCTCCGGCCGCCACCTCACCTGGTACGGCCCGTCGCTGGCCGAGGCGCCCGCGCTGCTGGCCGGGCAGCTCGCCCGACCGGTGACCCGTCCCGCCTGAGGGGGCGAACGACCCGCCTCCACCGGGCCCTTCGCGCCTGTTGCCCGCCGCCTGGAGCGGGTGGACTGCGAGGAAGGACGAGAGGAGCGGGTGATGGAGACCAACCGACTGATCGTGGTAGGTGTGGACGGCTCCGACGGCGGCCGGCGGGCGCTGGACTGGGCGGTCGACGAGGCGGCGGCCCGGGGCGGCGCGGTGCAGGCCGTCGTCGCCTGGCGCTGGGACCGGATCGAGTTCGGCCCGCAGGACGCGGTCGCACCGGTGGACGAACGGGACCGCGCGACCAGCGTGCTCGACGACGAACTGCGGGGCCTGCTCGCCCGCAAGGGCCCCGGCCGGACGGTGGCGGGCGAGGTTGTCGAGGGGCCAGCGGCGGAGGTGCTCACCGCGGCCGCCCGGACCGCCGACCTGCTGGTGCTGGGCAGTCACGGGCACAACCGGCTGCGGCACACCGTGCTCGGCTCGGTGAGCGAGGAGTGCGTCCGCCGGGCGTCCTGCCCGGTGGTGGTGATTCCGGTGCCGGCGCCGGCCGCCCGGGTGTCCAGCGAGCCCGCCCTGCGAGCCTGACCCCAACCGTCCGGACCGGCGGCCGCCCCCTGAGCGGGGCGGCCGCTCTCGCATGTGCCCGGCGGCCTGCGGCGCGGTCGGCGCGGGTCGACCTCCCGGCGCGCGACCGGCCCCGTCCCTTCCGGACGGGGCCGTCGGCGGCTGGCGCTCAGGCGACCGGGGTGACCTGCCCGGGCTCCAGCTCCACCAGGGTGGTGTCGTCCACGTCGTAGCCGATCGTGCTGGTCACCCGGACGACGCCGCTGACCTGCCCGGCCAACCGGACCGCCAGCTCGGCCGCGGTGCGTCGGTCCAGCCGGCCGGCCAGGACGACGTCGCCGTCGCGGACCTGCACGGTGACCAGGCCGTCCCGCACGGCGAGCACCCGACGCAGCACCTCCTGCACCACGTCCTCGCGGATCTCCGCGTCGCTGCGCAGGTGGACCCGGAGCAGGTCGCTGCGGGTGACGATGCCGACCAGCCGACCGAGGTCGTCGAGGACCGGCAGCCTTTTGACCGCCTCGCGGTCCATCAGCCGGGCCGCGGCCGGCAGCGGCGACTCCGGGTACGTGGTGACCGCGGGGGCGGTCATCAGCTCCTTCGCCACCAGTGCGTCGGCCTTCTCCCGGGCCGCCCGGCGCCGCCGGCCCTCGAAGACGCGCCGCTCGTCGGGGTGACCGGCGCGCTCCACCTTGTGCAGCAGGTCCGCCTCGGACACCACGCCGAGCACCCGGCGGAACCCGTCCACCACCGGCACGGCGCTGACGCCCCGCCGGATCAGCACGTCCACGATCTGCCGGTACGGGGTCTCCTCCCCCACCGTCGCGACGTCCCTCGTCATCACGTCGCCAACCTGCCACGTCCTCATCACGACCTCCTCGGCGGATCTTCACGCTCGACGCTATGGCGGCCCACCCGCGCAGGTCAGAGGCGGCGGACCGTTCCGGGACGGGCCGAAGGTCCCGCTCGGACGCCCCCGTGAGGGGCCTTAGGTCCCGGCCCAGGACGGCCCGGTCGGCCCTGCCCGACGACGGCTGTCGGGAGTGGAATGAAGGTGCCACCGAGAAGCGCGGTGCCAGGCAGAGAAGGGACGTGGAGATCATGACCGCGACAATTGAGCGGAACGCCACCGCCAACACCATCGCTCCGGCGGCCGAGACCCCCCGTGAGCGCGCCACCCGGTACATCTGGGCCGGCACCCGGATCGCTCTGGGCTGGACCTTCCTCTGGGCCTTCCTGGACAAGGCCTTCGGCCTCGGCCACGAGACCGAGTCGAAGAACGCCTGGATCAACGGCGGCAGCCCCACCAAGGGCTTCCTGACCTTCGGCGCGGCCGGCCCGTTCAAGGGCATCTACAACGACATCGCCGGCGCGACCTGGGCCGACTGGCTGTTCATGATCGGCCTGGCCGGCATCGGCGTGGCCCTGCTGCTCGGCATCGGGATGCGGCTCGCGGCCGCCGCCGGTGGCCTGCTGCTGGTGCTCATGTGGACCGCCGTCCTGCCTCCCGAGAACAACCTCTTCATGGACGACCACCTGATCTACGCCGCGGTGCTGACCGGTCTCGCCCTCGTCGGCGCGGGCAACACCTTCGGCCTCGGTCGGGCCTGGGCGAACCTCCCCATCGTCCGGAAGTTCGGCTGGCTCAAGTGACGACACCCGATCGGAGGGGCGCCACCGGCAGGTGGCGCCCCTCCGGCGTGTCCCGGCCCGGTGCGGGGACTGCCGGGTATCGGCCCGTCGCTATCGGGCAGGATCGACGGTGACCGGACGATCGAGCCAGAACGGCAGGAGATCAGCAGATGAACATGCCCCAGGCAGGCAAGCCCGAGATCGGCCCGATCGAGGGCGCTCCCCCGGCCGACCTCGTCATCGAGGACATCACCGTCGGCGACGGCCCGGAGGCCAAGCCGGGCCAGCTCGCGAGCGTGCACTACGTCGGGGTGTCCCACTCCACCGGCCGCGAGTTCGACGCGTCGTGGAACCGGGGCGAGAGCTTCGAGTTCCCGCTCGGCGGCGGCCAGGTCATCGCCGGCTGGGACCAGTGCGTCGTGGGCATGAAGGTCGGCGGTCGTCGCCGGCTGACCATCCCGCCGCACCTGGGGTACGGCGCCCGCGGCGCCGGCGGCGTCATCAAGCCGAACGAGACGCTGGTCTTCGTCGTCGACCTGCTCGGCGTCCGCTGACCGGTGGCGGGGCCGCCGGCGGTGCCAGCGGCCCCGCGCCACGGCCGGCCGGCAGGGCGGGGGCTGCGGCGATCGCCCGCGCGGCAGGCTCAGGAGCAGGCAACCGCCAGCGCCATCGGCGCACCGGCGAGGCACGGCACCCGCTGGACCGGGGCCCCGGGCGCGAGGGACGGCCAAGGCACCGATGACGCCTCGGGCCCGCCGGGCACGCGTTCCCGGACGGGAATGACCCGGTGCAGGCCGGTGGCCCGCAGCACCCGGGCGACCATCGGACCGGGGTCGACGACGACCAGCTCGCCACCGCGCGCCCGGACCCGCAGGTGCGCGGTGACCAGCGCGCGCACCCCGGCGGCGGAGAACAGCCGGACGCCGGAGAGGTCGACCCGGAGCACCGGCCGGGCAGGCGCGGCCCAGAGCGCGGCGCGGAAGGCGCCGACCGTGGCGATGTCGATCTCGCCGACCGCCCGCACCTCGACCGCGTCGTCAGCCACGCTGAGCTGCACGTGGAAGCGGTCACCGCACTGTCCCATGCCGACGAACCTAGTCGTCGCCACCGACATTTCCGCCCTGCCGAGGGCCGGTTCCGGGTACGTCCAGGGTCACCCCCGAGCAGACCCGGGGTGGTCCTCGGGGTCGACCCGCGCGACACGCGGTGGGGGCGACGCGACCGGGATCGGCGGGTGACAATGAGCGGATGGTCGTACCCCGCCAGCGCCCGCCCCGCCTGATCCGTCCGGTCAAGGAGGCGGCCACCGTCCCGCCGCCGCTGGAGGGCGTCTGGGCCCCCGACGACCACCGCCTCGACCGGGCCGAGGTGCTGCCGCTGCCTCCCGGCGCGCACGGGCCCGAGGACGTGCTGATCGACCCGGACGGCCGGGTGGTCAGCGGCGACGAGGACGGCCGGCTCTGGTGGTGGCCGGCCGACGCGCCCGCCGGCACACATCCCCAACTGCTCGCCGAGACCGGCGGCCGGCCGCTCGGCATCGAGCTCGACCCGCGCGACGGCAGCCTGCTGGTCTGCGACGCGTACCGGGGGCTGCTCCGGGTCACCCCCGACGGGGCGGTCCGGGAGCTGACCGGCACCGCCCCGCAGGTGCACCTCGCCGACAACGCCACCGTGGCCCGCGACGGCACCGTCTACTTCACCGACTCCTCCGACCGCTTCCCGCTGTCGCACTGGAAGCACGACCTGCTCGAACACCGGCCCAACGGGCGGGTGCTGGCGTACGACCCGGGCAGCGCGCGCACCGAGGTGGTGGCCGACGGGCTCTACTTCCCGAACGGGATCGCGCTGACCCCGGACGAGTCGGCGCTGATGCTGGTCGAGACGAGCACCCACCGGCTGCTCCGGGTGGAGCTGCCGAGCGGGAAGGCCACCGTGCTCACCGACCTGCCGGCGTACCCGGACAACCTCGCCGCGGTCGGCGACGGGACGTACTGGATCGCCCTGCCCAGCCCGCGGCTGCCGGTGGTCGAGCGGCTGCTGCCGCACCCGAGGTTGCGCCAGCTGGTGGCGCTGCTTCCCGACGCGGTCCGCCCACAACCGCAGAAGTACGGGCTGGTCGCCCTGGTCGACGGCGAGGGGCGGGTGCTGCGGACGCTGCACGGCCCCGGCGGGGCGTACTGGATGATCACCGGCGTGCGGCAGCACGGCGAGCGGCTCTGGCTGGGCAGCCTGATCGGCACCGGGATCGCCCGGGTCGACCTGACCTGAGCCGGACACGACCGCGACCGGCCCGCCCGACGGCGGACCGGTCGTACCGGCCGTTCCTCCCCTGTCTGTCTCAGCCGCCGGTGACCGACGGCGCCGGCGCCGGCGACCCCCCGGCCACCGCGCCCGGGTTCACCGGGCTGGTGGTGGGCGCGGGCCTCAGACCCGGCGGCACGGGCAGCGCGCTGCCCTTGACGAACTGGTCCCAGCTGACGTTCCAGGCGGTCCAGCCGTTGCCCTGGTCCAACTGCACCTCGGTGCCCTTGACGGTGACCAGGTCACCGACCTTGGTGATGCCCATCAGCCAGTCCGCCGCCGTCGCCGACACGTTGGTGCAGCCGTGCGAGACGTTGATGTTGCCCTGATCCCCTTCCGACCACGGCGCGGCGTGGATGAACTCGCCGCCCCAGGTGAGCCGCTGGGCATCCTCCACGTCGACCACGTAGCCGCCGTTCGGGTCACCCCGGGTGTCGAACGTGGTGTAGTCGTGCTTCTCCATGATCACCATCTTGCCGCTGGAGGTCGGGGTGCTCGACTTGCCGAGACTCACCGGGATCTTGCGGAGCAGTTTGCCGTCCTGGTAGACCGACATCTGCTTGGTGGCGTTGTCGATGTCGAGCGAGACCTGCCGGCCGATCTTCGAGGCAGCGGCGTGGTCGGCGTCGCCGATGGCGTCCTTGCCGATCGGCAGCCCCTCCAGAGCGCTCCGCACGCTGATCTTCGTGCCGGACTTCCAGAAGTCGGGCGCCCGGTATTCGACCTGCTTGCCGTCCTCCACCCACGACCAGGCGCCCGGCTGCGGCGGGTCGGTCTTCACGAACAATCGCCGTTGAACGGCCGCCCGGGCCTCCTTCGGAATTGGCGGATCGAATGCTACGGTCACCGGCATTGCGGTGCCGTACGTCTCTTTTCCGGTGAAATACAGCGTGCTCTTTATCGCCTGTCTGGTGGATTTGGGCGATGTGGTGAAGGTCGTCCGCCCGACGGTGGTACGCCCCTTGTCGCCGGTCGCGGTCACCTCCGCGGTGTACGTCCGGCCGTTCTCCAGCGGGGTGGCCGGCACCCAGCTGGTGCCGTCCTCCCGGGGCTCCCCGGCGACCTGTTTCCCCTTGTCGTCGATGAGCTTCACACTGCTGATCCGGCCGCCCGACACGCTGGTGCCCACCTCCGCGCTCACCGGTACGTCCTTCGTCCGGTCGGCGGGAGTCACCGCCAGCGTGGGGGCGGCCGCGGCCCGCGCGTGCCCCGAACCGGTGCCCGGCTTCCCCTCGGCGGTGCACCCACCGAGGATCAACGGTGTGGCTGCGAAGGTTACCGCCAATAGCGTCAATCGCCGCCTCACGTCCATATTCAGCCCCCCGTTTTCAGTCCCTTGGCCACATTCTGTACGGCGCTTCTCGGGGCGTGGCGCACTTTCGCGGGAAATACTCGGAAACCGTCGGGCCTTTGGTCATTGCTGTGCTGCCGAGGGCGGCCACGGGGTGGACGTCCCCGATCGGCGGGCCTGGTACCGGCCGTACCCGCGCGACCGGTCAGTCCCAGTCCGGGTCGCCGTGGTTGCGATCCCAGCGGCCGCCGACCGGCGGGGTGTCCAGGCGGACGGCCCCCTCGGCGTTGCCGGCGAGGTCGTTCTCCTCCACCCGGCAGTCCACGCAGCTGCCCCGGTCGGTGATCCAGAGCCCGTGGGTCTGGGTGCGCTCGTCGTGGTTGTCCCAGATCCGGTTGCCGCGCACCGTCGCGGAGTCGAAGGGGGCATTGATCACGAGCCCGGCCCGGCAGTCCGGCACGGGCGGCAACTCGTAGCGGGTACCCGGCAGCGGGGTGTCCCCGCTCCAGGCGCTGAACGCGTCGGGGCGCACCGGCGCGAGAGTCAGCTCGGTGGCCGTGTTGGCCGCCACCACGGCGACCCGCTGGCCGACCCGAAGCACCTTGCCCCGGTGGCCGTCCGGGGGCCAGTTCGCCGACCGGTCCACCAGCGCCTTGTCGCTGTACCGGACCGTCGCGCCGCCCCCGGTGGCGGCGTCGCCGCACTGCCGGCCGTTGTTGCGGATCCGGTTGTTGAGCACCACGGCGTCGGTCATCGGCCGGTCGATCCGGATCCCGTCGAGCCCGTTGCCCCAGAACTCGTTGCTCTCGATCACGATGTCCAGCGCCGGGTCCTGGTAGCCGCGGCCCAGGTTGTGCTCGTGGTAGCCGTACCGGCCGTTGCCGCTGATCCGGTTGCCGCGCACGGTGTACGGGCCGGGGGTGTTGCCCATGCTGACGCCGTCGGCGATGTTGCCGTCGATCACGCAGTCGGTCAGCAGGCCGCCGCGCCCGGCCACCGCAGAGGTGCCGTTGGCCGAAACGTCGAAGCCGGCCTCCAGGTTGCCGGTCATCGTGCAGCCGGAGACGATCAGGCCGTCGGTGCCCCAGTCGGAGATGCCGAACCGGTTGCCCTGGCTGTGACAGCCGATGATCCGGTATCCGCGCGGCGGGAGCCAGTTCTCCTTCTGCAGCTCCAGGAAGATGCCGTTGGTGCCGTTGGCGAGCGCGGTGCAGTTGGCGATGATCAGCCGCTCGACCGGCCCCCAGCCGCCGATGCCGACGCCGATCCCCGCGCCGCCCATCTCCTCGCCGTTGTCCAGCCGGCCGCAGCCGACCACCACCACGCCGTCGATGACGCTGTCCTGCAGGAAGTCGCAGCCCAGCCCGGAGGCGGCGGTGTGGTGGATGTACAGGTTGCGGAAGACACCCCGCACCACGTACTGCAGCCCGAGCCCCTTGGCCAGGTAGTTGTACTCGGCCATCGCCACCCCGGAGCCGTCGATCTCGAAGTCGGCGAAGGTGCAGTCGGCGATGTGCCGGTCCCGGTCCGCGCCGTGCTGGAGGGTGGTCCAGAAGGCCAGCGGGGTGGGGTCGGCCCGGTTGCCCTCGTTGCTGAGCAGGAACCGCGTCGCGGCGGGGCCGGCGCCGATCAGCGACACCCCGCTGCGCCAGACGGTGCCGGCGTCACGGATGGAGTAGATCCCGGGCGGGCACCAGATCACCCGCGCGCGCCCGTCGGCGGCGTAACCGTCGCCGAGCCGGTCGACCAGGGCGGCGAGCGCCGGCTGGTCGTTGGTCACCCCGTCGCCGGTGAGGCCGTACTCGTGGGCGTCGCACCAGAGTGGCGCGCCGGCCACGGGCGGCCGGTGGTACCGCACGGCGGCGGGCAGGGCCTGGTAGGGCACGAAGTGCTCCTCTCGGCGGTCCGGTCGTGCCCCCGCCGGGTTCCCGGCCCATCGACCGGAAAACGCCGCCTCCCCGCCCCCGCGCTGGTCCTGCCAGGCCGGCGAAGAGGACATCCCCGCCGGAGTCGGCCACCCCGGCAGGGGGTGGCCGACTCCGTACGGCTCAGACGTTCGCCACCAGCAGCGCCGGCTGCTCCACGCAGTCGGCCACGTGCCGCAGGAAACCGCCGGCCACCCCGCCGTCGCAGACCCGGTGGTCGAAGGTGAGGCTGAGCTGGGTCACCTTGCGGACCGCGAGCTGCCCGTCGTGCACCCACGGCTTGTCCACGATCCGGCCGACGCCGAGCAGCGCCGCCTCCGGGTGGTTGATGATCGGGGTGGAACCGTCCACTCCGAACACCCCGTAGTTGTTGAGGGTGAACGTGCCTCCGGTCAGCCGGCCCGGCGGCAGGGTGCCGGCCCGGGCCGCGGCGGTGGTCTCCGCCAGCGCGGCGGCCAGCTCCCGGGTGGTGAGCCGTTGGGCATCGCGCAGCACCGGGACCAGCAGGCCCCGGTCGGTCTGCGCGGCGATGCCCAGGTGCACCCCGGCCGACTGGACGATCCGCTGCCCCTCGGTGTCGACCTGGGCGTTGAGCTGCGGGAACCGGCGCAGCCCGCTGAGACAGATCCGGGCCAGCAGGGCCAGGATGCTGACCGGCTGGTCCGGGGTGGCCGCGTTGATCGCCGCCCGGGTCTCCAGCAGGCCGGTGGCGTCGACGTCCACCCAGATGGTCACCTCGGGGATCTCCCGCCGGCTGCGGGAGAGCTTGTCGGCGATCACCTTGCGGATGCCGGTGAGCGGGATGACCACGTCCTGGTCGCCGACCGGGGCGAGCCCGGCGTGCGCGGCCGGGGCCGACTCGTCCGGCACCGCGGCCAGCCGGGTGGCCGGGGCGTCCGGGGCGGACTCGACGTCCGCCCGACGGATCACCCCGCCGGGGCCGGTGCCGCGCAGCGCGGACAGGTCCACGCCGCGTTCCCTGGCCAGCCGGCGGACGATCGGCGAGATGACCAGCGGGGCCGTCCCGCCGGCGGTGGCCGCGCCCGCGCCCGGGACGCCGGCCGCGGCCGGCTGCGCCGAAGCGTCGGCCGGGGCGCCGGCCGGGGCGGGCTGCGCCGGAGCATCGGCCGGGGCGGGCGCGGCGGTGCCGGGCTCGGGGGCGAGCGCCAGCCGGGGACGGCGGCGCCGCCGTCCGGAGCCGCCGTGCCCGGTGCCGTACCCGATGAGGACGTTGCCGGAGCCGGCCCGCTCCTCCTCCCGGTAGGTGGCGTGCCCGGCGGGCTCGTCACCGTCGAGCGGCGCGATGGTGATCAGCGGCTGACCGACCGGACGGACCTCGCCCGCCGCGCCGTGCAGGGTGACGACCCGGCCGGCGTACGGGCAGGGCACGTCGACGACGGCCTTGGCGGTCTCCACCTCGACCACGCTCTGGTCCACCGTGACCACGTCGCCGACGGCGACCCGCCACTCGACGATCTCCGCCTCGCTCAGCCCCTCGCCCAGGTCGGGCAGGAGGAAGACCCGGGTTCCGTCCACCGTGGTCATGCCGCGCTCCCCTGCGACAGCCAGCGAGTGTCCGGCTGGTCGTCCCACTGGAGCCGGGCGACGGTGTCGAGCACCCGGTCCACCGACGGGAGGTGGGTGTGCTCCAGCATCGGCGCCGGGTACGGGATGTCCAGGCCGGACACCCGCAGCACCGGGGCGTGCAGGGCGTGGAAGCAGCGCTCCTGCACCCGGGCGGCGATCTCCGCGCCGACGCCGGCGAAGCCCTGCGCCTCCTGGATCACCACGCACCGGCCGGTCTTGCGGACCGAGGCGACGACGGTGGCGTCGTCGAAGGGCACGATGGTGCGCACGTCGACGACCTCGAGGTCCCAGCCCTCCTCGCGGGCGGCCTCGGCGGCTTCGAGGGCGACCGGCACCGCCGGGCCGTACGCGACGAGGGTGGCGTCGGTGCCGGGCCGGCGGACGACCGCGGTGCCGAACGGCGCGGTGGCCGCAGGCAGTTCCGCCTCGGCGCTGGAGAAGTAGAGCTTCTTGGGCTCCATGAAGACGACCGGGTCGGGATCGGCGATCGCCTCGCGCAGCAGGGAGTACGCGTCCTCCACGGTCGCCGGGGTGACCACCTTCAGGCCCGGGGTGTGCGCGTAGTACGCCTCGGACGAGTCACAGTGGTGCTCGACCCCGCCGATGCCGCCGGCGTAGGGAACCCGGATGACGATCGGCACGCTCAGCGCGCCCCGGGTGCGGTTGCGCAGCTTCGCCACGTGCGAGGCGATCTGCTCGAACGCCGGGTACGCGAACGCGTCGAACTGCATCTCGACCACCGGCCGCAGGCCGGACATGGCCAGCCCGACGGCGAAGCCGACGATGCCGGCCTCGGCGAGCGGGGTGTCGAAGCAGCGCTTGTCGCCGAACCGGGCCTGGAGCCCGTCGGTGATCCGGAAGACGCCGCCGAGCTGCCCGACGTCCTCACCGAAGACGACCACCCGGTCGTCGTCGAGCATCGCGTCGGCGAGCGCGGCGTTGAGCGCCTTCGCCATGGTCATGGTGCCCATCAGGCGTCCCCCTCCTCGTCGCGGGCGGCGGCCAGCTCGGCGCGGACCTGCTCGCGCTGCTCGACCAGCTGCGGGGTCGGCTCGGCGTAGACGTGGTCGAAGAGGCTGAGCGGGTCGACCGTGGGCTGGGCGTGCATCCGCTCGCGCAGGTCGGCGGCGTACGCCTCGGCCTCCTCGGCGATCGCGGCGACGCCGGAGTCGTCGAGCGCGCCGCGGTTGCGCAGGTACGTCTCCAGCCGGGCCACCGGGTCCCGGTCCCGCCACGCCTCCACCTCGTCGGGGTCGCGGTAGCGGCTGGCGTCGTCGGCGTTGGTGTGCGCCTCCATCCGGTAGGTGTGCGCCTCCACCAGGAAGGGGCCGTGGCCGGCGCGGGCGTGCGCTACCGCGCGGGTGAGCACGGCGAGCACGGCCACCGGATCGTTGCCGTCGACCTGCTCACTGGGCACCCCGTAGCCGACGCCCTTGTAGGCCAGGCTCGGCGCGGCGGTCTGCCGGGACAGCGGGACGCTGATCGCGTACTTGTTGTTCTGCACGAAGTAGACCACCGGGGCCTTGAAGACCGCGGCGAAGTTGAGCCCCTCGTGGAAGTCGCCCTCGCTGGTGGCGCCGTCGCCGATGAAGGCCAGCGCCACGGTGTCCCGCCCCTGGTACGCCTCGCCGTAGGCGAGGCCGGCGGCGTGCACGCACTGGGTCGCCAGCGGGGTGCACTGCGGTGCGGTGTGCACCTGCGTCGGGTCGTAGCCGCAGTGCCAGTCGCCGCGCAGCAGGGTGAGCACCTCGACCGGGTCGATGCCCCGGCTGACCAGCGCCATCGACTCCCGGTAGGTGGGGAAGACCCAGTCGGTGTCCTCGACGGCGAGCACCGCCCCGACCTGGCAGGCCTCCTGGCCGCGCGCGGACGGGTAGACGGCGAGCCGGCCCTGCTTGGTCAGCGCGGTGGCCTGCACGTCGAAGCGACGACCGACGATCATCCGGCGGTACATCTCACGCAGCGCCTCGACGGGCGGCTCGGGGTAGTCGTCGCGGGGCGGCAGCGGGGTGCCGTCCGGGTCGAGCAGGCGGACCGGCTCGGCGGCCGGCAGCAGGCCGCCGGTGGGGTCGGGTGCGGCGGCCGGGGTGGCCGGCCGGGCGGTGCGCGGGGATGCCCTGCGGACCGCCTGGGGTGTGGTCGTCACGGCGGGGACCTCCTGGACGTGTGGTGGCCCTATGCTCCTGCTGTCGGATGATTGACTCAAGATCCCCGGTGAACGTGGGACGAATGGCCTCCGGAGGAGGACGACGTGAGCCAGGAGACCACCCCGGGCCCGGGCGCGCCCGGCGGAACGGGACGTTCGGCCGGTCCGCTGGACGAGGTGGACCGGCGGATCCTGCACGAGCTGACCCGGGACGGCCGGATGTCCGTCCGGACCCTCGCCGAACGGGTGCACGTCTCGCGCACCAACGCGTACGCCCGGGTCGAGCGGCTGCTGCGCGACGGTGTGATCACCGGCTTCCGGGCGATGGTGGCGCCGGAGCCGGCCGGGCTGGACACCTCGGCGTACATCTCGCTGACCATCGAGCAGAACACCTGGCGGGAGGTGTCGGCGGAGCTGGCCCAGGTCCGCTACATCGAACACGTCGCGCTGCTCAGCGGCGAACACGACGTGCTCGCCCTGGTCCGCGCGCCGGACAACGCCACCCTGCGCGACGTGGTGCTCAACCGGGTGCAGAGCATCGCCGGGGTGCTGTCGACCCGTACCTGGCTGGTCTTCGAGGAATTCGACGGCGCGCAGAGCCCCTGGCAGTGAGCCCTCAGCGCTCCGGCGGGGCCTCCAGCCCCTCCCGGTCGGCCAGCTCCAGCAGCGGCTCCAGGGAGAACCGCCGCTCGTCCAGCCCGGCGTGCGGGTCGCCGCGCTCGGCGAACCGGGCCGGCATGCTCAGCACGTCGAAGTCCTCCGGGCGTACGTCGTCCAGCTCCGACCAGTCCAGCGGCGCGGAGACCAGCGCGGCCGGCGTCGGCCGGATCGAGTACGCCGAGGTCACGGTGTGGTCCCGGGCCATCTGGTTGTAGTCGACGAAGACCGGCTTGTCCCGCTGCTCCCGCCACCAGGTGGTGGTGACCAGCTCCGGCAGCCGGCGCTGCATCTCCAGGCCCAGTGCCAGCACCGCCCGCCGGCACTCGCCGAAGCTCCACCTCGGCTCGATCGACAGGTAGACGTGCAGGCCGCGCCCGCCGGTGGTCTTCGGGTAGCCGACCAGCCCCAGCTCGTCGAGGAAGGCCCGCACCTCGTGCGCGACCGGCACCACCTGGTCGAACCCGACACCGGGCATCGGGTCGAGGTCGATGCGGAGCTGGTCGGGGTGCTCCACGTCGGCCGCGGACACCGGCCAGGGGTGGAACCGCAAGGTGCCCAGGTTGGCCGCCCAGATCACCACGGCCAGCTCGCTCGGCGCCACCTCGTCGGCGGTCCGCCCGCTGGGGAAGGTGATGTGCGCGGTGCGTACCCACACGGGGGCGCCGGCGGGCAGCCGTTTCTGGTAGAAGGCGTCCCCCCGGTTGTCCTGCCGGGTGCCGATCTTCGCGCCCTCGAACACCCCGCGCGGCCAGCGTTCCAGCATGGTCGGGCGGTCCCGCAGCGCGCGCAGGATGCCGTCGCCGACCGCCAGGAAATAGCGGACCACGTCCAACTTGGTGAGGCCGCGCTCGGGGAAGTAGGGCTTGTCGGGACTGGAGACCCGGACCAGCCGCTCCCCCACTCGGATCTCCTCGGCCGCCGTCGCCACGTCTCACACCTTGACATTCTCCCCGCCCAAAAAGGCGGGGATTCCCTCCGCGCTGCACGCGGAACAGCGCACAACGCCCGAGCGGATTCCTGCTTCCCGGCGCGATGCCGGCACGGGTGCCGGTCTTACCTGCGCTCCACAGGCGTTTGACTTGTCCCAGCGTCCCTGGGCCAACACGTTGATCGCCGCATTGACGTCCCGGTCGTGAACCGCCCCGCACAGGCAGGCCCACGACCGGACGTCCAACGGCTTGGGTCCGTCGGTCCGGCCGCAGGCCGAGCATGTCTGCGACGTGGGCGCGAACCGGTCGATGCGGGCGAAGGTCCGCCCGTACCGGGCGGCCTTGTACTCCAACATGCCCGTGAACGACGCCCAGCCGGCGTCGTGCACGGACTTTGCCAGTCGCGTGCGGGCGAGACCGACCACGCACAGGTCCTCGACGTACACCGCTTGGTTGTCGCGGATGATCCGGGTCGAGACCTTGTGCTGCCAGTCCCGTCGAGTGTCGGCCACCCGGGCGTGCGCCTTGGCGACCTTCACGACGGCCTTCTTGCGATTGCTGCTTCCCCGCTGCTTGCGAGACAGGTCCTGCTGCAACCGGCGCAGCTTGCGAGCCGCGCGGCGCAGGAACCTCGGCGCGGCCACCTTCGTGCCGTCCGACAGGACCGCGAAGTGAGTCAGACCGAGGTCGATGCCCACCGCGGAGTCGACCGGCGGCAGCGGTTCATCGTTGGCGGCCACGACGAACGAGGCGAAGTACCGCCCCGCCGCGTCCCGGACGACCGTAACCGAACTCGGCGCAGCCGGCAGTCGCCGGGACCAGCGCACCCGCACGTTTCCGATCTTTGGCAGCCGAAGTCGGCCGTTGCCGAGCACCTTGAACCGGGCGTTCGCCGTGAACCGGATGGCCTGCCGGTTGTCCTTGCGGGAGCGGAACCTCGGCGCGGCCACCTTGCGGCCCTTGCGCCTGCCACTGATCGAGGCGAAGAAGTTGCGGTACGCCTTGTTCAGGTCCGCGAGGGACTGCTGGAGCACCACGGCGGACACCTCGCCGAGCCACGCCCGCTCGCAGGTGCCCTTGGCCTGGGTGAGGACCCGCTTCGACAGTTCCCCGTCGGAGATGTACGGCAGGCCCTGCTCCCTGGCCTCTTGCCGTGCGCGCAGCCCGTCGTTGAACACTACCCGCGCGCATCCGAACGCCCTCGCCAGCGCCTCCTCCTGGGCGGGCGTCGGGTAGACGCGGTAGTTGTACCGAAGCTGCACATCGGACAAACTAGCATCGGTCTATGACCGAATCTGCGAGCGTACGGCCAGAAGGGCGCTAGGCTTTCGCCCCTCACGCTCACCTGGTCTTCGTGACAAGGCTCCGATACCGCGTGTTCGCCGACCGGCACCTGACCCCATGGAAGAGATCATGCGGGGGGGGGGTGTGCGCCGACTTCCAGACCGAGCTGATCGAGTTCAACGGCGAGAACAACCACGCCCACCTGCCGGTCAACTTCCCGCCGCCGGCTACCCGGCGCACCCCGCTGACCGTCCTGCATCAGTACATCGAGCAGCAGAACCAACGGGGTTAGAACATGCCCAAGCCTAGACAACCCTCCCGGGCAGGTTTTCGAGGGCGAAGCCACGGTCCGCAGCTCGGCAGCGGCAGCGGCCGATCCCCGGGACTCCGACGCGACGAGCCGCTACCTACCCTTCTAAGCTGCGGCCATGGCGACGTACCTGGACGTGCACCCGGAGAACCCGCAACCACGGACGATCAGCCGGGTGGTCGACCTGCTGCGCTCCGACGGGCTGATCGCCTACCCGACCGACTCGTGCTTCGCGCTCGGCTGCCGGATGGGCAACCGGGACGGCCTCGACCGGATCAGGGAGATCCGGCACCTGGACAGCCGGCACCACTTCACCCTGGTGTGCCGGGACTTCGCGCAGCTCGGCCAGTTGGTCCAGATCAACAACGCGCTGTTCCGGTCGATCAAGGCGGCGACTCCCGGCAGCTACACGTTCATCCTGCCCGCCACGAAGGAGGTGCCACGCCGGCTGCTGCACCCGAAGAAGAAGACCGTCGGGGTCCGGATCCCCGACCATGCGGTGGCCCAGGCCCTGTTGGCGGAGCTGGGCGAGCCGCTGGTGTCGAGCACCCTGCTGCTGCCCGGCGAGGAGGAACCCATGACGCAGGGCTGGGAGATCAAGGAGCGGCTGGACCACCAGCTCGACGCGGTGATCGACTCCGGGGAGTGCGGCACCGTGCCCACCACCGTGGTCGACTTCTCCTCCGACGAGCCGGAGATCGTCCGGCGCGGCGCCGGGGACCCGTCCCGGTTCGAGTAAGGCCGCCGGCACGGGCGCGCCGGGTGACTCAGGGCGTCCCGTCCTCCGGCGGCAACGGCAGCGGCTCCGCGACCGTGCCGCCGGCTCCGCGGGCCGAGTGCTCGGGCGGCGGCCGGTGGGCATCCGGGGTCCGGCTGTGCAGCCGGCCCACCCCCGCCGGTCCGTTGCGGCGGGCCACCTCGCAGGTCACCAGGTGGATCGGCGGCGGCGGCGCGACGAACCGCCCCGGCCCCCAGCGCACCCAGAGCGCGACCCGGCCGGCCGCGGCCTCCGCCGCCAGCTTCTCCCAGGTACGCCGCCGGTCGGTGTGGTCGACCTCGACGACGACGGGCGGCCCGTCGGGTCGGGCGCACGCCACGTCCAGCACCGACTGCCGATCGGACAGCGGCGGCGGCAACGGCAGCACGCTCGGGGCGCGACGGTAGACCCGCCAGCCCTGCTCGCCGGCCCAGCCGGCCACGGATTCGATGACCCGGGCGGTCACCGCGTCGGCGGGCAGGTCGACGAAGCTCAGCCGGGCCAGAGCGCGCCCGAGCGACTCCGCCAGCCGCTCGCCGTCCGCCGTGCCGTCCACGGGGGCAGGGTAGCCGCTCACCATCCGGGCCCGCGGCTCACCGGGCCTCGGCGGTCACCAGGAGCCGGAGCTGCGCGTCGACCCACGCCCGGACCGCCGCGTCGCCCGGCGCCGGGCCGAGCGCCCCGGCGAGGTCGCGCAACGCCGCCCCGCACCGCTCCAGCCCGGCCGCGGCCAGCGCCGCGCCCGCCGCGCGCAGCCGGTCGGGGAAGCCGGCCGGCAGGTGCCGCAGCCCCGCGTGCGCGGCCCGGGCAAGCAGCCCCAACCCCTCGCGCAGGGCGGCGTCCACCGCGTCCAACGCCGCGCCCTCCGCGCTGGCCAACGGGCCGTCGCCGGTGCCGTCCGCGAGATCGGGTACGACCACCGTCTGGCCCGCCACCACCGCGAACGGCTCGACCACCAGGCCGCCGGCGCCCCGCCGGACCGCCCCGCTGACGTATCGCGGGGTGCCGTACGCGCCGGTCAGGGCGGCGGCGAGGCGGTCCAGCGCGCCCGGGCAGATCGACCGGTGCACCGCCGACACGGTCGCGGTGGCGCCGGAGGGGTCGGCGACCACCGCGTCGAGGCGCTGCTCGCCCGCGGCGTAGCCGACGGCCCGTACCTCGGCGATCTCCACCACCCGCACCGACTCGGCGGCGACCCGCGGGCGCAGCAGCCGGGGCGGCAGCTCCGCGAGGGCGGTGTCCAGTGCGGAGAGGTCCCGGACCAGCAGGCCCGGGGGCAGCTCGCCCCAGGAGCCGGCACCCGGTGAGACGGTGGTGCGGGCGATCCGCCCGGCCGCGAAGCGGATCCGCCGGGACGCGCTGCGCACCGCCGACTCGGTGACGACGTTGCCGCCGGCCAGGCCGCCGACGGTGGCACCGGCGACGCGCCGGTGCGCGAGGTCGTGCCCGGTGACCCGCTCCTGGTCGGCGCGCGGCCAGTCCCGGCGCAGCACCAGCACGCCGGCCCCGGACGGCTGGGCGAGGAAGACCTCGACGCTCAGCTCGTCGGCCGACTCGCGGACCCGGGCGCCGATCCCGGTCAGCCGCAGCCGGCGTAGCGGCGTCTCGGCCGGCTCGTCGGTGCCGAGCACCCGCTCGGCCGGGCTGGCGCCCCGGTTCGCCACCGCCCGACTGCGGGCGGGCAGCTCGGCCAGCACCTCCGCCAGGTCGGCGGGACGGTAGCGGGCACCGCGCGCGGCGTACGCGTCGAGCTGGGCGGCCAGCTCGTCGAGGGCAAGCAACGGCCAGCGCAGGCCGGCTGCGTCCAGGTCGCGGCGGGCCGCGGCGAGCGGGGCCGCCGCGCCGGCGCCGGTGTGCACCGCCCCGGCCAGCAGCACCTCACCGGCCACCCCCACCGCCCGGTCCAGCGCGGCGAGATCCACCTCCGGCCCGCCGCCACCGACCCGGACCTGCGCCTCGCGCAGCCCGGGGCGCTCCCGGTCGGCCACCCGGTACGCCCAGACCGCGAGTGCGACGGCCTCTGCGCTGCCGTCGGCCGCGTCGGCGTGGGCGAATGCGACCTGGTGCGGGACGAGGAAGCGGACCGTGCCGGTGGGCAGCTCCACCTGCGGCACCGGATCCTCGACGGTGGGCCGGCGGACCAGGGCGACGTATCCCCGCCGGTGCCGGCGGCGGGCGGCGGCCAGCGCGGCGGCGCCGACCACCTCGGTCAGCGCCTCGTCGGTCACCTCGCCCGGCGACCACGACGCGGCCGGGGTCGGTGCCCCGTCGGCCACGACAACGCCGCCCGGGTCCGTCCCGACGGTCGCGGCGGGCCGCCGCGGCGCGGCGATCGCGACGGCCGGGTCCGGACCGACGGTTGCGGCGCCGGCGTCCGAGGTGACGGCCGGTTGCGGCCCGGCGGTTGCGGCGCCGGCGTCCGACCCGTCCGGTGCCGACGCTCCGACGGCAGCCTGCCGCTGGTAGGCGAGGACGAGGACCAGCAGGTGCCGGCAGATCCCCGCCGCCCCGCACGAGCAGCTGCCCGCGCCCAGACCACCCGCGGTGGGCAGGCTGCTGCCCACTCCGTCGGGATGGACGGCGTGCACCGTTCCGTCGCCGTCGGTCCGCAGCTGCGGCAGCTCCCCCGCGTCCACCGCCTTCACGGCCCGTTTCACCAGCCCCCGGTTGCTGAGGGTGGCGAGCACCTCCGGGGTGAGCGCCAACAGGTCGGCCCGGGCGCTCACCGGCCCACCCGCTCGGCGACGAAGGCCGCCAGCTCGCCCGGCGTCATCGCGCCGACGCTAGCCCCGACGTCCGCGAGCCGCTGGGCCATGCCCCGGTCGTACGCCGGATTGGCCTCCTCGTCCAGCGCGGCCAGGCCCAGCACGTGGGTGCCCTGCTCGACCAGCTGCCGGACCGCCCGGACCAGCTGCGCCTCGCTGCCGCCCTCGTAGAAGTCGGTGATCAGCGCGACGATGGCCCGCCGCGGGTTCTCGATCAGCTGCGCGCCGTACGTGACCGCGCGGGCGATGTCCGTGCCGCCGCCGAGCTGCACCTTCATCAGCAGCTCCACCGGATCGTCCACGTCGGCGGTGAGGTCGACCACCGCGGTGTCGAAGGCGACCAGGTGGGTGCGGACCCCGGGCAGCCCCCACAGGCAGGCGGCGGTGACCGCGGCGTGGATCACCGACCCGGTCATCGACCCGGACTGGTCCACCAGCAGGATCACCTGCCACCGGTCCACGTGCCGGCGGGTACGGGAGAAGAAGTGCGGGGTACGCACGTGCAGCCGCCGCTCGTCCGGCCGCCAGTGCGCCAGGTTCGCCCGGATGGTGCGCCGCACGTCGAAGTTCCGCGCCTGCCGGAACCGGCTGGGCCGACGGGCCCGGGCCCCCGAGAAGGACTGCCGCACCTCGGTGGCCATCCGTTCCACGAGCTGCCGGACCACGGCCTCCACGATCCGCCGGGCGAGCCGCAGCACCTCCGGGTTCATCAGGTGCTTGGTCCGCAGCACCGCGCGCAGCAGGGTGGGGCTGGGCTCGACCCGGGCCAGCACCTGCGGATCGGTGACCACGTCGTGGATGCCGTACCGCTCGACGGCGTCGCGTTCCAGCCGCTCCACGGTCTCCCGGGGAAAGAGCCGGGTAATCTCGTCGAGCCAGTCCACCGTGGTCAGCAGGGACGGGCCACTGCCGGCCCGGCGGACGTCCCGCCGGTCCAGCTCCTCGTCCCGGCCGTAGAGCCAGTCCAGCGCGGCGTCCCGGCCGGCGGCGTCGGCGCCGAGGGAACCGAGGCTCGACTGGGCGGGCTCGCCGAGCACCAGCCGCCAGCGTTCCACCACGGGGTCGGTCATCGCGGAACTCCTTGCGGGTCGGGCCGGTCGGGGAGCAGCCCCTCCCGGGCGAGCAGGGCGTCGACGCGGGCGTCCAGCGCCCGGGCGCGGGCGACCACGAGCGGGTCGGCGTCGAGGCGGAGCAGTGCGCGGGCCGGTGCGGCGTCGCCCCGCAGGTCCAGCACGTGCCGGGCGACCGTCTCCCGCTCCCGGGGCGGGAACCAGCCGAACGCCTGCCGCAGCGCGGGCAGCGCCACCAGGAAGTCGTGCGGCGACATGGCCCCGAGCAGGCCGTCGAGCACCGCCAACAGCGCCCGGTCGCCGTCGACGACCTCCTCCCGGGCCAGCGCGAAGAGGCCGGCCAGCCAGTCGCCGAGCACGGTCGGGGCGGCGACCGCCCGGACCGCCGTGGCCGGGTCACCGCCGGCCCCCAGCGACCAGCGCAGCCCCAACGCGGCACCGCGCAGGTCGGGCGGGGCGGCCGGGTCCGCCGCGATCCGGCCGGTCACGGCCAACGCCGGCGCGGGGTCGAGACCGAGCGCCGGGCCGGCGTACCGGAGCGCGTCGCGGACCGCGACCAGCGCCGCCAGCCGGCCCGGGTCGGCGGGGGCGGTGGCGGCGTGCACGCCCTCGGCCAGCCAGAGCGCGCGGTCGACGGCGGCGGTGATGACCGCCCCGAGCGGCGCCGCCCCGGCGCTGCCGAGCAGCCGGTCGTGCCGCCAGAGGCCGAGCGCCACGGCCAGCGCCCGGCCCAGCGCGGGCAGCGCGGTGACCGCGCCGACCGCCCCGGCGAGGGCGGCGAGCGCCCGCGCGGAGTGCCCGCGCAGCCCGCAGAGCGCGGTGTCGAAGAGCAGGGTGGCGAGGCCGTCGACGTCCCCACCGATCCGGATGATCCGCTCCTCGACCAAGGCGGTGACGGCGTCGAGGACCGTCGGGCCGTACCCGCCGGCCTCGATGATCTCGGCCAGCCGGTCCGGTGTGGGTCGGGCGACCCAGCGCTCGGCGAGCACCGCGTCGGCACCCACCCGCGGGCCGCGCTCGCGCACGTGACCGGGCACACCGAGCAACCGGAGCCGGTGCAGCAGCCGACTGCGCTCCAGGTCCGCCGGGTCGGTGAGGTCGAGGTCCAGGTCGGCCGCCGGGTCGACGCCGTGCCGGCGCAGCTCCGCCTCGACGTCGCCCACGAGCGGCGGCAGCGGGGTGTCCGGGTGCAGCCGGCCGGTCCGCTCCCCGCTCAGCGCGACCACCATCTCCACCACCGCCGGGTGGGTGCCGACGGCGAGCCGGCCCCGGGCCGTCCACGGCAAGGGCTGGTCGAGTGCGTCGGTGACCAGGGCGGAGACCAGGCCGTCGAGGACGTCCACCCGGGCCGGATGGGCGTGCCCGCGAAGCCGGGCCAGGCCGCCGGCCATGGTGCGCGCCGCGATCAGGTCGGCGGTGGAGACCTGCTGCCGGCGGGCGCGCAGCCGGGTGGTCACGGTCTCCAGCAGGCCGTCCGCGGCACGCTCCGGGCCGCCCTCCCAGAGCCGCTGATAGTAGCCGGGCGAGGGCATCCCGGACTGGTAGCCGTCGAAGGCGTCCAGCCGCTTGAACGAGTACGGCACCAGGTAGCTGCCGGCCACCGCGTCCCCCTCCGGTGCCGGCACCTCGGGCCAGCCCCGGGGGGCGTCGACGGGGTGGGCGTCGAGCAGTCGGACCAGCGCGGGCCGGTGGAAGCCCCCGGTGACCACCAGCACCGGACGGCCCCCGGCCCGGGCGCGGGCGGCCCGCACCCAGCCGGCCATGTACGCCTCCCGCGCCGTGTCGTCCTCCCCGGCCTCGGACTCCCCGCGCAGCAGGTCGAAGTAGGCCGCCAGCCGCTCGGCCAGCCCGTCGTCCGGCCCGATCTCGAACAGGTGGTCCCAGAGGGCGTCCACGTTGTCCACGGACAGGGTGGCGCAGAGCCGGGTCACCGCCTCGGCGTAGCGCTGGTCGGCGTCGGCGTACCGGTTGCTGCGCCGGGCGAACGCCGGATGCCAGGCGGGCAGGTCGATGAAGCGGACCTCCGCCCCGGCGGCCCGCCCTTCGGTCAGCGCCACCCACTCCGGGGAGTACCCGCAGAACGGGCTCCACGAGGCGTGCCGCCGCCCGGCGTCCCGGTACGCGGTGAACACCGCGATCGGCAGCTCGTGTCCGAGCAGCAGCTCGTCCAGTCGGTCGTTCAGGTCGACCGGCCCCTCCACCAGGACGTACGCCGGGCGCAGCGCCGCGATGGTGGCCGCCACCAGCCGGGCGCAGGCCGGGCTGTGGTGGCGGACCCCGAGGAGCGTGACGCCGGCCGGGTCGGTGGTGGCCATCAGCCGGGCAGCAGGTGCCGGGCGTCGTGCAACGCCTGCCACTGGCCGCCCGGGCGGCGGGGCACCTGCTGTTCCAGGTAGCGGCGCAGCCGGGCGAGGTCCTCCGGGTCGTCCTTGGCGGCCGTTCCGGCCAGGCAGGCGACCAGGTCGGC
Source organism: Micromonospora sp. BS32 (assembly GCF_059089345.1). Classification (NCBI taxonomy): domain Bacteria; kingdom Bacillati; phylum Actinomycetota; class Actinomycetes; order Micromonosporales; family Micromonosporaceae; genus Micromonospora; species Micromonospora sp. BS32. The sequence continues at coordinate 71,223 of NZ_JBSSHR010000003.1, forward strand.
GGCGTCGCCGGCCTCACCGCGCAGGAACCAGCCGCGCAACCCGACCGCGTGCGCGACGGAGACGGCCTCGGCGGTGCTCATCACCGCCGACAGCCGCTCCATCGCGTCGCCCCGCTCGGTCAATCCGGTACGCAGCTCCCGGAACGTGGTGACCAGCACCTCCAGTACGTCCCGCCGGGGCGGCACGGTCACCCCGGAGCGCCGCAGCAGCGCGCCGGCCTCCGCCTCGACCAGGCCCAGCTCGGTGGCGAGGTCCGGGATCGGGAAGACCGTCTCGAAGTTGAACCGACGCTTCAGCGCGGCGCTCATCTCGTTGACGCCCCGGTCCCGGGTGTTCGCGGTGGCGATCACGTTGAACCCCTCCCGGGCGAAGACCATCGCGTCGGCGCCGGGCAGCTCCGGCACCGCGAGAACCCGGTCCGAGAGCGGGGATAGCAGGCAGTCCTGCACCTCCAGCGGGCAGCGGGTGATCTCCTCGAAGCGGACCACTTTCCCCTGGGCCATGCCGCGCAGCAGCGGCGCCGGCACCAGCGCCCGGGGCGACGGGCCGTCCGCCACCAGCAGGGCGTAGTTCCACGAGTAGCGGATCTGGTCCTCGGTGGTGGCCGCGCCGCCCTGGATGGTCAGCGTCGAGTCGCCGCTGACCGCGGCGGCGAGCAGCTCGGACAGCAGGGACTTGGCGGTGCCGGGCTCGCCGACCAGCATCAGTCCCCGGCTGGTGGCCAGCGCCACCAGCGCCCGGTCGATCAGCGACGGGTCACCGACGAACTTCCGGACGATGCCGGCGGCCGGGTCGCCGAGAATGAACCGGCGGGCGGCGCGCAGGCTCAGCGCCCAGCCCGGCGGGCGCGGGTCGCCGTCATCGGCGGCCAGCTTGGCCAGCTCGTCGGCGTAGCGGACCTCGGCCGGGGGGCGCTGCGCCCGCTCGGCGGTCGGGTCGACGGCGGTCACCGGGTCACCTCCGCGAGGTCGCGCAGCACCTCGGACGCGGTGACCTCATCGAGTTCGCCGAAGCGCACCCGGCCGCCGCGCGCGTGCCACTGCCCCTCAGGACGGTCGTTCACCCAGATCTCCTCGATCTTCTGCTCCGGGAACATGTCGACCACGCCGACGGTGATGCCCGGATTGATGTTGATCACGATCGCCCGGTCGCCGGGCAGCTTGCGCTCCAACCACGGCTGGGTGCCGTTGTCCTGGGCGTCGGCGCGGCGCCAACCACGGCGTTCCAGTCCGAGCAGCCGGCCCGTCGGCACCTCGACGCCGGCGTACCGGCTGAGCAGCCGCTCGTCGCGTTCCGCGTCGGCGAGCCGGTGCATCTCGCGGCCGAGCTGGGCGAAGGGCTGGAGGATCTCGTAGTCGGCGAAGAGCTCCGCCCAGCTGGGCAGCGCGTCGCCGAGGTGCAGCGGGTGCGCGATGCCGACGGTGGCGTCGTCCGGCAGGGCGTACGCCTCGTCCTCGACGTCGGCCAGGCTGCGGTCCTCGGCCACCCGGAACGCGGTGCCGACCGCCCCGGCCTCGTCGACGGTGACCCAGACCAGCCGCCGGACGATGTGCCAGAGCAGCGGGTGCGCCAGGAGGTACCGGCGGAAGTCGGCGGCGGACCAGCGGCGCTGGGCCACCATCGCGGCCTCGAACCGGCGGATCTGGTCGGCGGCGAGGGTCCGGACGTCCTTCTTCAACCCGGTGAAGCGCTGGTACGCCTCCGGCGCGAGCGCCTGGTCGTCCCGGGCACCCGGCTTCGGCAGCTCCTTGCGCCGGGCCCCCGCCCCGTCCACCACGTACGGCTTGAGCTGCTCGTCGAAGCCGACGGTGAACCGGCGCGGGCCGTAGTCGAGGACCAGGCTGCCGTCGGCGTCGAGCCCGAGGTCGGCAACGAGGCGGTCGCCGAGCTGCTCGGCGGTGAGGCCCAGGTCGGCGGCGACCTCGGCGACCTTCTGCGCGGCCCGCTCGCGCAGCCCACGGAACTTCACCTTCTGGGAGATGCCCCAGAGGTGCATCAGCGCCACGTCGGTGCCGATGGCGGCGAGCACGTCCAGCCCGGTGACCGCCCGGGCGTGCCCGCCGTCGCCGGGCCAGGCCCGGATCACCGGGGCGAGCCGGCGGGCGGTGTCGTCGTCGCCGATCCAGCCCAGCGCGGCGAGCACCCAGCTCTCCTTCGCCGGCGCGCCGGCGGACTGCCAGCGTTCGAAGAGCGCCCAGCCGAACTCGGCCAGCGACGCCGGGTCGCAGGCCTCGCGGACCAGCGCCACGCCGGGGTAGACGTCGCCGGCCTTGGAGATGGCCAGCATGGTGCAGAGGTGCCGCAGCGCCTCGGCGGGCAGCGCGGCGGACCGGTCCCGCAGCAGCACCGGCGGCAGCACCACCGGGTCGAGCCACTGGGGCAGGGCCGGGATCCGGGCCGGCAGCTGCTCCAGCGGGTCCGCGTCGAGCAGCGCCAGGGTGCCCCGCACGGCGTCCTCGCCGTACCCCCGGGCGGCGTCGAGCACCGCGTCCCGGTCGGCCCCGGCCGCCGTCCGCAGCGCCCGCTCGGCCGCCCGCCGGCGCGGGCCGGCCGGGCCCAACGCCGTCGGCAGCAGCGCCCGCGCGGCGGCGGCCGGGTGCCGGTGGAACCAGGCCAGGGCGGCCGGGCGCGCCGACTTGAGCCGGTCGAGCCAGTCGGCCATCAGGTCGGCGACCTCACCACCGGTGTACGGCAGCAGCACCCCGGCGGCGACCTGCGGGCTGCTCCGGGAAACGTGCAGCGCGGCGGGGAGGGCGTCCAGCTCCAGCCGTCCCACCACCCGCGGCAGCCACGAGCCGGTGTCCCAGGTGTCGCGCGGGCGCCACGACCGGACCAGCGGACGGGCCACCGCCTGGGGCGCCCGGGTGAAGAAGGCGATCCCTTCGTTGTCGGGGTACCGCCCGGAGGCGATCGTCGGCGCCAGGTCGCTGAGGTCCTCGCCCTGTCGCCACCACGACATGTAGTACACCTGGGTGGCCGCCCAGCGCTCCCGCTCGCCGGGCAGCCAGGCGATCGCGGCCTCGTCGGGCCGGACGAGTCCGGCCACCACCGGCGGTGCGGTCCGTTGCCGCCTGGCCAGCCACGGCGGGCTGACCAGCACCGGTGGCAGCCGGTCGGGGGTGGCCGGGGTGAGCGACCCCTGGTCGGCGTGGATCTGCGTGACCCGCTGCCGGTCGTCGGAGTCGAGCAGCGGCAGCGCCGCGGCGACGGCGGCCGGGTTGGTCAGCACGTGGCCGCGCAGCAGCGTGGCGGCGTCCCGGGCGGCGGCGGTGCGTCCCCCGGCCGCCCGGGCCAGCAGGCGGACCCCGCGCACCGGAAAGCGCCGGAGCATCTCCAGCACGCCGGCCTGGACGTACTTCTGGTCGAGCCGGTCCAGCAGCAGCCGCATCGCCTCGTCGGTGGGGAAGGCGGCCAGCAGCGAGACCAGCCGCTGCCGGCCGGCCGCGTCGACGTACTCGTGGTCGAACCAGTCGCCCAGCAGCGGGGCCATCGACGGGCCTACGGCCGCGGCGGCGGTGACCACCGCGGCCGGGTCGTACACGGCGGAGTGGACGCCGAGACGGTCGGCCATCCGGGCGAAGTCCTCGGCGGTGGGCGCCGCGTACATCATCAGCTCCGCGAGGAACCGGTCCCCGGTGGCGTCCACGGCGGGCACATCCTCGGCCACCCAGTCCGCCTCGGTGGGCAGCAGGAAGGAGGTGACCACCCGGTTGGCCAGGTCGACCTGCCGGTAGGGGACGAGCGCGGCACGGGCGGCGGCGTACTCGTCGTCGGTGGCCACCGCGAGGTACGCGCGGACCCGGCCCAGGACGGCCAGCCGGGTTCCCCGGTAGCCCCAGTCGGCCGCCCCGCCGCCCGCCCGGGCGAGGACGCACCGGTGGTGGTCCCGGTGCCCCTCCGTCCTGATCCCGATCGACTCGATGACGGCACGGGCGGCGGCCACCACGCCGTCGTCGGCGACCAGCAGGTCGGCCAGGTCGCGACCCCGGTCCGTGTCCCGCCAGGCGATCTCGTGCCCGACGGCCACCACCAGCCCGGCCGCGCCGAGCGGTGTGCGCTCGCCGGCCAGGTGGGCGCGGACCGCGCCGACCAGCTCGGCGTCGTCACTGTTGTCCAGCAGCCGTTCGACGCCGGCGGCCAGGGACGCCAGCAACTCCTCGCCGGCCTTGCGCGCCTTGGCTCCGCGCGGAAGGACAGCACCGGGCAGGCCGTCGCGGCGCGGCAGGAGGTGCCGCCGCCAGCCGGCCGGCACCACGAAGGTCTCCTCGTCGGGAAGCGCCTCAGCCTGCGGTCCGGCCGGGGTCGCCGGCGCCGTCGGGCCGTCGGCGGCCGACATCGGACCGGTCGTCCCCGGCTCCCCCGCCACAGCCGACGTCGCCGGTTCAGCGGTCACGGCCCTCGACATGGGGGCGGCGGGTGTCCCGGCGGCGGGTACCTCGACGTACCCCTTGCGCAGCTTCTCCGCGATCAGCCGGTCGGCGTGCGCGCCGGCATCGGTGGCGGAGCCGAACTCCTTCACCTGGATCCGCCCCGCCGAGCCAATTCGTCCATATCGGACGGTGACCGTCAGCTCGGCGGATTCCACCTCCCAGAACTTCGCCGCGCTGCCGCTGACACAGTCGAATCTGCGCACGCCCGTCTCCTTGATCACCCGCGATGTGCGGGGACCATAACGGCAGCCACCGACAGCGCGCCGAGGGCGGTCAGGAGGCCAGCAGCAGACCCAACGCGATCAGCGGCACGGAGACGAACAGAAAGATGCCGAACCCGGTCAGCACCCGCCCGTCCCCGGCACCCTCCTTCTCCGGGGGCCGACCGAATATCGTCCGCGACTCCATGGTGCCGAGCCGGCTGAGGGTCAGGTCGCTGGTCATCCCCAGCAGCCCGCCGACGATCATCAGGGTGAAACCCAGGCGTTGGACCAGGTCGCCACCCCGGGCGTAGTGCCAGACCACGGCGCCGAACACCGCCACCAGCCCCGCGACGACGAACAGCACCAGCGCCTCACGCAGCCCCTTGACCACGGTCATCCGGCTCCGCCTCCCGTCGGATCCCGCCCGGCGCGGGATCGGAGGCGTCATTCTTCCGGGTCGATGCGTGCGGCGCAGTCCCGTTCCGGGTCCGGCGGTGGTCGGGTACGCGACGGAGGCCGGGCGGACCGCACGGTCCACCCGGCCGCTCCAACCCTGGGTCAGATGTCCTCGCGCAGCCGCGTCATCAGCATCTGCTTGCCCTGCTCGCCGGCCTTGCGGTTGTTCTCCTGCATCTTGCGGAACCAGGTGGCCAGCTCCGTGTCGCCCCGGGCCTCCGCGTCGGCGATGTAGATCCCGAGCTGCCACACGTGCTTCAGCGACATCTGCACCGCATGGATCAGGTCGTAGTTCTTGTCCTTCACCGGACTGATCTGTTCGTTCACCATGGTCGCCACGGTGTACCTCCCCTGGTCACTGTCGTGGACGTCGGCGGTTACCCGTCCTCACCGGCTCCATGCGCCCGGCCCCGACCGCGTCCCGCCGAGCCGGCACGGTTACCCGGTCCGGCCCCCGGGTAGGCATGGGGCCATGTCCGAACTGGCAGCCCTCTGGATCGTGCGGCACGGCGAGAGCACGGCGAACGTGGCCGCCTCGGCGGCCGAGGCGTCCGGCGCCGCGCTGATCGACCTGACCCACCGCGACGCCGACGTACCGCTGTCGACCACCGGGGAGGAGCAGGCCCGGGCCACCGCGCGCTGGCTGGCCGGGCTGCCGGCCGAGCGCCGGCCGGACGTGGCGGTGGTCTCGCCGTACCTGCGCGCGGTGCGGACCGCGGAGCTGGCGCTGGCCGGCACCGGGATCCCGGCCACCCGGGACGAGCGGCTGCGGGACCGGGAGCTGGGCATCCTCGACGGCTACACCGGCCTCGGCGTCCAGCAGCGCTTCCCGGAGGAGGCCGACCGGCGCCGCCGGCTCGGCAAGTTCTACTACCGGCCGCCGGGCGGCGAATCCTGGACGGACGTCGCGCTGCGGCTGCGTACCCTCCTGGGCGACCTGCGCCGCGACCACGAGGGCCGGCGGGTGCTGCTCTTCGGCCACGACGCCCTGGTGTTCCTGCTCCGCTACCTGGTCGAGGGGCTGACCGAGGCGGACCTGATGGCGCTGACCCGGGAGCACGTGATCGCCAACTGCTCGGTGACCGGCTGGTCCGCGGATGCCGACGGCCGGCTCACCCCGGACACCTTCAACGACGTACGCCACCTGCACCAGCAGGGCGCCCGACCGACCAGGGAGGACGAGGTCCATGCCGAACCGGTCTGACACCCGCGTCATCACGCCGGCCCTGCTGCGCGACTGGGCGCTGCCCGTGCCGACCGGCGGCAAGGAGCACCGGGGCACGGTCCTGGTGGTGGGCGGTTCCCGCTTCACCCCGGGCGCGGTGCTGCTGGCCGGGGTGGCCGCGCTGCGGGCCGGCGCCGGCGTGCTGCAACTGGCCGCCGCCGAGTCCACCGCCGCGGCGCTGAGCATCCAGGTGCCGGAGGCCCTGGTCGTCGGGCTGCCGGAGACCTCCGACGGGGCGGTCGCCGGTGATCCCGGCGACCGGCTCGGCGACCTGGTGTCCCGGGCCGACGTGGTGGCGGTCGGCCCGGGCCTCAACGACATCGACCAGACCCGCGCGCTGCTGCACCTGGTGCTGGACTCGGCCCGACCGGAGACCGCGCTGGTGCTGGACGCCTACGCGCTCGGGGCGCTCAGTCACGAGCCGGACCTGCTGGTGGGCTCGGGGCGGAAGGTGGTGCTCACCCCGAACCTGACCGAGGCCGGGCACCTGCTGGGCCGCGAACCCGGTGACGACCTGGACGCCGAGGCCCGCGAGCTGGCCCGCCGGTACGAGGCCGTGGTGTCGCTCTACGGCCACATCGCCACCCCGGACGGTTCGGGCTGGCGGGAGGAGAGCGGCGACGCCGGGCTGGGCACCTCGGGCAGCGGGGACGTCCGGTCGGGGCTGCTGGCCGGGCTGCTGTCCCGGGGCGCGGAACCGGCGCAGGCGGCCTGCTGGGCGGCGTGGGCGCACGCGGTCAGCGGCCAACGGCTGGTCCCGCAGTTCGGCAGGATCGGTTTCCTCGCCCGGGAGCTGCTCGACGAGATCCCGCACACCCTCGCCACCGTCTGACACTTCTTGTCTGACCGAACGGATGTGTGTAACGCCACACCGACTACCTACGCTGTTGCTTCGAAAGCGGGCATCCGCCCGCTTCCGCCGGGCCGCTCCCTCATCGCGGGGCACCGCCCGGCGGGGGACGGCCCCCTGGGAGTCTGTGTGAAGAACCTCCGTCGCAAGACACTGGCCGCCGCGTCCGCCGTGACGCTCGGCGTCGGCCTCGCCCTGACCGGTGGGTTGGCGCCCGCGGCGGCCGTCGGACCGGACACCACGTTCCTGGTCCTGGCACCGCAGGGCGCCGCGACCGGCCCGGCAGCGGCCCGCGTGGCCGCGGCCGCCGGCACCGTGGTGGCCACGTACGACCAGATCGGTGTGCTCGTCGTCCGCTCCACCAACCCCGACTTCGCCACCCAGGTGAAGGGCGTGGGCGTGGAGTCGGTCGCCGCCACCACCGGCCTGGGCACCGCCCTCGAGGAGGGCGAGACCCTGGAGGTCTCCGCGGCCGAGGCTGCGAACGCCACCGCCGACCCGACCAAGGAGCCCCTGTTCGGTCAGCAGTGGGACATGCCGATGATCCACGTCCCGCAGGCCCACGCGGTCACCACCGGTAGCTCCAACGTGGTGGTGGGCGTGCTGGACAGCGGCATCTCCAGCAGCCACCCCGACCTGGCCACCCAGATCGCCAAGGACAAGAGCACGTCCTGCATCGGCGGTGTCACCGACACCACCGAGGCGGCCTGGAACCCGACCACCTCCGACCACGGCACGCACGTGGCCGGCACCATCGCCGCCGCCATCAACGGCGTCGGCGTGACGGGCATCGCGCCGGGCGTCAAGGTCGCCGCGGTGAAGGTGGTCAATGACGGCGGCTACATCTACCCGGAGGCCGCGGTCTGCGGGTTCATGTGGGCCGCCACGCACGGCATGCAGGTCACGAACAACAGCTACTACATCGACCCGTGGGAGCTCAACTGCCGCAACGACGCGCGCCAGCGTCCGGTGTGGCAGGCCGTGCAGCGGGCCATCCGTTACTCGAACAGCAAGGGCGTGCTCAACGTGGCGTCCGCGGGTAACTCGAACTACGACCTCGCGCACAAGCTTTCCGACTTCGGCAGCCCGGACGACGGGACTCCGGAGGAGCGCGAGAACCTCACCAACGCCTGCCTCGACCTGCCGGCCGAGGCGCCGGGCGTGGTGACCGTCTCGGCGGTCGGCCCGACCGGGGCGAAGAGCTACTACTCCTCGTACGGCCAGGGCGTCATCGACGTCACTGCGCCGGGTGGCGACACCCGGTTCCGTACCCAGGGCGTCCGCTCCACCCTCACCGACGGGATCCTGTCGACCACGTTCAACACGGCGACGAAGACCAACGGCTGGGGTTACAAGCAGGGCACCTCGATGTCCGGTCCGCACGCGACCGGTGTCGCCGCCCTGGCGCTGTCGGCGCACCCGGGCATGTCGCCGGGTGAGCTGGCGGCGTTCCTGGAGGGCACCTCGGTGGCGCAGTCCTGCCCGGACGGCGTCTACAACCCGGTGCCGCTGATCGCGGCCGGCCCGCACGCCTACGACGCGACCTGCTCCGGCGGCGAGCGTAACGCGTTCTACGGGGCCGGCATGGTCGACGCGTACAACGTGGTGAAGTAGCAGCACAGCACGGCACGACCCGTGGTGGGGCCCGGCGGAATTCCGCCGGGCCCCACCCGTTTTCGCAGTTCAGGCCCGGGGTACCGGAACACGGTCAGCCGAACCAAGGAGGTCTGCCGGTGTCCACCGATGCCATCGTCCTGCTCAAAGAGGACCACAAGGAGATGCGTCGTCTCTTCAAGGAGTTCCAGAAGGCCGAGGACGGGCCGGCGGAGAAGCGCCAGCAGCTGGTGACGCAGATCCTGGAGGCCCTGACGGTGCACACGTACCTGGAGAACGAGGTGATGTACCCCGAGGTCCGCAAGCTCCTGCCCGACCTCGAGGACGACATTCTCGAGTCCTACGAGGAGCACCACGTCGCCGATCTGCTCTGCGCTGAGCTGGCGGCCATGAACGCCTCCGACGAGCGCCTCGTCGCCAAGACCACAGTGCTGATCGAGAACGTCGAGCACCACGTCGAGGAGGAGGAGCAGGAGTGGTTCCCGAAGGTCCGGGAGGCGCTCGGCCGCAACCAGCTCCAGGAGATCGGCGAGCGGATGATCGCGATGCGCGCGGACGCGCCGCGCCGCCCCGACGACCCGAAGGCGCTCAAGAGCGCGCGCGACGCCGCGACCGCCTGACCCGCGAAGCACCCGGGGCCCGGCCGCGCGGTCGGGCCCCGTGCCGTGTCACCAGGCGGTCGGCGGCACCCCGTCGGGCGCGGGCAGGATCCGCCGCAGCCCGGGTACGCCCCGCGGCTGCCACTCCCGGGGGTAGCCCACCGAGACCTCCTCGAAGCGCACCCCGTCGTACCAGGTGGTGCGCGGGATGTGCAGGTGCCCGTAGACCACCGCCGCGGCGTCGTACCGGCGGTGCCAGTCGGCGGTGGCCTCGGTGCCGCACCACTGGGCGAAGATCGGGTACCGCAGCACCCGGGTCGGTTCCCGGACCAGCGGCCAGTGGTTGACCAGCACCGTCGGCAGCGCCGGGTCACGGGCGTCCAGCCGCCGGGCGGTCTCGCCCAGCCGGGCCACGCACCAGTCCGGGCGGCTCGGGTACGGATCGTTGTGCAGCAGGAACTCGTCGGTGCAGACGATCCCGGTCCGGTACGCCTCGGCGAGCGCCGCCTCGCGGGTGTCGAACCCGTCAGGGCGCCAGCTGTGGTCGTAGAGCAGGAACAGCGGCGCGACCAGTGCCGGTCCGCCGGGCCCCCGCCACACCCGGTACTCGTCCTCCGGGGTGAGGACCCCCAGTCGCCGGCACAATTCGACGAGGTGCTGGTAGCGGGCCACCCCGCGCAGGGTGACCGGGTCGGTGGGTGGGGTCCAGAGCTCGTGGTTGCCGGGCGCCCAGACCACCGTGTGCCAGTGCCGCGCGAGCAGGCCGAGGGCCCATTCGATGTCGGCGACGGTGTCCGCCACGTCGCCGGCGACCAGCAGCCAGTCCCGCGGCGACTCCGGTCGCAGCGCCTCGACCAGCGCCCGGTTCTGCGGGTACCCGACGTGCAGGTCGCTGATGGCGACCAGGTTGCCGTCCTGTCCGCGCATCCGCCGATCGTACGCACGCCGCCCCCGCGCCGGGGGTACGCGGTGGCGGCGGGGCGGGTACGGGTCAGTCGGCCGAGCCGGGCTCGGCCACCGAACCACGCGGGTTCTCCGGAGGTGGACCGGGACCGTCCGGGGGCGACCCGCTAGGATCACCGGTGGGCCGTGACTGGCGCGTGGGGATGGAGCACCATCGGGAAGCGGCCCCGTCATGAGGACGCACGCCGAGCGCCTGGGCCTTCCACACGTCAGTAGGAGGTCACATGTCGCTGAACGCCGAATCCACCGCCTTCCGCAGCGCGCTCGAGGTGATCCGCGCCGTCGAGCCCCGGGTGGCCGACGCCATCGGCGCCGAGCTGGCCGACCAGCGCGAGTCGCTCAAGCTCATCGCCAGTGAGAACTACGCCTCCCCGGCCACGCTGCTGACGATGGGCAACTGGTTCAGCGACAAGTACGCCGAGGGCACGGTCGGCCGCCGCTTCTACGCCGGCTGCCAGAACGTCGACACCGTCGAGGCGCTCGCCGCCGAGCACGCCAAGGAGCTGTTCGGCGCCGCGCACGCGTACGTGCAGCCGCACTCGGGCATCGACGCCAACCTGGTCGCCTTCTGGGCGATCCTGGCCGACCGGGTGGAGTCCCCCGCGCTGAAGAAGGCGCAGGTCCGCCAGGTCAACGACCTGACCGAGGCCGACTGGTTCGCGCTGCGCCGGGAGCTGGGCAACCAGCGGATGCTGGGCATGTCGCTGGACGCCGGCGGCCACCTCACCCACGGCTTCCGGCCGAACATCTCCGGCAAGATGTTCGACCAGCGCAGCTACGGCACCGACCCGGTCACCGGGCTGATCGACTACGACCGGGTGGCCGAGGCGGCCCGCGAGTTCAAGCCGCTGATCCTGGTCGCCGGCTACTCCGCGTACCCGCGGAAGGTCAACTTCCGGATCATGCGGGAGATCGCCGACTCGGTCGGCGCGACCTTCATGGTCGACATGGCGCACTTCGCGGGCCTGGTCGCCGGCAAGGTCTTCACCGGCGACTTCGACCCGGTGCCGCACGCGCACATCGTCACCACCACCACCCACAAGTCGCTGCGCGGCCCGCGCGGCGGGATGGTGCTCTGCGGTTCGGAGCTGGCCGACCAGGTCGACCGGGGCTGCCCGATGGTGCTCGGCGGCCCGCTGCCGCACGTGATGGCCGCCAAGGCCGTCGCCCTGGCCGAGGCCCGCCGCCCGGACTTCGCCGACTACGCCCAGCGGATCGTCGACAACGCCCAGGCGCTCGCCGAGGGCCTGCTGAGCCGGGGGACGAAGCTGGTCACCGGCGGCACCGAGAACCACCTGGTGCTGCTGGACGTCTCCGGCTACGGCCTCACCGGCCGGCAGGCCGAGCAGGCGCTGCTGGACTCGGGCATCGTCACCAACCGCAACGCGGTCCCGCAGGACCCGAACGGCGCCTGGTACACCTCGGGCATCCGGATCGGCACGCCGGCGCTGACCACCCGCGGCCTCGGCACGGCGGAGATGGACCAGACCGCCGAGTTGATCCACACCGTGCTCAGCCAGACCACCCCGGGCGAGTCCAAGGCCAAGTACGTCCTCGACCCCGCGTTGGCCGACAAGGTCAGCCACCAGGCCACCGAGCTGCTGGCCGGCTTCCCGCTCTACCCCGCCGTCGACCTCGGCTGACACCCGCTCCCGCCGCACCCCCGCCGCCGCCCCTCATCGGGTGGCGCCGGGGGTCCGGGGGGTCAGGGCAGGGGGCGCTTGAGGTGGTAGCGGTGGACCTCGGTGCTGCCCTGGACGTTGTTGACGTCCTCGGCGGCGGAGACCAGCTCCCAGCCCTCCCGGCCGGCGCGGTTGAGGTGGGCGATCGCGGTGTCGCCGTACGCGGTGATGTCGGTCCGCGATCCGTCCGGGGCGTACCAGACGAACGAGACGTGGAAATTGCGTCCCTGTCCCTGGTAGCGGCGGACCAGCAGGGCGTACTCCCAAGCGACCATCGCTCCATTATGGTGGGCCGGCGCCGGTCATCGAAACCGCGGCTGCATTCCTCCGGAAGGTCAGCCACCGGCCGGGGTTCCGGCCACGGCGGCTGACCCGGCCGCCAGGTCGGCGCGGGTGGGCGGGTCGGCGCCCCGGCGGCCGCAGGTCCACGCGGCGACGCGAGCCGCCTCCCCGAGCACCGCGGCGACGACGTCGGGGTGGGCGGCGCGCAGGGCGTTCCGCCGCGCCGCACCGAGCAGATCCCGTTCACTGAGCGCCGCCAGCAACCCCGCCGTGAACGCGTCCCCCGCCCCGACGGTGTCCACCACGACCACCGGCAGCGCGTCCACCCGCACGGCACACTGGCGGGTGGCCGCCCACGCTCCACCGTCGCCCTGGGTGACGACCACGAGGGACGCAGCCCGCTCCAGCCAGTCAGCTGCCGCCTGCTCGTGCCGGCGACCTGGATAGAGCCAGGCCAGATCCTCCCCGCTCACCTTGACGATGTCGCTCACCGCCACCAGCTCCTCCACCCGGCGCCGCGCCGCCGCCCGGTCACCCATCAGCGACGGCCGGCAGTTCGGGTCGTAGCTGATCATCGTGGTGGCCCGCCGGTCGCGTACCAGCGCCAGCACGTCGTCGGCGCCCGGTTGCAGCACGGCGGCGAGGGAGCCGGTGTGCAGGCAGGCGGCGGGAACACCCGGTTCCGTGAACGCTCCGTCGGGGAAGGACCGCCACGCGATGTCGAACTCGTAGCGGGCCTGCCCGTCCGCGCCGACCCGCGTCCAGGCCACGCTGGTGCCCGGCAGGTCGGACACCGACGCGGGATCCAGCCGTACGCCGCTGCCGCTCAGGTGGTCGCGCAGCCTCCGCCCGTGTGCGTCGTCACCGAGCTGGGTCAGCAGGGTGGTGGGCTGACCCAGCCGGGCGAGCGCGACGGCGACGTTCGCCGGACTGCCCCCGGCGCGAGCCACCACCTCCCCCGGCCCGTGCTCGATCAGGTCCACCAGCGCCTCACCGACGACGGTGATCACGTTGTTCCTCTCCTCCCGGGTCACGGTCGAGTTCCGTTCAGATCTGTCACGGACTCAATCCGCCGTCCGCCCCGGGGTCTCCTCGAGGGTGGTCGCACCGGTCATGATCGCCACCGCCTCTGGCATCGTGTGCGACCTCGGGGTCACCACTCCGGCGCAGCGGCCCAGCCGCTGGATGTGGATGCGGTCGGCGACCTCGAAGACGTGCGGCATGTTGTGGCTGATGAGGATCACCGGCAGCCCCTTCGCGCGGACCTCCTCAATCATCCGCAGGACCTGGTTGGACTCCTTGACGCCGAGCGCGGCCGTCGGCTCGTCGAGCACGATCACCTTGCTGCCGAAGGCCGCGGCCCGCGCCACCGCAACCGCCTGCCGTTGGCCCCCGGAGAGGGTCTCCACGGCCTGCGCGACGTTCTGCAGCGTGCCGATCCCGAGGTCGGCGAGGGCCTGGGTGGCGTCCCGCCGCATGCCCTTCTGGTCGAGCATCCGGAGCACCGAGCCCAGCACACCGCTCCGGCGCTTCTCCCGGCCCAGGAAGAGGTTGCTCGCGATGTCCAGCGCCGGCGCCACGGCCAGCGTCTGGTAGACGGTCTCGATACCGGCCTCGCGAGCGTCCTGCGGCCGCTTGAACTGCGCCGGCTTCCCCTCGAGGAAGAGTCGTCCGGCATCGGCGCTCAGCGCCCCGGTCAGGCACTTGATCAGCGTGGACTTGCCCGCGCCGTTGTCCCCGATGACGGCGAGCACCTCACCCGGGTACAGGTCGAGGTCCACCCCGTCGAGCCCGACGACCTTGCCGAACGTCTTGACCAGGCCCCGGGCCGAGAGCACCGGAGATCGCTGCTCGCTGTCGGCGGCACCCGACCGACTGGCGGGGACGTGCGTGGTGGCGGTCATGACCTCACCTTCCTGATCCACTGGTCCACGGCCACGGCGAGGATCACCAGCAGGCCGACGGCGAGTACCCGGTACTGGTCGTCCACCCCGGCGAGGGAGAGGCCGCTGCGGAAGAAACCGACGATCAGCGCGCCGAGCAGGGTGCCGAGCACCGCGCCCCGGCCGCCGAAGAGACTGGTGCCGCCGATGACCACGGCCGTGATGCTCTCCAGGTTGGCGTCGGTGATGGCGTTCGGGCTCGCCGCGCCGGCACGTCCGATCAGGATCCAGGCCGTGATGCCGTAGATGGCACCAGCGACGACGTACACGCTCAGCAGGACCCGGTCGACGCGGATGCCGGCGAGCCGGGCGGCCTCCTTGTCGTCGCCCACGGCGTAGACGTGCCGGCCCCAGGCCGTCTTGGCCAGGGCGAAGCCGATAGCGAGGTAGAGGAGGACGACCGCGACGACGCCGAAGGTGATCCGGAACCGGCCCAGCGGGAAGGACTCGCCGGTCCAGCTGAGCACCGCCGGGAGGTCGGTGGCCTGCACGCTCTGGCCGCCCGAGTAGAGCAGCCCGATGGCGGTGAAGACGCTGAGCGTGCCGAGCGTGACGATGAACGGCGGCAGCTTCAGCCGGGTCACCAGCGCTCCGTTGAGTGCCCCCGCGGCCGCACCGACCACGATGGCGAGACCGATGGCGAGGATCCCCGGCAGCCCCTGCTCCTGGGCCAGCTTGGCCGAGAGCATCATGGCGAGGATGGCGATGGCGCCGACGGAGAGGTCGATGCCCGCGGTCAGGATGATCAGGGTCTGCCCGACGGCGAGCGCCCCGATGACGGCCACCTGCTGCAGCACGAGCGAAAGTGAGTTGGGCGCGGCGAAACGCGGGTTGAGCATGGAGAAGACGACGAACGATCCGACCAGCACGAGAAACGGGCTGATCGCGGGGTGCGCGTGCAGCAGGTGCTGAACGCGCTGCAGCGGCGAGTGCCGGCGCTGGGCGAACTGCTGCGCGGCGGTGGTGGGTGGTGTCGTGGTGGTCACGGCGGGCTCCCTGCCGTTGTCGGCGGTGGCGGACGAACCGTGCGGTCGAGGCCCCGGGGCGGAGGTTCCCCGGGCCCCTCGACCGCGTCGGCGGTGGCTCAGCCCCAGCAGCGCTGGGCGCCGTCGGTGCTGGTGATGCTCTCGACCCCGGTGGCCGCCTTGTCGGTGACCAGGGTGACGCCGGTGTCGAAGAAGTCGAGGCCGTCGGAGGCCTTCGGCTTCTCCCCGTCGTTCGCAATCTTCTTGATCGCCTTTACACCCAACTCGGCCATCTTGAGCGGGTACTGCTGGGAGGTGGCGCCGATGACGCCGTCCTTGACCTGCCGAACGCCGTCGCAGCCACCGTCGACGGAGACCACCAGGACGCCCTGCGTCATGCCGGCCGCCTGGAGGGCCTTGTGCGCACCGACGGCGGCCGGCTCGTTGATCGTGTAGACCACGTTGATGCCCGGGTTCTTGGTCAGGCAGTTCTCCATCGCCGTGCGACCGCCGTCCTCGGCGCCGTTGGTCGGCTCGTTACAGGCGATCGTGTAGGTGCCGCCTGAGTAACTGCCCGTCTTCGCCTCGTCGCCGTTCTTTTTCTTGTCGGCGGTGTCGATGCCCATCCCGGTCAGGAAGCCCTGGTCCCGGTCGTAGTCGACGGAGACGACCTTGTCGTTGAAGAGGTCCAGCAGGGCGACGGTCGCCGGCTTGCCGGCGAGCTGGGTCGCGGTCCACTTGCCGATCAGCTCGCCGGCCTTGAAGTTGTCGGTGGCAAAGGTGATGTCCACGGTGTTCGCCGGGTCGGGCGGGGTGTCCAGCGCGATGACGTAGAGCCCGGCGTCTCGGGCCTTCTTGATGGCCGGGTTCACGCCGGGGCCGTTCGGGGTGATCAAAATGCCCTGGTCACCGCGGGCGATGGCGTTCTCAATAGCCTGCACCTGCCCGGCCTCGTCGCCGTCCTCCTTGCCGGCGGCCAGGGTCAGCTTCACGCCCTCCGCGTCGGCGGCCTTCTTCGCGCCCTGCTGCATGGTCACGAAGAACGGGTTGGTGGAGTTCTTGGTGATCAGTGAAACGGCGACGCTCTTGCCGCCGTCTCCCGAGCCGCCGCCGGAGCTGTCGCCGCACCCGCTGACGACCATGCCGGTTGCCGCTGCGGCGGCGACCAGCAGGGCCACGCGGCGGCGGGCCATGCGCTGGATCATGTGTTTCTCCCTCAAGGACGACACGGCCGGGCCGTGGGGGTTCCGACAACGATGTCAGCGCAGTTTCGGGGCAGTGTCGGACGGATGTCAATGGATTGGTGCGTGGTTTTCCATAACCGGGATGCAACTCGTAGGTAGCCCTTGACATCGATGTCAGAGCAGCGCCAGAATTCGCCCACGTTCGGCCGCCGGCCCGGGACCGGGCGGCGGACGTCCTCGATGCACGGAGGATGCGATGAGGATCCCGGACCCGCCTCTTCAGCGCGGGTGGCGACGTGGTGGTGCGTTCACTCACCGTCCGGCCGTTGCGCTCGGTCTGGCGATAACCTGGCCGTCGATCATCGGCGGCCGGTCGGGGGCGGCGCACGTCGCCCCGACCGCCGCCCCACCACCTGCCCGGTAGGAGCGCCCATGCACACCGCCGCCAACACGCCGACGAGCACAGCCAAGGCCCGACCGACGCTTCGGGACGTCGCGATGCTCGCCGGTGTCAGCACGAAGACCGCCTCCCGGGTCGTGAACGGCGAGGCGGGTGTGTCGGCGCCCAAGACCGCCGCGGTGCGGCGGGCGGTCGCCCAACTGGACTACCGGCCCAACTTCACCGCGAGCAGCCTGCGCCGATCGAGCGGTCGCAGCGCGGCGATCGCCGCGGTCCTGGAGGATCTGGCCAACCCCTTCTCGGCCGCTCTGCACCGGGCCATCGAGGACGCCGCGCGGGACCGGGGGGTGCTGATCTTCGCCGGCAGCGTGGACGAGAATCCGGAGCGGGAACGCGACCTGGTCCGCGCCTTCACCATGCGGCAGGCCGACGCCCTGGTCGTCGTGCCCGCCAGCGACGACCACAGCTACCTCGCCGGCGAGGTCAGCACCGGCACCCCGGTGGTGTTCGTCGACCGACCTCCGGTCGGGCTGCCGGTGGACGCCGTCCTCACCGACAACCAGGAGGGCTCCGCTGCGGCCGTGCGCCATCTGGTCGGGCACGGGCATCGCGACATCGCCTACCTGGGCGACCTGCGGACCATCCCGACGGCCCGCCAGCGGTTCCAGGGCTACAAGGAAGCGCTCAGCGACCACGGCATCCGACCGTCGACCGCCAGCATCGTGCACGACCTGCACACCGAGCGGGCCTCCGAAGAGGCCGTGCGCCGGCTGCTGTCCGCCGGGTCAGCGCCCACCGCTCTGTTCACCGCGCAGAACCTGGTCACCGTCGGGGCGATCCGCGCGCTGCAGCAGCTCGGTCGGGAGCACGAGGTCGCCCTCGTCGGGTTCGACGACTTCCCGCTCGCCGATCTCCTCCAGCCGGCGGTCACCGTCGTCGCCCAGAACCCGTCCGAGATGGGCCGGGTCGCCGCGTCGCTGATCTTCCGGCGGCTGGACGGGGAACAGTGGCGGCCGACGACCCACCTGGTGGCGAGCCGGCTGATCCCCCGCGGCTCGGGTGAGATCAGGGGGCCGCACCCGGGCTGAGCAGAGTCCGCCCGCCCCCGGCGGCACCCGACTCCGCGGCGACCAGCGCGGCGAGCCGGTCCAGGCCGAGGTCGATCTGCTCGGGCGTGACCGCGCTGACCGACAGCCGCAGCGCGTTCACCGGGGCGCCGTCGTCGTAGAAGTGGGCCATCGGCGTCCAGAGCAGCCCGTGCCGCTCGGCCGAGCGGCGCAGCAGCGTGTCGTCGACGGGGAACGGCACGGTGACCACCACGAAGAAGCCACCGGCCGGGGCGTTCCAGCGCACCGGCGACGGCGCCGGGAACCGCCGACGCAGGCCGGCGAGCAGGTGGGCCAGGTTGCGGCCGTACGCGGCCCGCTCCCGGACGTTCGCGGCCACCAGCGAGTAGTCGTGCTCCAGCAGCGCCCCGCCGATCATCGCCTGGGCCAGCGCCGAGGTGTTCACCGTGACCATGCTCTTGATCTTCCCGAGCTGGTCGGCGAGCGGGCCGACTGTCCCGTCCGGGCCGGCGACCCGCTGGTCGGCGATGGCATAGCCGACCCGTGCGCCGGGCAGCACCGTCTTGGCGAACGAGCCCAGGTAGACCACCCGACGACCGGTGTCCAGCGCCTTGAGCGTCGGCAGCCGGCGGGCGTCGCCCGCCGGGAAGAGCCCGTACGGGTTGTCCTCGATCAGCAGCAGCTCCTCCTCGGCGGCCAGGTCGAGCAGCCGCCGCCGGTCGTCCACGCTGAGACTGGCCCCGGACGGGTTGGCGAAGTCCGGCATCACGTAGCAGGCGCGGGGCCGCAGCCCCTCGGCCCGGGCCTGGCGCACCTGGGCGCGCAGGTCGGCCAGGTCGACGCCGGCCGGGCCGCCGGCCACCGGGCGCACCGGCAGGTCCACCAGCCGCGCCGCGCCGGTCAGCCCGACGTACGTGGGGGCCACCGCGAGCAGCACGTCCCGCGGGCCGGCCCGCAGCGCCCGCAGCACCAGGAACATCGCCTCCTGGCAGCCGACGGTCACCACGATCGCCTCGGGATCGACGCGTACCCCCTCGTCGACGGCGAGGTTGCGGGCGACCAGATGGTGGATGATCCCCTTGGTCCGGCCGTACTGGAACAGGGTCCGCCGAACCTGCTCGGGGCTCAGCCCGAGGTCCTCGGCGAGGTGCCGGCGGAACCGGTCCAGCCAGCGGCGCGGGGCGTCGTCGTCGAAGAACTCCTCGTACGGCCGGCCGGCGGCCAGCGACACCGCGTCCGGCCAGTGCTGCGCCACCTCGTTGAGGAAGTTCATCGAGTTCAGGGCCGGATCGTCGACCGCCGGGTGCAGCGTGGCGAGCTCCAGGTCCACCGGTTCGTCCACGTCAGCCTCCGGTCAGCGTGCGCAGCTGACGGGCCGCGGCGGGGTCGGCGCAGCCGGCGAGGGTGAGGGCGTCGCGCAGCTCGACGGCGAGCAGCTCCAGCGCCTTCTCGGCGCCGGCCCGCCCGCCGGCGGCGAGCGCCCAGAGCAGCGGGCGTCCCAGCAGCACCCCGGTCGCGCCGAGGGCCAGGGCGCGCAGCACGTCGGTGCCGCCGCGCACCCCGCTGTCGAGCAGCACCTCGGCCCGGCCGGCGACCGCGGCGACCACCTCGGGCAGCACGGCGGCGGTGGCGGGGGCGCCGTCGAGCTGGCGGCCGCCGTGGTTGGAGACCACCACCGCGTCCGCGCCGACCTGCACCGCCCGCACCGCGTCGCGGGGGTCGAGGACGCCCTTGACCAGCAGCGGCAATGGGGTACGGTCGCGCAGCCACTCCAGGTCGGCCCAGGTGAGCGCGGGGGCGAAGACCGCACCGGTGTGCGCCGCGATCGCCGACACCCCGGGCGTGCCGGTGTGGGCCAGGTCGTCCCGGCCGCCGGGCAGGTTCGCCGCGGTCACCTCGGGCGGCAGCGCGAAGGCGTTGCGGACGTCCCGCCGCCGCCGGCCGAGCACCGGCACGTCGACGGTCACCACCAGCGCCGCGCAGCCGGCGATGTGCGCCCGGTCCACCAGCTCGGCGACCAGCGCCCGGTCGCGCAGCCAGTACAGCTGGAACCAGACCGGTCCCGCCGTCGCGGCGGTGACCTCCTCGATCGGGGTGCTGCTCAGGGTGCTCAGCGCGTACGGCACGCCGGCCGCGCCGGCCGCCGCGGCGAGGGCCAGTTCGCCGTCGGGGTGCAGCAGCCGCTGGTACGCCATCGGCGCGACCGCCACCGGCATCGCCTGCTCCCGGCCGAGCAGGGTGGCCGTCGTCCGGGAGTTCTCCACCCCGGTGAGCATCCGGGGCAGCACGGCGACCCGGTCCAGGGCGGCCCGGTTCGCGGCGAGGGTGATCTCCGCCCCGCTGCCGCCGTTGACGTAGTCCCAGACCCCCGGCGGCACCACTGCCCGGGCCGGCTCGGCGAAGTCCGCCAGGCAGACCGGCGGGACGGCGTCAGGCATCGTCGGACCCGCCCGGGACGGACCCCACGAGCGCGAAGCGTTCCCGCAGGAAGGTGGCCGCCTCATCCTGGGCCCGCCGGCCGGCGTCGAAGACCCCGGGCATGGCGAAGAACCCGTGGATCATCCCGGGGTAGCCGCTCAGCCGGACCGGGACGCCGGCCTCCCGCAGCCGCTCGGCGTAGCGCTCCCCCTCGTCGCACAGCGGATCGTGCTCGGCGGTGACCACCAGGGCGGGCGGCAGACCGGAGTGGTCCTCGGCGAGCAGCGGCGAGGCGAGCGGGTCCGCCGCGTCGGCCGGGTCGGCCAGGTAGTGCCCCCGGTACCAGTCGACGGAGTGCCGGTTGAACAGCAGCGGGTCCTCCTCCCCGACCGGCCGACGACCGGGCCGCTGGTCCGTGTTCGGGTAGACCAGCAGCTGCCCGGCGAGCCGGGGCCCACCCTTGGACCGGGCCAGCAGGGTCACCGCCGCCGCCAGGTTGCCGCCGGCGCTGTCCCCGCCCACCACCAGCCGGTCCGGGTCGACGCCGAACTCGTCGGCGTGCCCGGCCAGCCAGGCGGTGGCCGCGTGGCAGTCCAGCACGGCGGCCGGGAACGGGTGCTCCGGGGCGAGCCGGTAGCCGACCGTCACCACCTGGCAGGGCGTCGCGTTGGCCAGCCGGCGGCAGATCCCGTCCGCGGTGTCCACGCTGCCCAACGTCCAGCCACCGCCGAAGAACCAGACCAGCGTCGGCATCGGCCCGCCGCCGGCCGGGCGGTGGATCCGTACCGGAAGGTCACCGCCCGGGCCGGGGACCTGCGTGTCGCGTACCTGGTGCACCGGCTCGACGTCGCCGCCGCCGGCGCGGATCGCGGCGAGGTCGGCGGCGCGGGCCTCGGCCAGGGTCTGGGTGTACAGCGGCGGCGTGCCGGCGGCCGCGCGCGCGGCCCGGTACGCGACCACCTGAGGGTCGACGGTCATGCCCGCTCCTGTCCGCCGGTCGAGACGAAAAGCTTGTCGATGCCGCGCAGGAAGAGGCTCCCGCTGTAGCTGGGCGTCCGGGTCACGGTCAACTCCGGGAAGCGGGCGAGGAGCCGGGGCAGCGCGAGCCGCCCCTCCAGCTTGGAGACCGCCGAGCCGAGGCAGAAGTGCAGGCCGACGCCGAAGGCCAGCGACGGCGGGCCGGACCGTCGCGGGTCGAAGCGGTCCGGGTCGGGGAACCGGGCCGGGTCGCGGTTCGCCCCGGCGATGATCAGCAGCACGTTCTCGCCCTGGCGGACCGGCACGCCGCCGAGGACGGTGTCCCTCGGCGCGGCCCGGGCCAGGAAGTGCACCGGGCTCTCCATCCGCAGCACCTCATCGACGCAGCCGCGGGCCAGCCCGTCGTCGCCGGGCAGCGCGGCGACGGTGTCCGGGTGGGCGAGCAGCAGCGGCAGGCCGTTGCTGAACATGTAGACGGTGGTCACGAAGCTCGCGTTGAACAGGACGATCAGGTTGCTGATCAGCTCTTCCTCGGTCAGCTCCACGTCGCCGGAGTCCAGCGCCTCGACCAGCCCGCTGATCAGGTCCTCGCCGGGCTGCCGGCGCCGGTGCCCGATCAGCTCCCGGTAGTAGCCGCGCAGCTCCGCCGCGGCCTGGTTCGCCCGGGCGAGGCGTTCCGGGGTCTTGCCGGCCACGTCCATGAACTCGTCGATCCAGTCGACCCGCTGCCGGTACCAGGGCAGGTCGGCCTCGGGCAGGCCGATGAACTCGGCCATCACCAGCGCCGGCACCGGGTACGCGAAGTCGGCGACGAAGTCGACCTCGGCGCCGCCGGCGCCGGCCTCGGCGATCCGGTCGAGCATGGTGTCGACGACCCGGACGATCACCGGTTCCAGCGCGCCGAGCCGCCGCGGCGTGAAGGTCTTCGCGAACACCGCCCGCATCCGGGTGTGGTCCGGCGGGTCGGTGAACATCATCGAGGACATGAAGGTCCGCAGGATCTCCTGGTCCTGCCAGCCGGGCGGGGCGCCCTTGCACCACTGCGGGTCGCGGAGCACCTGGTCGACCAGGTCGTACCCGGCGGCGACGGCGGAGACGGTGCTGTGCTCGGGGCGGGTCGGGATGGCGCTGATCGGGCCGTGCGCGTGCAGGGCCGCGTACCAGGGATAGGGGTTCTGCCGGCCCTGCTCGCTGTAGAGGCCGGTCAGGATCTCGTCGACGTCCACGATGGTGCTTCCTCCCCAGGATGGACGGTGGGGCGGCCGGGTCACCCCCGCCGCCCCACCGGTGTCACAGACCCAGCAGTCGTAGCGGTACGGCGTCGGCCATCGCCTGGTTGCCGTCGTCGTTCGGGTGGATGTGGTCACCCGAGTCGTACGCCGGCAGCAGCCGGCTGGGCTGCGCCGGGTCGCGCAGCACGGCGTCGAAGTCCAGTACCCCGTCGAACTCACTCGCGCCCTGGGTCCGGAGCCAGGTGTTGACCGCCTGCCGGGTGGCGTCCTTCTCCGGCGTCCACACCCCCGGGCCGCCGTTGCCCTCGTACGGCGTGATCGTCCCGACCAGGCTGCGCAGGCCGCGCTCCTTGGCCTGCTGGTTGATCTGCCGCAGGGCGGCGATGATGCTCTCGGCGGAGTCGTCGGACATCCAGATGTCGTTGATGCCGAGGTGGGTCACCAGGGTCTCCACCCCGGTCTGCGGGAAGACGTCCTCGTTGAGCCGGGCGAGGGCGTTCGGGCCGAGCTCGTTGTAGCCGGGGAAGCCGCCCGCGCCCGGCTCGGGGCCCTCGTGGTTGAGCCGGTTGCCGGCCAGGCTCAGGTTGAGCACGCCGGGGGTGCGCACCTCCGGACGGGTGTCGATCAGCCGGTCGGCGAGCAGGTCGGGCCAGCGCTTGTTGGCGTTGACGGTGCTGCCGTTGCCGTCGCCGATCGAGTCGCCGAAGACGACCACCGAGCCCGGGGTGTGCCGGCGCTCCACGTCGACCCCGGAGAGGAACATCCAGCAGCAGTTCGGCCGGATGGTGAAGCCGGTGCCGTCGGCGGCGGTGGTCAGGTCGGTGGCCCCGATGAAGTTGGTGACCTTGGACTGGCCGTGGAAGGTCACCGGCCCGGTCAGCACCGGAAAGTGCAGGGTGACCACCAGGTCCTCCTGCTCGTCCACCGGGAAGTCGAGCGGGTCGCTGAGCAGCTCGGCGCCCTTGTTCATGGTGGCCGAGGCGGCGCCGCCGAAGGTCAGCTCGCGCAGCGTGGCGGCGTCGATGTCGGACCGGTCGTCGGGGGTCGTGGTGTTCGGCCGGGCGACGGTCGCGTGCCCGACCTTGACCGCCTGCTCGCCGTAGAGGTTGCTCAGCCGCACCCGCACCCGGTCGCCGCCGACCGAGGTGTGCACGGTCATCCGGATGCTCTGGTTGTTCAGGCCGGTGTTGGTCAGGCCGACGGTGTTGCCGCGGGTGACCGCCGCGGCCCAGCTGCCCGCCCACTCGGCCCGGGGGTGCTGGACGGTGTCGGTGTCGGACGGACCGGCGCTGGCCACCACCGCCGGGGCGCCCACCACCAGCAACGCGGCCGCGGACGCTATGACGTGCCATCTCTTCGGGGTCGACATTGAACCTCCATGGTCTGCCCGCCCAGGGCCGGAGTCCATTGACGCACCGCCCGGACGATGGTCCAGAAACCTAGCCGCTGGCGCTGACGGGCGTCAATCAACCCGATCGACATGATCGAATGTCCGCGGGGTGCCGCCGGACGCCGTTCGGCTCTGTCCCCCGGCACCGCTGCGCGCCTAGGCTCGCAGTCGGCGGCGGTGCGGTCGCCAACTCGCGCACCCCGTCGCGTCCCGGGCGCTCCGACCTGCCCGGACGTCACCACCGGCCGGTCGCCGCGGCGCGTCCCACCGGGCCGCGGCGTCGACCGCCACCGCATCGACCTGGGGGCTGTGCGATGACCGAGGGTGCCGACCGATCCACCACCTACGTGCATGACGCGCTCACGCTGTTCGCCGGCTTCGGCGACCGGGAGGCGCTGGTCGGCGACGGCCGCCGGCTCAGCTACGCCGAGGTCGCCGCGGAGGTGCGCGGCCTGGCCGCCGCACTGACCACCCACGGGGTACGCCCCGGCGCGGCGGTGCTGGTGATGCTCGGCAACGCCGTCGAGGGGCCGCTGCTCCAGCTCGCCCTGCACCTGCTGGGCTGCCGGACCATGTGGATCGCGCCGGTGACCTCCCGCCGGGAGGTCGACGAGTTCGCCCGGCTGGCCCGGCCCGAGGTGTTCGTGCACCACGCCGACGACGGCCTCGGCGCGGAGCTCGCCGCCTCGCTGGCCGGGGTGCCGGTGCTGCGGCTGGGCGCGGAGCTGACCCCCGTCACCGGGGTCGACCTGCCCGACCGGGTGCCCACGCCGGAGTCGTTCCTGCAGACCAGCGGCACCACCGGGACTCCGAAGCTGGTGCACCACCGGGAGAGCTTCTACCGACAGGTGCTCGCCCTCGCGGCCGACTTCCGCGGCGCCGGCTTCCCGCTGCTGCGGCACCTTTCGCATTCGCCGATGTGGCTGGCCAGCGGGCAGATCACCACGCTGTTCAACCTCTTCACCGGCGGGGTGCTCTTCCTGCGCCAGCAGTGGGATCCGGCGGCGTTCATCCGCACCGTCGACACCGAGCGGCTCACCTCCACCTTCGTCACCCCGCCGATGCTCTACGAGGTGCTCGACCACCCGGCCCTGGACGGCGCCGACTTCTCCGTCATGTTCATGTTCAACGTGGGCGCCGGCCCCGCCGCGCCCGCCCGGCTGCGCCAGGCGATCGCCCGCTTCGGCCCGTGCCTGCGGATCGTGTACGGCCTTTCCGAGGCCGTCGTGATCTGCGCTCTGCCCGGCCTCAGCGAGGACCCGGAGCATCCGGAGCGGCTGCGCTCCTGCGGCCGGCCGTACGGGGACGTGACGGTCGAGATCCGCGACGCCGACGGGCGGGCGCTGCCGGCAGGCGAGGACGGCGAGGTCTGGGTCCGTACCAACCTCAGCTTCGTCGGCTACCACGGTCAGCCGGAGCTGACCGCCGAGACGCTGGTCGACGGCTGGGTCCGCACCCGCGACGTCGGTCACCTGGACACCGACGGCTACCTCTACCTGGTGGACCGGTTGCAGGACCGGATCCTCACCCGGCAGCGCAGCTGGCCGATCTACTCCCGGCCGATCGAGGACGTCCTCGCCGGCCACCCCGGGGTACGCGCCGCCGCGGTGATCGGCGTGCCCGACCCGGTGGCCGGCGAGCTGCCGTACGCCTTCGTGGTGCCGGCTCCCAGCGGGACGGTGACCGGGGACGAGCTGATCGCGCTCGTGACCGCCGAGCTGAGCGACACCTGGGCGCCCGGCGGGGTGGAGTTCGTCGACCGGCTGCCGCTGAACCGGTCGGCCAAGGTGGACAAGAACGCCCTGCGGGCCCGCTACGCCGCCGCTCATCCGCCGACGGAGGAGGTCGCCCCGACGGTGATCGGCAGTCCGGCGTGAACCCGCGCCGGGAGCTGTACACCCTGGTCACCGCCGACCTGATCTCCAACCTGGGCACCCGCATCTCGGTGGTGGCCATCCCCTGGCTGGTGCTGGAGACCACCGGCAGCCCCACGAAGATGGGCGTGGTGGCGGCGGCGGAGACTCTGCCGTACATGCTCTCCAGCGCGCTGGCGACCCCGTGGGCGGACCGGTTCGGGGTGCGGCGCACCTCCGTGCTGGCGGACGCGGCCAGCGCGGCGGTGATGGCGGTGGTCGCGCTGGCACCCTGGCTGGGGTTCGGCACGCTGGTCGCGATGGTGGCGGTGGCCGGTGGGCTGCGCGGCATCGGCGACCGGGTCAAGCACGTCATGTTCCGCCCGGCCGCCCAACGGGCCGGGGTGTCGCTGATCCGGCTGACGTCGGCCTACGACGGGATGAGCCGGGGCGTCACCCTCTTCGGGGCGGTGCTCGGCGGGCTGCTCATCGACTGGGTGGAGGTGACCCGGGCGATCTGGATCGACGCGGCGACCTTCGCGGTCTGCGCGCTGCTGATCGGCGTACTCGTGCATCCGCCGGCGTCGACGGAGCCGGCGCCGCGGGAGAGCTACCTGCGGGCGCTGCGCGGCGGCTTCGCCTACCTGCGCACCGACCGGGTGCTGCTGACCATGCTGGTGGTGGTGTCGGCGCTGAACATGTTCGCCAACGCCAGCGTCGCGGTCTACATCCCGCTCTGGGTGGCGCAGGTCTTCGGCGACCCGGCCGGCTTCGGCCTGGTGCTGGGGGTCTTCTCCGGGGGCGCGCTGCTCGGAAACCTGATCTTCACGGTGGCCGGGCCGCGGCTGCCCCGGCGGCTCACCTTCGCGGTCGGCGTGGCGGCCAGCGGCACCCCCCGGTTGCTGGCGCTGGCGCTCAGCGACGAGCTGGCGGTGGTGCTGGGCGTGACGTTCCTGTCCGGGGTGGCGATCGCCGCGGTGAACCCGCTGCTCGGCGCGGCCCTCTACGAGCGGGTGCCGGAGGCGTTGCAGACCCGGGTGCTGGGCATCGCGGGTTCGGTGGCGTTCCTCGGGCTGCCGGTCGGCGCGCTGCTGGGCGGGTGGTCGGTGGCCGCGCTGGACCTCGTCCCCGCGCTGTGGGTGATGTCGGCCCTGTGTCTGGTGCTCACCGTCACTCCGCTGCTGCTCGGGGGGTGGCGCACGGAGCGGGCGGCGGCCGCGCCGGCCGCCGCGCCCGTGCCGTGACGATCAGTCGAGGTCGTCGCAGACGTTGTGCGTCGTGCCGTGGACCAGCGTGAGGGTCTTGTAGAACGTCGGGCTGAACTCCATCACGTACTGCCCGTCGACGAGCCAGTAGCCGCGCGGCAGGGTGCCGCCGTTCTCCCGGAAGCCGAAGAGCGCGGGGCCGTTGGCGTACCACGTCATCGACCCGTCCGGGAAGTACTCGATCATCGCGGTGCCGCTGGCGTCCACCTGGGTGGTCGCCCCGCTCTCGGTGTTGGTCACCTCGACGATCAGATCTCCGGCGTACAACTCCCGGCGCGGCGAGCCGTCCGGGTTGGTGTCCAGCACGAGCTTGCGGACCTCGTCGCGGACGGCTTCGCTGTGGATGGCGAAGTCGCACCGCGCCCCGGCGGGCTGGTCGAAGGGCGCCTGCGGGGCAGGCACCCAGCCGTGCGTCACCTCCGTCGTCGCGGCGGACGCCGGCGCCGGCCCGGCCGCGACGACTGCGACCATCGCCAGCAGGGTCGCAACGCTCATTCTCCTACGCATGTCTGCTCCTTGCTCGGTGTCAGCAAGCCCCCACCATCACCGCCGGCGCTCACCACGCCCTGACCACTGCGGCGGCGTCGGTCCGCGTCGACGCGCCCCGCCGAGGCCCGCCGGGGCCCGCCGGCCCGCCGCGGTCACCACCGGATCACCGGCCCCGACAACCTGTCCACAGGGCCAGACGGTCACAGGGGTATGGAGTTCCGACTGCTCGGGCCGTTCGAGGCCCGCCACGACGGCAGGCCGGTCGACCTCGGCAGCCGTCGCCAGGAACGGTGCATCCTGGCCGTGCTGCTGCTCGACGTGGGTCACCTGGTAAGCACCGACCGACTCATCGACCTGCTGTGGAACGGCCGCCCACCGGCCTCGGCCCGGGGCGCCGTGCACACGTACATCGGGCGGTTGCGGGCGTCGCTGGCCCCTTATCAGGTCCGGATCACCACCCGGGGCGACGGCTACCTGCTGGAACCCGACGGGCACCGGGTGGACGCGGTGGAGTTCACCCGGCTGGTGGACCGGGCCGCCGCCAGCACCGACCCAGCCGAGCGGGTCCGGCTGCTGGACGGGGCGCTGGTGCTGTTGCGCGGGCCGCTGCTCGCCGACACCGCCGACGACGAGTTGCGGGAACGGCTGCACGGTCCGCTGGAGGAGCGCCGGCTCACCGGCGTCGAGCTGCGCGCCGAGGCCCGGCTCGCGCTGGGCCAGCACGCCCGGGTGGTGACCGAGTTGAGCCCGCTGGCGGACCGGCACCCGACCCGGGAACACCTGGTCGCCACCCTGATGACCGCGCTGTACCGGGGCGACCGGCAGGCCGACGCCCTGCGGCTGTACCGCAGCACCCGACGGACGCTGGTGGACGACCTGGGAGTCGAGCCGGGCGACCGGCTGCGGGAGGTGCACCGGTGGATCCTGCGCGCCGACCCCCGGTTGGAACGCACCGGCCGGCCGGTGTACGAGGTGCGGGTCCGCGGGGAGGCGCTGCCGTGGAGCGTCGGCGGGCATCCGGCGCTGGAGTTCTGCAACACCTTCGCCGGGTGGGGCCACCAGCCGCCGATGCCCGGCGCGGAGTGGCTGCGCGGTTACCGGACCCTGGCGGTCTGGACCAGTCACGTGGGGCTGGCCGACGAGGTCGCCGTGGGCCGCCTGCTCGAGCTCGCCCGGCGCGATCCGGTTCGGGCGGCCGCCGCGCTCGACGAGGCACGCGCGCTGCGCGCCCGGCTGTACGCGTGCCTGACCGACCCGGAGGACCATCGAGCCTTCGACGCGGTCGCCCGGTACGCCGAGGACGCCGCCACGACAATGCGCTTCCGCCAGGAGGCCGACGGGCGGGGCCGCTGGCGGCCGGACCTCGTCGCCGGGCTGCGGCTGCCGGTGCACGCGGCGGCGTGGAGCGGTGCCGAGCTGTTGGCCGACCCGCGACGGCTGACGATCCGGGTCTGCCCCGACGCGCGGTGCGGCTGGCTGTTCCTCGACGAGACCGGCATGCGGCGCTGGTGCAGCCTGGCCACCTGCGGCCGGCCGGAGGCCACCGCGCCCTGTCGCAGCGCCTGAGCCGGGCGGGCGGCGACTACACCTGGTAGCGCAGCATCACCACGCCGTTGCCGAACGCCCGGGACTCGACCAGCCGCAGGTCGGCGGTTGTGTCCGACGGCGGGAACAGCAGCACGCCACGGCCGATCAGCACCGGGTGCACGAAGATCCGGTACTCGTCGATCAGCCCCCGCTCCCGGAAGGTGGCGGCCAGCTCCGCCCCGCCGAGCACCAGGTCACCGCCCGGCTGGGCCTTGAGCGCGTGTACCTCCTCCGGCACGACGTCCCGCACGATCGTGGTGTTCCAGTCGGCGTGTCGCAGCGTGCGGGAGTAGACCACCTTCGGCATGTCCCGCCAGATCCCGGCGAACTCGCGCACCGTCGCGCTGGCCGCCGGATCCTGGTCGGCGGTCGGCCAGAAGCCGGCCATCAGCTCGAAGGTGCGCCGGCCGTCGAGGAACGCGCCCATGCCGGCCAGCTCGGTGTTGAAGTACGCGTGCAGCTCGTGGTCGACCCGGTGCCAGTCGAGCTGGTGCTCCGGCCCCTCGAAGTAGCCGTCGAGCGACACCGACATCCACAGGATGATCTTGCGCATCCGGTCCTCCCCCGGTCGGTAGGTGGCCAGTCTGGCAGCTCACTCCGACAGGTTCCGCCGCTCGCCGCCCGTGTCGGCGAACCGGGCGGCCGACCCGTCCCGCTCGTCAAGGTGCCGCTCGACGCCGGCGGTCATCCGGCGGAACTCGGTGACCAGGTCCACGTCGTACCGGTCGGCGAGGACGAGCACCGACCAGAGGCAGTCGGCCAGCTCGTGCGCCAGCCGGTCCCGGGCGTCGGCGATGTCCCGTCGCCCCTCGACGGCCAGCACCAGCTTGGCGAGGTCACCGACGTCGCCGACGAAACCGAGGGCGAACTCGGGGCCGCCCCAGGGCTCCCGTCCGGCGGCGCGATGGTGCTGGTCGTACCGGTCGGCGACGGCCTTCGCGCGGGACTGGAGGTCGGCGAGATCCATGATCGGAAGTTACCCGACCGTCAGCGGTGTTCGCGGCCCCGCGCGGTGAGCCGGGCGACCAGCAGGCCGTCGCGGGCCGGACCCGGCAGCCAGGTGCCGGGCTGGCGGGTGTCGGCATCCAGCCGGTCGCCGTCGACCGGCGCGCCGCCGTCCCAGCCGGCCGGCCAGGTGCGGAAGCGGCGTACTTCGACCAGCCCGTCGGCCACCAGGTCGGCCAGGGCCCGGGCGAGCGCGGGCAGGGCCTCGTCCAGGCGCGACGACCGCTTCCCGGCGCGCACCCAGGCGTCGGCGAGCTCCGGCAGCGGCGCGTCCCCGTCGGACGCGCGCAGCACGAAGTGCGCCATGGGGGTCAGGCCGGCACGACGCGTCATCCGTCCAGTTTGTCCTGCTGCTGTCTACGCCCGTGCACCACCCCCGACAGCGGACCAGGTGGAGGAGGCAAGGACGTTGCTGACGCTTACGCTGAGTCGTGGTGCGGGTGGTTGGCGGTCGACTGCCCGGTGGGGTCGGTGGTAGTTGTAGGGGATGTCCAGCGACCGTCTCATGCGCATCCACAGCGCCGAGTTCCAGGCCATGGCCGAGAGGGTCCTGCAGGTCACCCAACTCACCTCCCGCCTGAACGTCCTGCCCTTCGAGGACGAAGCGGGCAAGGCAGAACTGTTCGAACAGATTCTCGGCAAGCCGCTGCCGGCGAGAGTCACGATCTATCCGCCCTTCTACACGGATCACGGCCTCCACCTCGACCTCGCCGAGCGCGTGTTCATCAACCAGAACTGCACGTTCCTGGACTACGCCGGCATCCGGCTCGGCGAGCGCGTGATGGTCGGCCCGAAGGTCACGTTCATCACCAGCGGACACCCGGTCGATCCCGAGGAGCGGCGGCTGTACCTCACCGGCGCGCCCATCGACGTGGCGGAGAACGTGTGGATCGGCGCCGGCGCCACGATCCTGCCCGGCGTCAGCATTGGCCGTGATGCCGTGGTAGCCGCTGGCGCGGTCGTGGCCGATGACGTTCCGCCGGCGAGCCTGGTGACCGGCACCAAGGCAACCATGCACCGACGGTGGTGACCGACCTCAGGAACAACTACGAGGACCGGCCGCTCCCGGCTCGCCCGACGCGGGACAGCGCCACCCGGACCGCCTCCTCGGGGAGGTCGACGTGCTCCGGGCCCCGGACCGGGTGGCCGTCCGCGTCCACCACCCGCCAGCCGCCCAGCACCACCACCGGCACGCCACCCCGGCGCAGGGCGAGCGCCACCTCGCTGAGCGTGCCCCACGAGCCGCCGACCGCGATCACCGCGTCGGCGCTCCACACCAGCACCGCGTTGCGGGCCTGTCCCAGGTTGGTCACCACGGTCGCCGAGACGTCCGCGACCGGGCCGGGCGCGGTGCCGTCGTCGGGGCGTACCCCGATCACCAGGCCGGCGCGGGAGCGGGCGCCGGCGGCGACGGCGGCCATCACCCCGCCGCCGCCTCCGCAGAGCACCGTCGCCCCGCGCGCGGCGAGCAGCTCCCCCACCCGGCGGGCGTACGCCAGCTCGGTCTCCGTCGCGGACGCCGGCCCGCAGACCGCCACCTGCACCATCCGCCCATCATGCCCCCGCACGAGGCGGCTCGGGCCGGCGGACCGCGACGCCGGTACGCCCCGACGCCGGGTGGAGGCAGCCGCCGGCGCTACGATCGTGGCCGAGCGAGGGCACATGTTTCCGCCGAGGGCGCCGCAGGTGACGGGCGTGTTCGCCGAACGGAGGAGAGCAGCCGCGATGACGTCGACACCGACCAGCCGAGAGGCGACCGGGGCCCGGGTACGCGAGGTCCGGCGGATCTGGGACGAGGCGCCGCACAACGCCTTCACCGATCTGGTCCGCCACCGCGACACCTGGCTCTGCGCGTTCCGGGAGGGCGGGACGCACATCTCGGACGACGGGGCGATCCGGGTGCTGGCCTCCCCCGACGGCCGGGACTGGACGCCGGCGGCACGGCTCACCAGCCCCGCCACCGACTTGCGCGACCCGCGGTTCGTGGTACGCCCCGACGGGCGGCTGCAGCTGCTCGCCGCCGCGGCCACCGGCGACGCCCCGAAGGCACAGCAGACCTTCACGACGGTCACCTGGCTCTCCGACGACGGGCGCGGCTGGGGCGAGGCCAGCCCGGTCGGGGAGCCGGACGTGTGGGTGTGGCAGGCGGCCTGGCAGGACGACGCGATGTACGGGGTCGGCTACGCCACCCGGGACCCGCGCTTCGCCCGGCTCTACCGCAGCGACGACGGGGTCGACCTGTCGCCGTGGGTGTCCAGCCTCTTCGCCGACGGCTACCCCAACGAGTCGGGCCTGGTCTTCGCGCCCGACGGCACGGCGTACTGCCTGCTGCGGCGCGACGGGAACCCGGCGACTGAGCAGATCGGCCGGGGCGAGGGCGCGACCGCGCAGCTCGGCCGGGCCCGCCCGCCGTACCGGGAGTGGGCCTGGACGGACCTCGGCGTCCGGGTCGGTGGCCCGGCGCTGCGCCGGCTGCCCGACGGCCGGCTGATCGCCGGCGTACGCCTGCACGACGGCGGCGTCCGTACGGCGGTCTGCGAACTCGACCCCGAGGAGGGCACGCTGAACGAGCTGGTCGCGCTCCCCTCCGGCGGGGACACCAGCTACCCCGGGCTGGCCTGGCACGACGGGCTGCTCCGGGTCAGCTACTACTCCTCGCACGAGGGGCGGACCAGCATCTACCTGGCCGAGGTGGAGCTGGACCCGCGCCTCTGACCGCTTCGGCTCCGGTCCGCGCCGGGCTCTGGCCCGGGACGGCGTCGGTCGGCTACCGTGCCGGCATGCCATCGAGGCTGACCGAAGCGACGGACCCGTACTGCCTGCGCGCCGGGGAGAGCGCGGACCTGCTGCGCGGCCACCCGTGGCACCGGTTCGTGGTGCTCGGCGACAGTGTCGCGGAGGGGATGTGCGAGCCGGTCGCCGGCTACCCCGAGGTGCAGTGGGCGGACCGGATCGCCGCCGAGCTGGCCGCGGCGCGGCCCGGACTGGCGTACCTCAACCTGGGCCGGCGCGGACTGCGGGCGCACGAGGTGCGCGCGGCCCAGCTGGACGCGGCGGTGGCGTTCGCCCCCGATCTGGCGCTGGTGGTGTGCGGCGGCAACGACGCGTTCCGGCCATTGTTCGACGCCGACGCGGTGGACGCCGAGCTGGCCGCGATGGTCGCCGCGCTTCGCGACGCCGGCGCGGAGGTGATCACCGTGGGCATGTTCGACGTCTCGTGGAGCCCGGCCGTCCCGGACTCGCTCCGGCCCGGCCTCCGGGAGCGGATGCGACTTCTCTCGTCGCGCACCGGCCTGCTGTCCGCCCGGCTGGGCACCCTGCACGTGCACCTCACCGACCATCCCGCCGTCGCGGACCCGTCGCTGTACAGCGCGGACGGGCGGCACGGCAGCGCGCGCAGTGACGCGATCGCCGCCGCCGAGACGGTCCGCCGCCTCGGCGCCCACCTGGCCGCCCGCCGGCCCGGCGCCCAGCTGAACGCCCGCCGCGTCCCCGCGCCCGAATCGGCCCCGGGCCCCGCCACGTCCTAGATCGAACACCTGCCGGACGCGCCCGCGCCGCGCCTTGGATCGACCGCAAGCAGGGGCGCCAGCGCCGCGTGCTGGATCGAAGGCCTGCGGGGGCGCCTGCGCCGCATGATGGAGCGCCGCATGCGGGAGCCGCCGACACGGGAGGGGCAGCCCCTGCGGTCGGCTCATCTGCCGACGACCGCCCTCCCGGACGTGTCGCGACGGCGGGCCGTATCTGCTCCGCGACCGATATGACGCAGCGTCATATTTATGACGGAGCGTCATACCGCTCATCACGACAAGCGCCCACCGCCACAGTCACCCATCGTGGTCAAGCTCGGTCGCCCCACGCGCCATTCACTGATCAAGAAGTTTGGGCACGGAAGGCGGCTCGACAGTGCCCAAACTCCTTGATCAACGGAGTTCCAACCCGGCGGGGGTTCAGTCGGTGAGGAGGATGCCGGTGAGGAGGACGCCGCGGGCGAGGTTGAGCACCTCCTCGCAGCCGGGGTAGCCGACCCTTGCCAGGGCGCCGGAGCCGGTACGGCCGAAGAGGTAGGGGGCGAGGCTGTACGGGACCTCGGCGGTGACCGTCTCGCCCGTCTCGATCTGCACGAAGTCCATCGCCACCCGGTCGGCCTCCATGTACCGCTGGAGGACGTTGCCGCCGCGCGCGAGGGCGGCGCGCAGCCCCTCCTCCCAGGCGGCCGGGGTCAGCTCCCGACCGATCAGCACCCCGTACCCGGCGGAGCCGTCGGCCGGCTTGGCCACCAGGTCGCGCTGCTCGGCCAACGCCCGGTCGAGCTGGTCGGCGGTGAGCGCCACGGTGTGCGGGACGTACCGGCGGACCAGCACCCGATCGGCCTCCGGCAGTTCGTCCAGGTCCTCCCAGAGCCAGGCGAAGTTGATTTTGTTGCCGAGCAGCCAGGCAGCCGCGCTGACGAACATCGGCAGGGTCCCCGCGTCCAGGGCCCCGGCCACCGCGTCCAGGCCGGCGCTCGGGGTGACCCGGTTCGGCACGAAGAGCCGGAACAGGGCATCCACCGGGGCCGCGCCCACCACCAGCCGGCGAGCGTCGTCCAGCCGGGCGGTGGCGACCGGGGCGATCACCAGGTCGATGCCGAAGTCACGCGCCCGGACGGCCAGCGGGTCGAGGATCCGGATGAAGGTCTCCGGGTCGTCCAGGCCCGGGTACTCGGCGTCGAAATCCATCAGCAACGCCACCCGGGCACCCTCGGCCAGGCCGAGGGTCTCCCGGATCGCCACGAACCGCTGGTCGAGCAGGGACGGCGCGGGGCGGACCGCGAGCCCGTCCAACAGCCCCTGCTTCCGGAAGAGTTCGGCGTACCGGTAGATCACCGTGTCCGCGTCGAAGCCGCCGCCGAGGCTGCTGTCGATGTTGTACTCGACGAACCGGGGCACCCCGCCGGAGACCAGCACGTCCGGCCGGTACGCGGCGAGCAAGCCCTCGTGCAGCGGCTCGTCCTCGTCCAGCAGCCGGGTCTCCCCCACCGGCACGCCGAGCAGCCGGCGCAGCTCGCCGGCCGTGCCGGCCCGCCGCCGGCAGGCCTCCAGGATGAGCTGGGCCAGCCGGTCGCAGACCTCGTTCAGCTCCCGGAACGCGTCCGCGGTGAGCACCGGCGGCCGGGCCAGCCGCCACTGCTTGTTGTACGTCGCCCGGCCGTGGAAGACCTGCTCCCAGGCGGCGGCGCCACTGGCCACCATCGCCGTACGGGCGGCCTCGGGCAGGTCGGCCCACGCCTGGCCGGCCGGCGGCCACGCATAGTTCGGGTCCATGGTCATCCGTCCTTCATGGTCAGTTGGATGGCGGCGGTGAGCTGGTCCCGGCTGGGCTGCACGGCCCGGTCCAGGGCGGCGGCGAAGGGCAGCACCGCGCCGTCCGGGCGGGTCACCCGGCGCGGTGGGGCGGCCAGCGCCACCCGTTCCACCACGCTGGCGATGATCTCGCCGGCGATGCCGCAGGAGCGGTTCGCGTCGTCGACCACCACCAGCCGGCCGGTGCGGGACACCGACTCCAGCAGCCCGTCGATGTCGAACGGGTAGACGGTCCGCGGGTCGAAGACCTCCACCGACACCTGATCGGCCAGCTCGGCGGCGACGGCGAGCGCGTCGTGCACCAGGTGCCCGACGGCGACCACCGTGACGTCGGTGCCGGCCCGGCGGACCACCCCGCGCCCCAGCGGCACCGGGGCGAGGGCGGTCAGGTCGACGTCCTCCCGGACGTCCAGCGCGCCGGCCGGGGCGAAGACCACCACCGGGTCGTCGTGCCGGATCGCCGAGACCAGCAGCCCGTACGCGTCGGTCGGGGTGGCCGGCACCGCGGTGACGATTCCGACGTGGGCGAAGAGCGGGTACGGGTGGTCCGAGTGCTGCCCGGCCCAGCCGGTCCGGGAACCGGAGCCGGGCACCAGGTAGGTGACCGGCGCGGCGCACTGCCCGCCGGTCATCAGCGGGAACTTGTGCGCGTGGTTGACGATCTGCTCGAAGACCAGGAAGAGCAGGGACGGGATCTGGAACTCGATCACCGGCCGCATCCCGGCCAGCGCCGCCCCGGTGGCGAAGCTGGTGAACGCCTGCTCGGACAGCGGGGTGTCCAGGACCCGCTCCGGCCCGAAGCGCTTGAGCAGGCCCGAGGTGACGTTCGAGGCGGCCACCCGGATGTCCTCGCCGAGCAGGAAGACGTTCTCGTCGCGGGCCAGTTCGTCGGCGAGCGCCCGGGTGAGCGCCCTGCGGTACGACAACCTGGGCATCAGCCACCTCCGGTCCGGGCGGTCAGCCCGCTGGCGTACAGGTGGTCCAGCGCGCCGGCCGGATCCGGCTCGGGGCTGGCCAGGGCGAACTCGACGGCCGCGGTTACCACCGTCTCCACCTCCGCGTCGACGGCCGCCCGCGCGGCGGCGGGGAGCCGGTCGCCCTGGATGCGCACCGGATCCCGGGACCGGCCGGCGGCCACCTCCTCCGGCGGGCGGTAGTCGAGGCGTACCGAATGTTCGAAGGTGTGGTGGGCGTCGAACCGGTAGGTGCGGGCCTCGACCAGCTCCGGGCCGCCGCCGGCGCGCATCCGCGCGACGGCGGCGGACGCGGCGTCGCGTACCGTCTCCGGGTCCTGGCCGTCAACGACGACCGCCGGCATGCCGAACGCGTCGGCGCGGCCGGTGATGGTGCCGGCGACCGCGCCCTCGACGGGCATGGTGGTGGCGTAGCCGTTGTTCTCGCAGACGAAGAGCACCGGCACCCGCCAGAGCGCGGCCAGGTTGAACGCCTCCAGCAGCATCCCCTCGTTGACCGCGCCGTCGCCGAAGAAGGTCGCCCCCACCGTGTCCCCGCCGCGCCGCCGCCGCGCCCACACCGCCCCGGTGAGGATCGCGCCGGCGGCGCCGACGATGGCGTTGGCGCCCAGCACCCCGACGGAGAAGTCCGCGGCGTGCATGGAGCCGCCGCGGCCCCGGTTCAGCCCGGTCTCCCGGCCGCACAGCTCGGCCATCATCCGGGCCGGGTCGGCACCCTTCGCGAGCACGTGCCCGTGCCCGCGATGGGTGCCGGTGACCAGGTCCGTCCCCCGCAGCGCGGCGCACACCCCGGCGGCGATCCCCTCCTGACCGAGGTACGGGTGGATGCCGCCGACGATCGCCCCGGAGTGGACCAGCTCGACGGCCCGCTCCTCGAAGCGGCGAATCAGCCGGACCGTGCGGTAGAGCCGGACCTGGTCGGCGTCGATCACCGGTCGCGACCCTCCTTGACCGCGGCGAGGATGTCGTCCCAGAGCCGGGCCCGGGCGGCCAGCGCCAGGTTGACCGTGTCCGCGCACTGCTGCCACTTGACGTCGTCGTCGCCGCAGAGGTCGGCGAGCATCTGCATGGCCATCGGGGTGTGCTGCTCCCCGTCGACCTCGATGTGCCGCTCCAGGTAGTCGACGAAGGTGTGCAGCCGCCGGCTGCGCTCGTTGACGGCGACCACCTGGGTGAACATGTCGGGGATCAGGTCCTCCCGGCCGAACGCGAAGGCGGCGGCCTGGCAGTGCACCGGGGTCTCCTCGATGATCTTCCAGGTGGTGGCGGCGAACCGGGCCGACGCCGCCGGGACACCGGCCCCGGCCAGCGCCTCGGCGACCGGGGTGCCGGCGCGCAGCAGGTCGATCAGCTTCTGCACCGCGGCGGTGTCCGCGCCGGCCTCGGCCATGCCGCGTACGTAGAGCTCGAAGTGGCTGATGTAGCCCTCGCCCAGCTCGTCGCTCTCCTCCACCATCACGATGTCGTTGATCAGGCGGCGGCTGCCGGTGGGCCCGGTGGGGATCCACGGCACGGTGACGCAGGTGAGCTGCCGCTGCAACGACTTCAGCAGGGACATGAAGTCCCAGACCGCGAAGACGTGGTGCTCCATGAAGGTGACCAGCGCCTCGTGGGTGTCCAGGTTGGCGTAGAGCGGGTGCTTGACCACCACGTCACGGCGGTCGGTCACCGCCTTCTCCAGCCGTTCGATGCCCGGATGCGTCCGTCCCCAGTCGTACCGTGACATTGTCAGCCTCCCTGCTGGGCGCGGTCGCGCCAGATGACCGGGCAGTAGTCGGGGTCCGCGTAGTCCGGCCGTCCCTCGTGGGTGCGGCGGACCAGCACGTCGTGGTTGTACGCGGCGAGCGTGCCGTCCGACAGCGGGTACTCCCGCCAGGCGTTCGCGCCGTCCTGCAGGTGCAGCGAGATCGCCTGCCGGGGACGGCCGCTGACGTTGGCGCCGCTGCCGTGGTAGGTGCGGCAGTGGTGGAAGGACATGTGTCCCCGGGGGATCACCATCGGGATCTTGCGGATCTCGGCGCCGTTGTACGCGGCGTTCTCGGCCAGCATCTCCTCCAGCTGGCCGCGGTCGCGCTCGGCGAAGTGCCGGACCACGGTGTCGTCCGCGCCGATCTCCTTCCACCGGTGCGAGCCGTCGACCAT
This sequence comes from Micromonospora sp. BS32, assembly GCF_059089345.1. NCBI lineage: Bacteria > Bacillati > Actinomycetota > Actinomycetes > Micromonosporales > Micromonosporaceae > Micromonospora > Micromonospora sp. BS32. The sequence goes on from NZ_JBSSHR010000003.1 coordinate 109,765, forward strand.
GGTGATCGTGCCCATCTCCTCCCCGCAGTCGTGGAATGGGATGAAGGCGGTGAGCATGTCCTCCGACGACGAGGACGCCCAGTAGTGCTTGTCGAAGTGCCAGGGCACGATGTTCGACGGCTCGCCGGAGATCGGCGGCTTGTAGATCAGCGTGGACTGGAAGATCCGGATCTCGGTGGCCCGGGCGAGCCGGGCGGCGACCGCGCCGATCAGCGGCTTGCGCAGGATCGCGGCCAGCCCGTCGTGTTCGTGGTGCACGTAGTCGTTGTGCCGCTGCACCGACCCCTGCGCCGGCTCCCAGTAGGCGAGCTTCGGTGGGCGGACCGACAGCCGGCGGTCCCGCTCGCCGGCGTAGTAGCGGTCGGCGGCCGCGGCCAGGGCGTCCACCTCGTCGTCGGTGAGCAGCTTCTTCGACAGGTACCAGCCGTGCTCGGCGTAGAAGCGCACGTCGGACTCCGAGGGCAGCAGCGCCTCCTCCTCGGCGGTCAGCGTCGGCTCGAACTCGGTCGCGGTCACGCGATCACCCCCTGCGGTACGGCCGCCGCGGCGGCGGCCAACTCCCGTTCCTTGGCCTCGTAGAGCGCCTTGATGTTGCCGCTGCCGAAGGTGCGCGCCCCGCGTCGCTCGATCAGCTCGAGGAAAAGGGTGCGGCGCAGGTGCATCGACTCGGTGAAGATCTGCAGCAGCTGCCCGCCGTGGTCGGAGTCGACCAGGATGTTCAGGTCGCGCAGCCGCTCCAGCGGGGCGTCGACCGGTCCGACCCGCTGCTCCAGGGTGTCGTAGTAGCTGGCGGGGGTGCCGGCGAAGCGCACCCCCCGCTCGCCGAGCGCGCCGACCGCGGTGACGATGTCGTCGGTGCGCAGCCCCAGGTGCTGCACCCCGGCGCCGTCGTGCTCGGCGAGGAACGCGTCGATCTGCCCCGGCCGGCGGGTCGGATCCGGTTCCAGCAGCACCAGGGTGACCCGCCCGCACGGGCTCTGCACCACCTTGGAGTTCATCGCCTGGCCGGCGACCTCGATGTGCTCCTCGAAGATCTGTTGGAAGCCGAAGACCCGCTCGTAGTGGCCGATGGTCACGTCGAGCTGCCCGGGCGGCACGCAGACCGCCAGGTGGTCGATCTCGGCGAGCAGGTCGGCCTCGCCCTTGCCTGGCCCGGTCGCGGTGACCGCGCCGGGCAGGAACGCCGACCGGTCGCCGCGCCGCTGCACCAGCCGGTGCACGACGTCGCCGAAGCCGCCGACCTCGGCGGTCACCACCTCGGCGTCCGCCCCGGTCCAGGTCCGCGGCGGGATCAGCCCGGTCGCACCCCGGGCCACCAGCTCCGCGTACGCCCCGGCGGCGTCGCCGACCTCCAGCGCCACCACCGCGATCCCGTCGCCGTGCCGCTGCACGTACGTCGAGGCGGGATGCCCGGCCGCCAACCCGGAGGTGAGCAGCAGCCGGATGTCGCCCTGGCTGAGCAGCAGGGAGCGCCGCCCGTCCAGCCCGGTCTCCGGGCCGCCCTGTCCGCTCAGCCGGAAGCCGAGCGCCGTGCCGAAGTAGAAGGCCGCCTGCCTGGCGTCCCCCACGTAGAGTTCGATGTGGTCGATCCCACGGATATCCATGATGTCCAGCCCTTCCCCATGTCCCCCCGTGACTGCCGTCCGGGCGTGTGCCGCCCGGGGTGGTACGTCGATCACCTCCCCGGCCGGGCGACCGCCGGTCCCGCCGCGTCGGTACGCCGCAGCAGCAGGCTGACGTTCTGGCCGCCGAACCCGAACGAGTTGGTGAGCGCGAAGTCGGTCCGGGTGGCCCGGGGCTCGGCGCGGATGTGGTCCGCCGGGCAGTCCGGGTCCGGGTCGTCGAGGTGGTACGTCGGGGGCAGCAGCCCCCGGCCGAGCGCCAGCGCGCAGGCCGCCGCCTCCACCACCCCCGAGGCGCCGAGCAGGTGCCCGGTGAGCGCCTTGGTGGAGCTGACCGGCACCCCACCGGTGCCGAAGACCTCGGCCAGGGCGACGGTCTCGGCGATGTCGCCGAGCTTCGTGCTCGTGCCGTGCGCGTTGACGTAGCCGACGTCGGCGGCGGTCACTCCCCCACTCGCCAGCGCGCGGCGCATGCACTCGGCCGCGCCCGCGCCGTCGGGCCGGGGCGCCGTCGGGTGGTACGCGTCGGTGGTCGCGCCGTAGCCGGCCACCTCGGCGTACACCCGCGCGCCCCGGGCGGCGGCGTGCTCGGCGCGTTCCAGCACCAGCAACGCCGCCCCCTCGGCCAGCACGAACCCGTTGCGCCGGGTGTCGAAGGGCCGACTCGCCTCGGTCGGGTCGTCCCAGCCGCGCGCCAGGGCGCGGGCGTTGCCGAAGGTGTCGCAGAAGGTCGGGAAGAGCGGCGCCTCGCTGGCCCCGCAGAGCACCACGTCGGCCTCGCCGGCGCGGATCAGCCGGACCCCGTCGGCGACCGACTGGGCGCCGGAGGCGCAGGCGGTGCCGACCGAGGAGCTGTAGCCCCGGATGCCGTGGGTGATGGCGATCCGCGCCGACGGCATGTTCGGCAGGATCCCGGTCAACAGGTACGGGCTGACCGCGGCCCGCCCCCGGGCGGCCCGGGCGATCACCTGGCTCTCCAGGGTGGACATGCCGCCCACCCCGCCGACGATCACGCCGATCCGGCCCGAATCCACGTCCCGGCCCACCTCGATGCCGGCGTCGGCGAGCGCGTCGGCGGCGGTGAGCAGCGCGAGCACCACGATCCGGTCGAGCACCTTCGTCTCCGGGCCGGAGGCGACGGTACGCGGGTCGACCGGCGGGAGCAGGCCGGCGACCTCCAGGGACTCCCGGGCGGGGTGGCCCTCGGGCGGCCGGGTCAGCCCGGACTTCCCGCTGGTCAACGCGTCGAAGGTGGCCTCCACCCCCCGCCCGACGGGGCTGAACAGCCCCATCCCGGTGATGACGGCGGTCATGACGGCGACTCGGTCAGGTAGCGCTCGCGCAGCGCTACCTTGCGGACCTTGCCGGTGACGGTGACCGGGATGTCGTCGGAGCGGACCGGCACCACCCGGCGCAGGGTCGCCCCGACGTCCGGGCCGAGCGCGGCCCGGACCGCCTCGGTGCGGTCGAGGGCCGGGTCGGCGCCGGCGGCCAGTTCCAGCAGCACGTCGGTGACGACCACGTCGCCCTCCCGCACGATGACGACGGTGCAGTCGGTGACGTCGGGGCGGGCGGCGAGGATCCGCTCCTCGGAGAGCGCGGTGAAGTAGCGCCGGCCGTCGCCGACCTCGACCGAGTCCACCGCCCGGTCCAGGTGGTAGTACCGGCCGTCGGCGTCGGCGTGCACCAGGTCGCCGGTGAGGTACCAGCCGCGCAGCCGGGACCGGTAGGTGGTGACCGAGTCGTTCCAGTAGCCGCGGAACAGCGACGGTGAGTCGATGCCGAGCCAGCCGACCTGCCCCGGGGGCAGCTCGTTGCCGTCGAGGTCGAGCACCGCCACCCTGGTGAACCGGTACGGGCGGCCGATGCACCGGCCGTACCGGTTCGTCTCCACGGTGTGGGTGATGTGGAACATCGAGTGCCCCATCTCGCTGGAGCCGAGGCCGTCGATGAAGACGGAGCCCGGGACCCGGGTGATGCCCTGCCGGGTCACCACGTCCCGGGAGCCGACGGCGACGAGGCGGCGCACGTGCGGCTCGTGCGAGCAGTCCCCGGTGTTGAACCACAGCCGCACCGAGTCCAGGTCGTACCCGGACAGGTCGAAGCGGGCCAGCTCCGCCCAGGTGACGGAGAAGCCGAACACCCCGTCGGGGCGCCAGCGCTGGATCGCGTCGAGCACCCGCTCGCCGCCCTGGTCGGAGAGGAGGAACATCTCCGCCCGGTTGCCCAGCGCCTGGTTGACCATCAGCACGGTCGCGGTGTGCGGGGCGGGCAGCGCGTTGAGGATCCGCCGGGTGCCCTGCGCCTGCGGCATGGTGAGCAGGTGCCGGGTGGCGGCGAAGAGGCTGGCGTGCGAGTGCAGCACCGCCTTGGGCACGCCGGTGGTGCCGGAGGTGTGGGTGATGACGATCGGATCGTCGTCGTGGTGCCGGTAGTGGGCCGGGGCGGCGGCCGGGTCGCCGGTGCCCGCCTCGGCGGGGGTGCCGACCAGCGGCGCGCCCAGGTCGTGGCCGGCCAGCGCCGCGGTGTGCGCGGCGTCGGCGAGCACCCCGGCGGCGCGCAGCCGGCGGATGTACTCGGCGGCGATCTCCGGGCGCAGCTTGCCGTTCATCAGCGCGGGAATCGCGCCGAGCCGGGCCAGCGCCAGGAAGCTCAGCACCATGTCGGCGGCGTCGGTGGCCCAGACCGCGACCGGGTCGCGGGGCTTGATGCCGCGCGCGTGCAGCCAGGCCGCCCGGGCGGCGACCCGCTCGTCGAGCTCGCCCAGGGTGAGCGGGTGCTCGGCCGGGTGCCCGTCGACCGGGGTGTCGAAGGTCAACCCCGGCCCCTGCGGGTCGGCGCCGTGCGCGAGCACCCGGGCCAGCACGTTGCCGGCGCCCACCTCGGTGTCCGCGGCGAGCGCGCCGCGCAGTCGGATCGTCCTCATCGTTCTGCTCCTCCCCCCAGCAGCACCGCGACCGCACCGGTTCCGGTGCCGTCGGGTGCGGTGTCGATCAGGATCAGCAACGCCTCGTCGGCGTCCCCGTCGTACAGCAGCAGCTCCGCCTCGGCGATCGCGTCGGCGCGCGGGTCGCCGGTCGGGCTCAGGCAGACCACCGGGCCGTCCAGTCCGTGCCGCGCCGCGACGTGCCCGGCGACGCTGTTCGGCACCGACTGGAAGAAGAACAGCGGCCCGACCCGGCCGCCGGCGGCCACGGTGGCCCGGACGTGGTCGGCGCTGGGCCGGTCACCGACGGCGCTGACCAGCACCACCGCGCACCGGGTGCCGTCGGCCGCCGGCCGCTCCCGCCGGCTGAGGCAGCGCTGCGCCACCGCCGCGACCAGCGGGTGGAACGGCGAGAGCACGAACCCGGGCAGCGGCGGCGGCGGTCCGTCCCCCGGTTCCGGCCAGCGCGCGTCGGCCAGCACCGTCGGCCCGGCGCCGTGTCCGGCCGCGCGGCCCGGGACGATCCCGAGCCCCGGGCCGCACGGGCCGGTCACGGCGCACCCACCAGCAGCGCGGTGTTCGCGCCGCCGAACGCGGCGTTGAGACTGAGCGCGTACGGGGTGGTGACCGGCCGGGGCGCGTCGGTGATCACGTCCAGCGGGCAGGCCTCGTCGGGGCCGAGGAAACCGGCGTTGACCGGCAGCTTCCCGTGCCGCAGGGCCTGCACGGTGACCACCAGTTCGAGCAGCCCGGAGGCTTCCAGGGCGTGCCCGTGCAGCGCCTTGGTGGAGCTGACCGGCACCCGGGTGGCCCGCTCGCCCAGGGCCAGCCGCAGCGCCGCCGCCTCGGAGGCGTCGCTGAACCCGGTGCCGGTGGCGTTGGCGTTGACGTACCCGACCGTGTCGGCGGGCAGCCCGGCGCGACGCAGCGCCGCCTCGACCGCCCGGGCCAGCCCACGACCACGGGGATCCGGCTGGCACGGGTGGTACGCGTCCCCCGCCCGGCCCCAACCGGCCACGGTGGCCGGTGGCGACGCCCCCCGCCGCCGGGCCGCCTCGGCGCTCTCCAGCACCACCGCGGCCACCCCGTCGCCGAGCAGCAGGCCCTGCCGTCCGGCGCTGAACGGGCGGACCGCCCCGTCGGGGGCGAGCGCCCGGCCGGCGTCGAAGAGCGCGAACTGGTCCGGTTCGACCAGGTAGCCGGCCGCGACGACGACCCGGTCGAGGTCGCCCCGGCGGATCAGCGTGGCGGCGTCGGCGACGGCGGTGCTCGCCGAGACGCAGGCGGTGGTGTAGATCCTGGTGGTGCCGCCGAGCCCGCAGCGCCGGGCCAGGTGGGCGGCGAGTGCCGGCACCTCGGGCCCGGTCCCGGTCGGTCCGTCGTCGACCTGGCGGTCGTCGCGGAAGGCGTGGGGCTGCGAGATCGGCCCGCCGTGGGTGGCCAGCAGCAGGGCGGACCCCGCCCGGTCGGCGGCGGTCAGGCCGGCGGCCCGGCAGGCCGCGTCGATCGCGTCGGCCAGCTCGTCGGGGAGCGTGCCGACGTCGGGCAGGGTGGCGGCGACCCGCACCCGGCGGGCGGCGGTGTCGAAGCGGCGTACCGGCCGGAACGCCGGCACCCCGGCGAGCACCCCGGCGAGCTGTGCGTCGGCGCCCCTGCCCAGGGCGCTGACCGCGTGCACACCGGAGATCGCTACGGGCTCCCGGTCAGCCATCGGCGGGAGTGGTCAGGCAGCCGCGGAAGACCGCCAGGGCGTCATCGACGGTGCGGATCCCGGCGAGCTCGTCGTCGGTGAGGTCCATCCGCCGGTCGTAGCGTTGCTCGACGAGGTGCACGAGCCACGCCAGTTCCATCGAGCCGACCCGGTGCGGCACCTGGTCGACGGGTTTCGCGGTCAGTTCGGCGAGCATGCTCACCAGGTCAGCTCGCCCCAGGTCGGGCTGACCGGACATCAGTTGTCGACGCTGGTCGAACCGGCGACCCGGTCGGCGACCATGGTGGTGAACTCGCCCACGGTCATCAGGGCCAGCTTCTCCGACTCGTCATCGGCGAACTTCACGCCGTACCGGTCCTCGACCCGGACGGACAGGTCGGCCAGCGCGAGGGATTCCAGGTCGACCCCGGACGGGCCGAGGGTGGTCTGGTCGTCGATGCCCTCGACGTCGTAGTTCATGTCCTCGAGCTGCTCGATGACGAAGGTGCGGACCTCGTCTCGCATGGCGGTAACCTCTCTTCGTGGTCCTGCTACCGGCGTCCGGTCGGGACGCCGTGCACGTGTGGGTCGGCCGGGGCACCGGCGGTCGGCCGGAGTCGGTGGAGCGGCTGCTGCGGCACGCTGGTGGCGCGCTGCTCGGCCGGCCGGAGCGGGAGATCGTGGTGGGCCGGGAGCCCGACGGGCGGCCGTACGCCCGAGCCGGTGGCGCGGCCCTGCCGGTGAGCGTCAGCCACGGCGACGGGGTGCTCGTGGTCGCCGTGCGGCGCGCGGGTCCGGTCGGGGTGGACGTCGAGCGGCGCCGGCCGCTGCCCGCGCTGGCCCTGGCGGAGCGCTGGTACACCCCGGCCGAGGCGGACTGGCTGCGCGGCCGGCCGCCCGAGCGGCGGGCCGAGGCGTTCCTGCTGCTGTGGACGGCCAAGGAGGCGGTCGGCAAGGCGCTCGGCCGGGGCCTGCGCGACGGCGGTCTGCGCCGGCCGATGCCGCCGCCGGTCCCCGGTGGAGCGGGGCAGCCGGTCCCCGGGCACGACGGTCTGCGCGTCGGCCACCCGCCGGCCGGTGACGACCTGGTGCTCGCCGTCGCGGTCGTCACCGCGATGGGCGAGGTCGAGGTGCTGCTCCACTGAGGACCGCGTTCCGCCGGTCCGGCGCGGGCCGAAGCCCCACTCGGGCTCGCGCAGCGGGCCGGTCACGGGGTGGCCGCCCGCAGCGCGGTGACCGAGCGGACCAGCTTGCCGGTGGTGGTGCGGGGCAGCTGGTCGAGCAGGTACAGGGTGCGTGGGCGCTTGTAGCCGGCCAGTCGCTCGGCGAGCAGCTTGTCCAGCGTCTCCTCGGTCAGCGCCCCGTCGGGCTGCACGTACGCGGTGATGCCGTCGTCGTAGACGACCACGGCGGCGCCCACCCCGGGCAGCCCGGCGAGGGTGGCCTCGACCTCGGTCAGGTCGACCTTCAGCCCGCCCACCGACACCTGGGAGTCCAGGCGGCCCTTGACGGTGACCAGGCCGCTCTCCGGGTCGACGGTGCCGGCGTCGCGGGTGTGCAGCCAGCCGTCCGCCCAGCGCGTGGGGTCGGCGAGCCCGACGTACGGCGAGGCGGGGCAGCTCACGTGCAGCTCGCCGTCGACCTCACGGACCTCGATGCCGGGTGCCGGAGCGATCGACGGGCGGTGCCGGCCGTACAGGTCGGTGCCGATGACCCCGACCTCGGTCATCCCGTACATGTTGCCCAGCGGGACGCCGAACCGGTCGGTGAAGGCGCGCGCGGTCGCGGCGGGCACCAGCTCGCCGCCGGTGGTCATCCGCTTGAACTGCGGCAGCGGGCGGTCCGGGCGGGTGGAGGCGAGCAGTCCGATGTGGAACGGCACGCCGAGCACGGTGGCCGGGGTGTCCTGCGCGGCGATGGCGGCCAGCACCGCGTCGCCGCTGAGCCGCTCCGGCGGGACCAGCTCGACACCGGCGTGCAGGCCGTAGAGCAGGCCGCCGACCAGGCCGAGCACGTGCACCATGGAGGGGAGCAGGACGATCCGCTCGCCGGGCAGCGCCACCCCGTCGATCCGGGTGTAGCGGCGTACCTCGGCGACCAGGTCGTCGGCGGTGCGACCGATCACCTTGGACGGCCCGGTCGAGCCGGAGCTGAGCTGGATCACCGCGTGCCCGCTGGTGGCGGGGCGGTCGGCGTACGGAGTGACCCCCTCGGTGACGTCGACGAAGACGCGCAGCGCGCCCCCGCCGGTGCGTACCGGCGCGACCACCACCTGCGGGGTGAGCCGCGCCAACGCCCGGTCCACCTCGTGGTCGGTGAGCCGGTGGTCGAGCAGGACGGCCTGGGCGCCGGTGCGCCAGGTGGCCAGCAGGTTCACCACGTACGCCAGCGACGGCGGCAGGCGCAGCGCGGCGGCGCCACCGGGGCGCAGTCCGGCGGCGCGCAGCCGGTCCTGCGCCTCGCTGACCAGTCGGCGCAGTCGGGCCCGGTCCACCGCCTCCGGAAGTCGAAGACAGATGTCGGTCGAACGGCCGGTGAACAACACGTCGTCGACCCAACCGGGGTCCTGCGCCGTAGGATTTTCCGTCGGACGAGCCATGGCCACTACCGTCCACCGCCCAGCGTCAAAGAGGGCGTAATCCGCCCAGAAGGTGCGTCTTTCGGGGTGCTGACGGAACCCTACGACAGCCCGGAGAGCCATTGCTAGATGCAAATGGCTAGATCAGAAAGGGCGGCCGGCCGGATTGCCGCCGATCGATCGGACGGGCAGGATCGGGCGCGTACGCCGGCCCCGTGACACCGCCGGCCGGTTCGCCGCGCGCCCGCCCGGCCGGACTCCGGCCGGTGCGCGTCGCGCTGTGCGAAGACGCCGCCGGTATGGGAGATGCGGCACATCGAGCGCATTCGGCACCGTGGACGCCCGGCCCACCTCCGTCGCTGAACGCCCGCCGCCGTAGCTCAGGCGGCACCCGGCGCAGCAGCCCCGCGGACGCTACGAACGTGATGACGCGGACGAATCACGGGTCGATCGCGCCCGTACGCCGTCCGCCGGCCGGTGTTGGCGCCCGGCGGGGCCAGCGGGTGATCCGTTGCCGTCATCAAGTTCGTAGCGATTGACGGGCGGATCGATCCGATGCCCGTCCCGTGGAACGCATCCTCTGTCAAGGAACCGATGCCCTGCCGCGGAACCGGCCCGCGCCCGCACCGGGACCCCGCGGCGGCCGGAGGCCGGCGGCGTCCATGACCCGCCGGATGGAACCTGGCGGTGAGGCGCTCGAAAACCAGAGGCGCAGCGCCGCTGTGCGCCATTACCGTGCTGCCGAAGCAAGTCGTCTAGGCAAGGACGTCCCGTTGTACACCCTGTGAGACCTCCCGAGCGCTGATTTGTCGCGCGTCGCGCATGTGCGCCGCGCTTCTTTTTGCTGCGGACTTCTCACTGAAACCGGTGTATTTCTGTGCTCAAAAACTGGATGGTCGTGCCCACCTGCCTGCCGCTCGTTCGCCGCTGTTGCCACGCGTGCGCGTCCGAGCGCTTCCGGGCAAGCGGTAAATTTCGCGTCAACGCAAACCACAAGCTCATCGACGCCTGGCTCCTCGCGCTCTGTACCGCTTGCGGGGAAACTGCAAAGCTCACGGTCCTGGAACGGATGACTGTGCGATCCATACGACCTGAACTGCTGGACCGGCTGCATGACAACGACCCTGGCCTGACAGCTGAGCTGCTCCAGGATCCGGTCGTGCAGCGCCGTAATCGCATCGCCCTCGACTGGGACAACGCCTGGCGCCTCGACACCGGCGGACCGGATCACCTGGACCGCGAGTTGATCGACGTCTCGGTCCGCTTTGCGGCGCGGATCCCGGTCCGGCCGGTGCGACTGATCGCTGAAGGTTGCGGTCTTTCGCGGGCCGAGGTCGAGAGACTGATCACGGACGGGAAACTCGTTTCGGCAGTCCGGCTGAGCGGCAAGCTCTCCGGCGACTTCACCTTCACGCTCAAGCGCTGACCCCCCTCCTCGGGACCACGGGCCTGTCCGGGATGATCCGCCGGACAGGCCCTGGTGCGCGCCGCCGATCGCCGCGGTGCCCAGCGGTGGTGGGCTCAGTCGGCCGCGCCCCTCGGGGCCGCCGGCGCGCCGCGTACCACCAGGGCGCTGTTGAAGCCGTCGAAGCCGCGGGCGCAGACCAGCGCGACCCGGCTGCGCGGGCGTCGGGGCGTCCGCAGGAAGTCCAGCTCGCAGCCGGGCGCCGGGTCGGCCGGCCCGGCCGACGCGGGCAGCGTGTCGTGGTGGAAGGCGAGCAGCGCGGTGGCCACGTCCAGCGCCGACCCGCCCTGGTGGGCCCGGCCGGTCAACGGCTTGTGGGTGCTCACCGGCGGCGGCCGGTCCCCGAAGACGGTCCGCAGCGCCGCCGCCTCGGCCCGGTCGTACCGGGGCACGCCGAGCGCGTCGGGCACGACCAGATCCACCTGCCCGGCCGTCACCCCGGAGCGGTCCAGGGCCAGCCGCATCGCGCGTGCGTACCAGCCGGGGTCGGCGGCGACGTCCGAACCGGTTTGCGCGGCGTCGTGGGTGGCGCCCCAGCCGGTGACCTCGCCGTAGATCCGGGCGCCCCGGGCCATCGCGTGGCCGAGTTCCTCCACCACGAAGACCGCCCCGCCCTCGGCCGGTACGTACCCCGCGGCCGTCCGGTCGAACGGCCGGTACGCCGCGGCCGGGTCGTCGACGTCGCTGAGCAGGCCGGAGCGGAGCTGGCAGGCCAGCGCGTACGGGCTGAGCGGGCACTCGGTCGCCCCGGCGATCACCACCGGGGTGCCCCGCCGGACGGTGCGCACCGCGTGCGCGAGGCTGTCCAGCCCGCCGGCGGACTCGGCGACCAGCACCCCGCTGGGCCCCTTGAACTGGTGGTGGATGGAGAGCTGCCCGACGCTGGCGGCGTAGAACCAGGCGATCGACTGGTACGCCCCGACGGTCCGGGACGGCCCACCCCAGAGCCGTTGCAGCTCCCGCTGCCCGAACAGGTTGCCCCCGGACGAGCTGGCCAGGGTGACCGCCCAGCCGTACGGGTCGGGGGCCCGCTCGGGCAGCCCGGCGTCGGCCAGCGCCAACCGGGTGGCGGCGAAGCCGAGGTGGGTCCAGCGGTCGGTCTGCACCAGTTGCCGGGTGTCGGCGTACCGGGCCGGGTCGAAGTCGGCGACCTCGCCGGCGATCCGGGTCGGGTAGCCGGCCGGGTCGAACAGGGTGATCGGGCCGGTGCGGCGGGTGCCGTCGCGCACCGTACGCCAGTGCGCGTCGGCGCCGACGCCGCTGGGCGCGACCACCCCGATGCCGGTGACCACGGCCCGTACGGCGGCCCGGTCGTCGGTGCCGTGCGGCGCGGTCACGCCGGCACCGCCAGCCGGCGGAAGAGCATCGCGGACTGGAAGCCGCCGAAGCCGCTGCCCACCGAGAGTGCCACGTCCACCGGGGTCTCCCGGGCCACGTTCGGCACGTAGTCCAGGTCGCACTCCGGGTCCCGAGTGGTCCAGTTGGCGGTGGGCGGCACCACCCCGTACTCGATGGCGAGGGCGCAGGCGGCCATCTCGATGGAGCCGATCGCGCCCAGCGAGTGCCCGACCATCGACTTGATGGAGCTCACCGGCACCCGGTACGCCGCCTCGCCCAGTGCCCGCTTGAACGCCGCCGTCTCGTGCCGGTCGTTCTGCCGGGTGCCGGAGCCGTGCGCGCTGATGTACGAGACGTCGGACGGATTCAGCCGGGCCTGGCGCATCGCCGCGGAGATCGCCAACCCCATCTCCACCCCGTCCGGGCGCAGCCCGGTCATGTGGAAACCGTTGCTGCGGCTCGCGTACCCGGCGACCTCGCAGTAGACGTGCGCGCCCCGGTGGCGGGCGTGCTGCCACTCCTCGAGCACCAGCACCGCGGCCCCCTCGGCGAGGACGAAGCCGTGCCGGTCGGCGTCGAACGGCCGGGAGGCGTGCGCCGGGTCGTCGTTGTCCGGGCTGGTCGCCTTGATCGCGTCGAAGGAGGCGACGGTGACCGGGGAGATCGGCGAGTCGGCGGCCCCGGCGAGCACGATGTCGGCCTCGCCGTCGGCGATGAGCTGGTGGGCGTACCCGATGGCGTCGATGCCCGAGGTGCAGCCGGTGGAGATCACCTGCGCGGGGCCGTGCAGGCCGTGCCGGCACGCCACGTCGGCGGCGAGGCTGCTGGGCACCAGCGCCTGGTACAGGTACGGCCCGCCGAGGGCGTGGTCGACCAGCCAGCGCCGCCCGGAGTCGCTGACCCGCACGTACTCCTGCTCCAGGGCCATGGTGCCGCCGACCGCGGTGCCGAGGACCACCCCGGCGACCGCCCGGTCGGCGTCGGTGAGGGCCAGTCCGCTGTCGGCCAGGGCTTCGGCGGAGCACGCGAGGGCGAACTGCACGTACCGGTCGGCGCGCTGCCGCTCGGCCAGGGTCAGCCCGGCAGTGTCGGGGTCGAAGTCGCACTCGGCGGCGATCTGGGAACGGAACGGGGACGGGTCGAAGAAGCTGATCCGCCGGGTGGCGGTCCGCCCCTCGGTGAGGGTCTTCCAGAACCGGTCCCGGGTGGCGCCGCCGGGGGCGACCACGCCGATGCCGGTCACCACGGTGCGCCGCTCGGTCACGAGGGGCCCCGCTGCTCGGCCAGTTCGGTGTCGACATGGCCGAGTTCCGGGCGGGGCGCCAACGGTCCGAGATGGAACACCACCTCGGCCGGCACGTCGCCGGTGTTGCGCAGCCGGTGCCGCACGTTACGGGGTACGAAGAGCGCCTCCCCGGTGGCCAGCGGTACCGGTTCGTCGTCCAGGTCGACGGTGATCGCCCCGTGGGCCAGGTAGAGGAACTCCTCACTGTAGGGGTGGTAGTGCTCGGCGATCCGCTCCCCCGGCGCGAGCGCGGCCACCCCCATGAACCCTGAGGTGCTGCCGACGGTCTTCGGCCCGAGCAGCACCCGCAGCTCCCCGCCGCGCCGCCGGTCGGCGGTCACGTCGCGGGCGGCGACCAGGCCGGTGACGGTGTCACTCATCGCCGCCTCCCGCGTACGCCCGCTCGATCCGCTCCTTGATGACGGCCAGCTGCACCCGGCTGTTGGCGTTGATCCGCTCGGTCATCCCGGCGTTGTCGACCGGCGCGGAGGGTTTCATCGCGAAGTCCTGCACCCAGGTCATCCGGGTGCCCCCGGCTTCGCGGTCGTAGCGCCAGTGGATCCGCATGTACTCGAACGGCCCGGTCTCCACCCGGTGCGCCCGGACCTCGCGGGTGACCGGGTCGGCGGTGCGTTCGCTCACCCAGCTCCAGGACACCCCGTTCTCGTCGGGGTGCATGGTGAGCCGGAAGCGCACCGTGTCGCCGTCGCGCTGCAGGATCTCCACCGCCGCGTACTCGGTGAACAACTCGGTCCACCGGGCGACGTCGTTGGTCCGCTCCCAGACCAGCTCCAGCGGCGCGGCGATGACGATGCCGTTCTCGGTGTGGCCGGGCGGGTCTGCGCGGCGGGCGACCAGGTCGGCGACGCCCGCGATGCTGAGCTGCGCGGCCTGCTCGGGGATCTGCACCCGCCACCGGTCGGCCACCACGGCGCTGAGCTCCAGCAGGGCCAGGGAGTCCATGCCCAGCTCCTCCAGGGAGGCGGCGGGGGCACGGGCGGCGGCGTCGGCGTCCAGGCCGCAGTGCGCCACCAGGATGTCGGTGATCTCCGCGCTGAGCGGTCGACCGTGGGTGACGGTCATCTCGGGTCCTCCTCGGATTGCGGTCAGGACGGGTCGACGGTGGGGGACGCGGCGGCCACCACGGGCGGCGTGGGGGCCGGCTCGGGGCCGGCGGGCGCGGGGCCGGCCTGCGGCCGGAGCGGGCCGTCGCCGGCCAGGAGACGCTCCACGATGGCGGTGCTGTAGTGGCCCTTGCGGAAAGCGGCGTCGTCGAGCACCCGCCGGACGAATCCGATGGTGGTGCGCACCCCGGGGCCGGCGACGTCGAACTCGTCGAGGGCGCGTTCCAGCCGGTCGAGGGCGAGTTCCCGGTCCGGCGCCCAGACCGCCACCTTGGCCAGCAGCGAGTCGTAGTGCGGCCCCACCAGGTAGCCGGCGTAGCCGTGGGTGTCGACCCGGGTGAACGGCCCGCCGGGCGGGGTGAAGCGGTCCAGCCGGCCGGGGGTGGGCGCGAAGTCGCGCTCCGGGTCCTCCGCGTTGACCCGGGCCTCCACCGCCACCCCGCGCAGCCGGACGTCGGACTGCCGCAGGCGCAGCGGCACGCCGGCGGCCACGTGCAACTGCTCGTGCACCAGGTCGATGCCGGTGACCATCTCGGTGACCGGGTGCTCCACCTGGATCCGCGAGTTGATCTCCAGGAAGTGGAACCGCTCGGCGTCGTCGACCAGGAACTCCACCGTGCCGACGCCGGTGAAGCCGACCTCGAGGACGCCGCGCAGGGCGGTCTCGGCGATCGCGTCCAGGGTGGCCGGGCAGAGCGCCGGCGCGGGCGCCTCCTCGACCAGCTTCTGGTGCCGCCGCTGCACCGAGCAGTCCCGGGTGCCCAGGTGCACCCCGTGGCCGTGGGCGTCGCAGAGCACCTGCACCTCGACGTGCCGGGCGTCGGTGAGGTACCGCTCGACGTACACCCGGTCGTCGCCGAACACGGCCTGGGCGTCAGCGCGGGTGCGCGCGTACGCCCGGGCCAGCTCGGTCGGGGTGCGGACCACCCGCATGCCGCGTCCCCCACCGCCGGCCGCCGCCTTGACGATCACCGGATAGCCGACCTCCTCGGCGACCCGGGACGCCTCGGCGAGGGTCGGCAGGGTCCGGACGCTGCCGGCGGGCAGCGGCAGCCCGGCCCGGCGCATCAGCGCCCGGGCGGTGGACTTGTCGGCGAGCGCGGCCATCACGTGCGGTGGCGGGCCGATGAAGGTCAGCCCGTTCTCGGCGCAGATCTCGGCGAAGTCGGCGTCCTCGGAGAGGAACCCGTAGCCGGGGTGCACCGCCTGCGCGCCGGTCTGCCGGGCGGCCTCGACGATGGCGGCGGCGTTGAGGTAGCTGCGCCGGGCCGGCGCCGGGCCGATCCGGACCGCCTCGTCGGCGAGGCGTACGGGCGCGGAGTCGGCATCGGCGGCGGAGTAGACGACGACGGTGCGGATGCCCAGCTCGCGGCAGGCGCGCAGCACCCGCAGCGCGATCTCGCCCCGGTTGGCGATCAGGACCTTGGAGAACATCACCCACCTGCCGGGTCGAGCAGCACGAGCGGCTGGTCGTACTCGACCGGCCGGCCGTCGTCGACCAGGATCTCGACCACCCGACCGGCCCGGTCGGCGGTCACCTCGTTCATCAGCTTCATCGCCTCGACGATCCCCACCACCTGCCCGGGCCGGACCAGGTCACCGACGGCGACGAAGGGTGCGGCGCCGGGCTCCGGCGCCCGGTAGAAGGTGCCGACGATCGGCGCTCGGACGGCGAGCCGACCGGAGTCGTCGGCGGCCGGCGGCGGCGGTGCGGGAGCGGCCGCCGCCCGGGGCGCGGGGGCCGGGGCGGGCCCGGTCGGGGCGGGCGTGGCCGGGTCGTGCCACTCCACCTCCAGGGAGGTCTCGCCGCGGCGCAACCGCACCCGGCGGACCGGGCCGGACAGCTCGGCGACCAGTTCGTGGGCGTGCCGGCGCAACCCGGCCAGCACGGCGTCTGGGTCGCCGGCGCCCGCGCTCACCGCGGCACCGCCACGGGGCCGGTGCGGGCCGCGCCGAAGCGGCGGAAGCGTTGCCGGCGGCACCGGACCAGGGTGGCCGCCGGCACGTCCAGCAGTGGCGCGAGGTTCGCCGCGACGGCCCGCCGCAGCAGCGCCCCGGCCTGCTCCGGGTCGGCGTGCGCACCGCCGGGCGGTTCCGGCACGATCTCGTCGGCGACGCCGAGGCGGCACAGGTCCGGGGCGGTCAGCCGCAACGCCCGGGCCGCCTGCGGGGCGGCCCCGCTGTCCGGCCAGAGGATCGCCGCGCAGCCCTCGGGGCTGATCACCGAGTAGATGGCGTTGCCCAGCATCAGCACCCGGTCGGCTACGGCTAGGGCCAGCGCGCCGCCGCTGCCGCCCTCTCCGGTGATCACCGCGATCACCGGGGTGGGCAGCACGCTGAGGGCAAGGATGTTCTCCGCGATCGCGGCGGCCTGGCCCTGCTGCTCGGCGCTGATCCCGGGGTCGGCGCCGGGGGTGTCGACCAGCGTCACCACCGGCAGGCCGAGCCGGGCGGCCAGTCGCATCAGCCGCAGCGCCTTGCGGTGCCCCGCCGGGCTGGCCATCCCGAAGTTGCGGGCGACCAGCTCCGCGGTGGTGTGGCCCTTCTGGTGGCCGACCACCATCACCGGCCGGCCGTCGAGTCGGGCCAGCCCGCCGACCACCGCCGGGCAGTCCGCGCCGAGCCGGTCGCCGTGCAGCTCGACGAAGCCGTCAAACGCGCTGTCCAGGTAGTCCAGTGTGGTGGGTCGGCCCGGGTGCCGGGCCGCCCGCACGGTGTCCCAGGCGTCGGCCGCCGCGGCCGGTTCCGGTCCGTCGGCCGGTCGCGCCGCGGGCCGCGCCGGCTCCTGCCGGGGTACGACCAGCCGGCCCACCCGGTGCCGCCCGGCGGCCGCCGCGGCGAGCAGCGCGGCCAGCCGGCCGCGCAGCGCCCGCCTCGGCACCACCATGTCGACCTGGCCGTGGCGCAGCAGGAACTCGGCGGTCTGGAACCCCTCGGGCAGGTCGCGCCCGGTGACCTGCTGGATCACCCGCGGCCCGGCGAACCCCATCCGGGCGCCGCTCTCGGCGAGCACCAGGTCGGTGTTGGTGGCGAAGGAGGCGGCCACCCCGCCGTAGGTGGGGTCGGTGACGACGCTGACGGTCAGCAGCCCCGCCTCGCGCAGCCCGGCGATGGCCTGGCTGACCGTGGCCATCTGCATCAGCGACAGCGCGCCCTCCTGCATCCGGGCGCCCCCGGAGGCGGTCACCAGCACCAGCGGCATCGCATCGGCCAGCGCCCGCTCGGCGGCCCGGGTGATCAGCTCACCGACCGCGCAGCCGAGGCTGCCGCCGAGGAAGCGGAAGTCCATCACCGCCAGGGCGAGCGGGTGCCCGCCGATCCGCGCGGTGCCGCAGATCACCGCCTCGTCCAGGCCGCTGCCGGCGCGGGCGGCGGTGAGCCGGTGCGGGTACGGCAGCGCGTCGACGAAGTCGATCGGGTCGACCTCGACGGCCCGATCCGGCAGTGGGACCCAGGTGTCCGGGTCGACCAGCTGGCGCAGCCGCTCCGGCGCGGTCAGCCGGGAGTGCGTGCCGCACTCCGGGCAGACGTCCAGGTTGCGTCGCAGCCGCTTGCGGTAGAGCAGCGACGAGCACCCGCCGCAGCGGCTCCAGAGCTGTTCGTCGGCGCTTGCGGCGGTGGTCATCGCGACCACTTCGCGACGATCAGCGGACGGTCCATGTGCGGCCTCCCCAAGGCATACACCCGGTGCGGTTATCGCCGGGCGCTGACGACACGATCCGGCCGGACGCGTCACCGCGGCGTCACACCGCACCGCCGACCCGACACGTCCAATGGTGACGATCCGTTGACGCAGCCTGTGTAGCCGCTATGGAAGCGCTGTCCAGCGAATGAGCTTCACGTTGAGTCATCACAGTTCAGAGGGGGTTGCACTGGCCGCCATGGACGGTCGCAATGCCGACCCGCCTGTTGACTCTGAGTAATCGAAGTTGGTAACATCCTCCCGTCAGTCCAGCGGACGCGGCGGTGCGACGCCGCCGGGGGCGGGCGCGACTGGCGACAGCGCCGTCGCGGAGCGACCGCGCCGGGGGCACCGGAGTCCGGACCGAATTTCCCGTGCAGGGGGTGCGCCCGTGACCGGTCATGCCAGCACGCCGACGGCCGTGCCGCCACAGGTGTCCCTGCACCTGCTCGGCGGTTTCCGGCTGCTGCACGACGACCGGCCGGTCGTCGTGCCGCGCGGCCTGCAACGGGTCATCGCCCTGATCGGCCTGCGCCCGGGCGCCACCCGCAGCAACCTGGCCGGCCTGCTCTGGCCCGAGGTGCCCGAGGAGCGGGCCCTGTCCTCACTGCGCACCGCCCTGTGGCGGCTGCGCCAGGACCCGTGCTGCCCGCTGCTGGTCAGCGACACCGTCCGCCTCGGCCCGACGGTACGGCTGGACGTGGACGAGTTGGTGACCACCGCCGAGCGGGTCCGCGACGGGGGTGACCCGTGTACCGCCGCCGCCGCGCTCGCCGCCGGCAGCCGCGACCTGCTCCCCGGCTGGTACGACGACTGGGTGCTGCTGGACCGGGAGCGCCTGCGCCAACTCCGCCTGCACATGCTGGAACAGCTCGCCGCCGACCACCTCGCGGCCGGCCGGCACGGCGAGGCGTTGCAGGCGGCGCTGGAGGCGATGGCCGCCGAGCCGCTGCGCGAGACCCCGCACCGGCTGGTGGTGCGGATCCACCTCGCCGAGGGCAACGCCTTCGAGGCGGTGCACGCCTTCTACGTCTACCGGGACCTGCTCCTGCGCGAGCTGCGGCTGGAACCGTCACCGGCGATGTGCGCCCTGCTGGACGAGACCCTGGCCCCGATCCGCACGGCCTCGCCCCGCCCGGTCGCCCCCCGGCCCGCCCGGACCCGGCCCGGGCGCTGAGGCGGCGGCGCTCCGGGCCAGCCGCGACCGTCACCGCCTGCGGTAGTGCCGTGACGACGAGGTGACAGCGCCGCCGACAGAGTGGACCCACCACCGGCGAGAGGGGTCCGATGAGCCGTCTAGTGATCGTCAGCAGGATCATCCCGGGCGCGGAGGGACGGGTCGCCCAGATCTTCGCCGAGTCCGACGCGACCGAACTGCCCGGGCTGACCGGGGTCCGCCACCGGTCGCTGTACTGCCTGCACGACCTCTGCGTACATCTGCTGGAGACCGCCGAGGTGGACACCGGCGCCCTCGCCGACGCTCGCAACCACCCGCTCTACCTCCAGGTCAACGAGCGGCTCTCGGCGCACACCTCGCCGTACCTGCCGACCTGGAGCTCGCCGCGCGACGCGGTCGCGGGCTGCTTCTACCGCTGGGACGCCGCCGACGCGGCGACGCCCCGGGCGCTGCGCTGATCGCGGGACGACCGCGCGCCCACCACGCGACCGGCCACGGCCACGCCGCACGTGCCGGGAGCGAGCCGCCCGGCCGGGCCCGACGACGGCACCTCGTCGTGGCCCGGCCGGGTCCATCGCCGTCGGCATGGCCCCGGGACGGCTCCGCACGCCGGTTTTCCGTACCGTCGGTCATCCCGTCGCCACCCGCCGACACCAGCCGGCCCACCTGCGACGCGGTGTGCCGGTCCTCCCTGTCGCCCCGCGTACCCGTGTGCGAAGCTGCGGCGAGTTTTCTTCGCGACTATTCCGACGTGAGCAAGAGGGAGGTTCGCCGTGCCGTCGAGTTTCGGGCAATGGCTGATCGTGATTTTGGCCCTGCTGGTGGGGCTCGCCGGCGGCTGGGTGCTGCGTGGCCGGCAGGCCACCACCGCCGTACCGCAGGGTCCGTCCATCATGGGTGACGACCCGGTCGTCGGCCTCTCCGAGGAGGAGAAGGCGACCGCCGCGCTGGCCACCGTCGACGCCCCGCAGTCGGAGGCGACCATCGACACCACCCCCACGCCCGCCGCTGTGGTGGACGAGGCGCACCCGCACGACCTGGAGATGCCGCCGGCCGCGGCGTCCCTGGCCGCCAACCACAGCGCCCTGCCCACCGCCGACGACGCCGCGACCGACACGGTCGACGCCCCGGCCGTCGAGACCGAGCCGGTCGCCGTCGAGACGGAAACCCCCGCCGTCGAGACGGAGCCGCTCACCGCCTCCACCGACACCGACCGGGTCGACACCCCCGCCACCGACGTCGACGTGGTGGCCGGCGCCGACGAGGAGCGGGCGGACGACCTGGTTCCCGTGGCGAGCGCCGGCACGGAGTCGACCGCGACCCTCGACGAGGTCGACCGCCCGGCCGACGTTCCGGCGCAGCCGGTCGCCGCCGCATCGGCCGACGAGGTCGTCGAGCCGACCGCGGTCATCCCGGCCCCCCGGGCCGCCGTCGAGGACGAGACGCCGTCCGCCCCGGTGACCGGGGCGGCCGTCGCGTCCGAGGTGGACGCCGCCGCCGGGGACGTCCCGGCGGACGACTTCCGCCGCATCCAGGGCGTCGGGCCGAAGATGGCCGCCGCGCTCCAGGACGCCGGGATCCGCACCTACCGCCAGCTCGCCGAGTTGGACGAGGCGGGGCTGCGCGAGACCATCCGGGCCGCCGGCCTGCGGGCCACCGCGAGCCTGGCCACCTGGCCGCAGCAGGCCAAGCTGCTGGCCGGGGCCACCGCCGAGGCCGACCGGGTGCTGCCGACCCCGACGGGCACGGACGAGCAGGTCTGACGGTGAGGTCCGGGTCGGTGGGAGTGCCAGGCACCCCCACCGGCCCGGCGCGGCGTCCGCGGAGCCGGCCCACGAACGATGGCCGGCGACGCCCGACCCGATCCGGTCAGGACAGGCCGGAATCCTCCTCGAGCACGGCGGCCAGGGCGTGCCGCGCCTCCGCGGCCCGGGCCGGATCCGGGTTCTCCAGGGTGATCAGCGCCTTCCACAGCGCCCAGCCCCGCCCCCGATGCCAGGTCGCCTCGTCGACGGCGAGTGCGGCGCGGAACACCTCGCGGCTCGGCGGGTCGAGGAGGGTCCAGGCGACCGTCAGGTCACAGGCCGGATCCCCCACCCCGCAGGTGCCGAAATCGATCACCGCGGCCAGCCGACCGTCGCAGACCAGCAGGTTGCCGAAGGCCACGTCGCCGTGGAACCACACCAGCGGGCCGGGCCACGTGGACTCCAGCGCCCGGACCCAGATCCGGCTCACCCGCTCCGCGGGGATCCGGTCGCCCAGGGCGTCGATCGCGGCCCGGGTCTCCGCGTCGTACGTCCGCAGTGGCCCGCCCCGCCAGCAGCTGTGCGCACCGGCGGCCGGACCGCCGGCCGGCGCGACGTCGTGCAGGGCGGACAGGAAGCCGGCGAGATCGGCGGCGAACTCCGTGCGGTCGGCGATCCGCTCGACGCGGGCCTGCCGGCCCTCGATCCAGGCGTACACCGACCACGGCAACGGGTAGCCCTCGGCCGGCGCGCCGAGCGCCAGCGGGCTGGGCACCGGCAGCGGCAGCCGCGGCGCGAGGACCGGCAGCCAGCGCTGTTCCTTCGCCACCTGGGACGCGTACCCGGGGGCGCTGGGCAGCCGCACGGTCATCGCATCGCCGAGGTGGAAGGTCCGGTTGTCCCATCCGCCGGCGTCGACGGGGCGTACCGGCAGGTGGGCCCAGCGCGGGAACTGCCCGGCGACCAGCCGGCGGACCAGCGCGACGTCCAACGGCGGGACGGCGTCCGGGGAGGCATCCATCCAGGTCAGCCTCGGCGGCGGGCGGCCGGCGGGCAAGGGCTTTTCCCGTGGCACGGTCATCGACCGGACGGAAAGCATCGAACCGGACGCGGGATGCCGGCCGGCTCGCTACGGTCGGTGATGGGCCGGAGGGTGACCCGTCCCGCCGCCGATCCCGGTCCCGCAGGAGCAGCCCGTGCCGTTCGCCACGCCGGAGCCCTCGGGGAACCAGCCCCGCCCGCCGGTGCGCGAGCCGGACTCAACCCGCCGGGTGACCCTCCTCGAACTCTTCTTCGACCTGGTCTACGTCGTCGCGCTGGCGCTCATCTCCCAGGGCCTGGTCACCGATCTCACCTGGCAGCACGCCGGCCAGTCGCTGATCATGCTGATGGCCATCTGGTGGACCTGGGCGATCACCACCCTGGTCACCGACATGTACGACCCGGACCGCCCGGAGATCAAGCTGCTGATCACCGCGGTGATGTTCGGCGCGCTGCTGATGACCACCGCCATCCCGCACGCGTTCGACACCCGGGGTCTGGTCTTCGCCGGCACGTACGTCGCGATCCACCTGGGCCGGGGCCTGTTCCTGATCCCCACCGTGCGCGCCCACCCGGAGACCCAGCGGCGGGCGGCCCGGATCTTCATCTGGTTCGGCGTCTCCGCCATCCCCTGGATCATGGGCGGCTTCGTCGGCGGGCACGCCCGGGAGGCGCTCTGGGCGGTGGCGCTCGCCATCGACTACGGCGGCTTCCGGCTGGCGTACCCGGTGCCGGGGTTGGGGGTGGTGCCGGAGGCGGCACGCAACGTCACCGCCGAGCACCTGTCGGAGCGCTACCAGCAGTTCTTCATCATCGCCCTGGGTGACGCCATCCTGATCATCGGCACCATGTTCAGCGTCGGCCACCCGGAGGCGGAGAACCTGGCCGCGTTCGCCCTCGCCTTCGTCGGCACCCTGCTGCTCTGGCGGATCTACGTGCACCGCTCCGGCGAACTGCTGCCGCAGGCGATCCGCACCGCCCGCGCGCCCAGCCGGTTCCTGCTCAGCGCCCCGTACACGCACCTGCTGATGGTGGCCGGGGTGGTCACCACCGCCGCGGGCTTCGACCTGGTGCTGCACGAGCCGACGGGGCGTACCCCGCCGTCGTGGGCGGCGGTCGTGCTCGGCGGGCCGGCGCTGTTCCTGGTCGGCCGGGCCGCCTTCGAGTACGAGGTGTTCAGCCGGGTGTCGTTCTCCCGCCCCGGCGGGCTGCTCGCCCTGCTCTGCGTCGCCCCGGCGGTGCTCTTCCTGCCCCCGCTCTTCGCCGCCGCCGCGGCGACCCTGGTGCTCGCCGGGGTGGCGATCGCCGACCACCTGCGCAGCCGGGGGAAGCCACCGGAGGAACCGTCACCGCCGCACTGACCGTTCCGGGACACCGTTTACCCGATTGCCGGGTCTGGGTACAAGGGCGTGACCTCGCACCACCACGACCCGGGAGGCACCCCCCATGCGCGGTACGTCGATTTTCGGAGTCCTTGTCGTCATCTGGCTGCTCATCGGCGCCATCGCCGCCGGTCAGCGCGGCTACTACAGCAACGACGACACCAACTGCGCCGAGGCTGGCACCATCCTGGTGACCATCGTGGCCGGCCCGCTGAACTACATCGGCGCCAACCCGAAGGTCGACTGCAAGCTGCCGGAGCCGTCCAAGTAGAGCCACTCCCCACCGGCCCGCGTCCTTCCCCCGGGGCGCGGGCCTTTTCCTGTCCGCTCCCGATCAGCCCTCGGTCGGCGCCGTCACCACCCCTACGGCGTCCTAGGAGGCTGGGTCATGACTGACGACCGTACCGGTCCTCGGCAGCCGGGCGGAGCCCGGTCGACGCTCGGGCCGGCGTACCCCGGGGTCGACCTGCCGGCGCGGAGCCGGCGGCCGGGCTCAGCCGCCGACGTGGATGCCCGGGCGGCGGGACGGATCCGGCTCGCTCTTGCGGATGATCTCCCGGACCACCGGCGGGGTGTCACCCCGGCCGAGGATCAGGTAGCGCAGCAGGTGGGCGATCGGGTTCCCCTCGGACCACTCGAAGTGCGCGTGCGGGCGCACCCCGGTGGCGTCGCGCAGCGCCAGCAGGATCGCGGCGATGGCGTTGGGCACCGCCGGGCTGCTCGCCCGCAGCACCCGGTACCCGCCGACCTCCACCCCGTGCACCTGCAGCACCTGGCTGAACTCCGACGGGTCGACCACCTCGACCTCCAGGAAGAGCACGTCCGCCGCGCCCGGCACCGGGTTCATGCCCCGCTGCACCCGCTCCTTGACCCGGTACTCCTTCACCGCGCCGCTGTCCCGCTTGTTGGCGATCAGGTGCAGCCGCCCGTCGTGGGCCAGCGAGTCGGCGATGAACCTCCGGGCGGTCTCGTCGAACTCGATCCGCTCGGCGCGCAGCTCGGTGGTGCGGGTGACCCGGGAGATCAGCGACACGGCGACGATGCCGGCGATGAACAGCCCCGAGATGGCCAGCCCGTCCGGCTTCTCGATGACGTTCTCCACCAACGCGTAGAGCAGCACCCCGGTGAGCACCCCGAAGCCGACCGCGGCCACCCGGTGGCCGGCACGGGCCGCCGCGATGGTCACCGCGACCGCCCCGGAGACCATCATCGCCAGGATGCCGGTGGCGTACGCGCCGGCCTGGGCGTTCACGTCGGCCCGGAAGGCCACCGTGATCGCGATGCTGATCAGCGTGTAGACGATCACCACCGGGCGGACCGCCCGGCCCCACTCCGGCGCCATCCCGTACGTCGGCAGGTAGCGCGGCACGATGTTGATCAGGCCGGCCATCGCCGACGCGCCGGCGAACCAGAGGATCAGCACGCTGCTGATGTCGTACACCGTGCCGAACGCCTCGCCCAGGTGCTCGTGGGCCAGCCAGGCCAGCGCCCGGCCGTTCGCCGCGCCACCCGGCTCGAACTCCTCCGGCGGGATCAGCACGGTGGTGACGAAGGTGGTGGCGATCAGGTACACCGACATGATCAACGCGGCGGTGGCGAGCAGTTTGCGGGTGTTGCGGATCCGCGCGGCGAGCCGCTCCTCCCGGTCCGCCCCGTCCCCCTTGATCAGCGGCATCATGCTGACCCCGGTCTCGAAACCGGAGAGGCCGAGGACCAGCAGCGGAAACGCCAGGACGGCCGGACCGAGCAGGTCCCCGACGCCGGTGCCCCGCTCGGTCAACCGGCTCGTCCAGTCCCCCACCACCGACGGGTTCGCGGCGACCTCGGCCAGGCCGGCCACCACGATCACCGCGTTCAGCCCCAGGAAGATCGCGACCAGCGGGATGGCCACGGTGACCGCCTCGCTGAACCCCAGCAGGAACACCCCGCCGAGGATCAGCAGCAGCACCACCGTCACCACCACCGCGGCCAGGGTGCCGTGCGGGAAGGACGCCGGCAGGACCGGGTTCTCCAGCAGGTGCACCGTCGCGTCGGCGGCGGAGAGGGTGATCGTGATGATCCAGGAGGTGGCGACGAAGCCGAGCAGCACCAGGACGAAGATCTTGCCGCGCCAGAACGGCAGCAGCCGCTCCAGCATCGCCACCGAGCCCTGCCCGTGCGGGCTCTCCCGGGCCACCCGCCGGTACATCGGCAGCATGCCCAGCAGGGTCAACGCCACGATCAGCAGGGTGGCCAGCGGGGAGAGCGCGCCGGCGGCCAGCGCCGCGATGCCCGGCAGGTACGACAGCGTGGAGAAGTAGTCGACACCGGTCAGGGCCATCACCTGCCACCACGGGTGGCGCTTCTGGTGCCCCTCCTCGGCCTCCGGACCGACCGGCTGCACCCGGTGCTCGAAGAGCCAGCGTTGCAGGGAACTGCCGGGCGACGGCGGGCGGGCGTGGCTCTCCACGCACGCCGGCATCGACACGGGACCCCGGCGGGTGCGCTCGCCCTGCACAGGATCGCGCGCCTCCCGCAGCGCACGGTCCTGGCCGGCCGCAGCCGTCGTGCCGCGGCGTCCCCGACCCCGCCGCGGTGGTGTCCCGTCCCGCCCGTCCGCCATGCCCGTACCACCCTCCGACCCTGATCCGACCGTAGGCGGTACCCACGGTCGCGCTCGGCGGAACCCCGCAAGCCGGAAGATCGTCCGCGAGCGCGCCGGATCGTACCGCCGACGGGCAGGCGTCAGCCGGGCGGCGGGGCGCCCAGGGCCCGGACCAGCGTGTCCGGGTCGGTGACCGTCACGGTCGCCGCCGGGTGCCGCGGCCAGGCCCGCGGCCCCAGCCCCGGCACGGACTCACGGAACCGGATGCAGACCCCCGCCGCGGTGCTGGTGCCGAAGGTGACCCCGCTGTCGGCCAGCGACAGGTGCGGCCCGACCGCCCGCCACCAGCGGTACGGCCCGGAGGACTCCGCCCCGGCCACGTTGGCCCGGTCGGTGCGCAGCCGCCACGGCCCGTACCGGATCTCCAGCGCCTCGTCGTCGACCACCACCCAGGACGTCTCCGGCCGGACCCCCAACAGCGCCAGCGGCACCCGGAAGGCCGAGTCGAAGCGGAACGCGGACCGGTGCACGGGCATGGGCATGGGCGTACCCGGTGCGGGTCGGCCGACACCCGCCGGCCGGCGCGGGTCCGCATCGCCCGGCGGGTCACGGCGTCGTCGGGCGCCTGTCGCACCCGCCTCAGGCCAGCGCCCGGGTCCAGTCCGCCAGGTGCGCGTCGAGGTGCGCCGCGACGTCCCGCCAGTAGGGACCGTCCACGGCGTGGATCCGGGCCCAGGGCTGCACCCCGTCGCGGGCGCCGTCGCGCAGCAGCGCGAACATCGCCCCGGCCCGGCGGCCGAGCAGCGCGGCGAGCGCCGAGCGGTCCGCAGCCGGCAGGCCGTAGCCGTCGACCAGGGCGCGCAGCCGCCGCGCGGAGTCGGCCACCGGGCGGTCCGGCCGGATGCCCGCCATGGCCTGCGCGGCGTACGCGAGCTCCCACCCACGGGTTCCCGGGCCGGCGCCGTCCCAGTCGATCAGCACCCAGCCGCGCGGGGACCGGACCAGGTTCCACGGCGCCGCGTCGTGGTGGCAGACCAGTTCCTCGCCGTCGGGCGCGATGGGGGTCCGCCACCCCGCCGGGCGCGGCGGCACGAAACCCGCCACCGTGCGGTGCAGGTCGGCCAGCAGCCGGCCGATCGAGGCCAGCTCCGCCAGGGTGTACGTCCCGGAGGTCGGCCCGCACTCCCCCGGCACATACTCCAGCACCTGACGGCCCCGGTCGTCGCGCCCCAGCGGGCGGGGCGCGCCGGTGAAGCCGGCCGCGTGCAGGTGGGCCAGGAGCGCGTCGACATTCTCCGTCCACGGCCCCACCGGGCGCCGGACGGTGTCGCCCACCCGGACCACTCCGGTGGTGACGTTGCCGGTCAGGGGTTGCTCGTCGGTGACCATCGGGCCATCCTGCCCCGCGCGGACGCGTCCCCGCGCCCCGGTTTCCCGGAGCGCGGGGACCCCCCGTCCCGGCTACTGCAGAAACGCCCCCAGCGGCGAGAGCAGCAGCCGGCCGAGCGCCGCGGCGTTGTCGTCCAACCGCGTGCGCTCGCAGTCGCGGGCGTCCGGGTCGTGCCGGCAGCGCCAGATCTTCTGCGCGTTGCGCCAGGCCACGTCTCGGGTGTATTCGACCAGTTCGCCCTGGTACCAGTCGTCGATGTCGCCGTTGAGCATGTCGATGAGCAGTTGCCACCGCTCCAGGTAACCGCGGCGCAGCCCCGGGATCTTGTCGGCGAAGATGTCGTTGATCTTGAGGTAGTCGCGGTGCTGCTCGGTCCCGTCGACCGGCTCGGACTCCAGGTGGTCGAACGTCGTCACCAGGGCGAACGGCAGATCGAAGTTGATGTGCGCGTTCACCCCCGCCGCCGCCGAGGGCAACGGCCGGGCGTCCGGGCCGCTGATCCGCTTGAACAGGCACGACCACGCCTTCGGGGTGGTCGGGCTGGACTCCGTCCACAGCCGCATCGCGTCGAAGTAGCGGGCGGCGAACTCCACGTCGAGCCGGGACAGGAACACCGGATCGGCGAAGTAGTCGTCGTAGAGCCCCTCCAGCACCCGCGTGGTGATGGTCAGGTACAGCCGGTTGAAGTCGGCCAGCGGACAGCTCTGCTCCAACGGAGGCAGCCGCACCAGCAGGTCCTGCAACTTCGTCAGGTGGTCCACCACCGCCGGCACGTCCTCGGGGTGGTCGGCGAGCAGACCGACGATGTCCGCGTGGACCGGGCCCCAGACCGGTTCCGCCATGTCTCCTCCACTGTGGTCGGGGCACCCCCGTGCCGTCTGCGTCCGCTGGACAGCCTTCCAGCGACGCCCCGCCGACCGGATCAGTAGAACGACGTATTCGCGCCGCCGGAGTAGGTATCCCTACTCGGCGCGGTTGCGCAGGTGGATCGCGCTGGCCTGCACCCGGGTACGCACCTGGAGCTTGTCGAAGATGTGCGACACGTGCACCCCGATGGTGCGTTCGCTGATGAACAGCCGCTGGCCGATCTCCCGGTTGGTCAGCCCCTCGGCGACCGCGGCCAGCACCTCGCGTTCCCGGGCGGTCAGCACCGCCAGTTCGTCGCTGGCCGGCTCACCACCGGCCGCCGGCCGGCCCGCGGGCTGGGCCCGTTCGGTCAGCTCCACCCGGGCCCGCCCCGCCAGCATGGTGATCTCGCTGGTCAACGGCACCGCACCGAGCGCCTGGGCCATCTCGTGCGCCTGGCGCAGCAGCCGGCCCGCGGCGACGCTGCGGCCGCGCCGGGCCAGCAGCGCCTCGGCCTGCCGCAGCCGCGAGTACGCCGCCGGATAGGGGTGGTGGCGCTTGTCCCACTCGGCGGCCGACCGGGCCCACAGTTCCGGGTCGCCCGGGCCGTCGAGCCGGCTCAGCTCGGCGGTGCAGAGCGCCAGGAAGCCCTCGGCGTTGAGGCGTACCGGCCGGGCCGCCGTCACGCTCTTCTGCGCCACCCGGTCCACCGCGTCGCGCAGCCGGCGCACCACCGTCTCGTCGACCGGCAGCGTCCGGCAGGCGTACGCCTCCGCCTCGGCCCGCAGCCCGTGCCAGGCCAGCGTGGCCAGCAGCACCACGTCGTCGGAGCGGCTCTCGGTCAGGCCCCGCTGCACCGCCTGGCGGGCCACCTCGTGGCGGCCCTGCCACATGGCCAGCCCGGCCCGCAGGATCAGCATCGGCAGCATGTGCCGGGGCGACCCGCCGCCGGCCAGCATCGTCGCGACCGCCTCCAGGTCCCGGTCGGACGCCTCGACGTCGCCGTACCCGACGGAGAGCCGGCACCGGGCCAGCAGCAGCTCGACGGCGTCCGCGCCCGAGGGCCGGTGGCGCAGCGCGGCGGCGACGACCTTCTCCGCCTCGGCCCACTGCCCGACCCGGAACAGCCCGTTCGTGGCGATGGCCAGCAACCGGGTCTCGTAGGTGCGTCCGAGCCCCAGCTCGGCCACCCGCTCGGCGCCCCGGCGGGCCACCACCACCCCCTCCTCGAGGATGTTCAACGGCCCGGTCAGCAACTCCGCCAGGTGCAGGTATGCGCAGGCCACGTCCTCGGGGCGGCCGGCCCGCTCGGCGGTCTCCAGCGCCCGCCGGACCACCGCGAGGCCGGCGTCCGGGTCCTCCAGGAACGCCTCGCTGAAGCCCAACGCCGAGCTGGCCAGCACCACCTCGGTGGTGCTGCCCTCCACCCGCGCGGCGAGGTCCAACGCCTCCCGGGCCCGCTCCCCCGCGTCGGCGTACCGGCCCAGGTGCAGCAGGAGTTCGGCGAGGTGGGCGGCGGCGGTGGCCCGCTCGCCGGTGGTGCAGTGCGCCGACTCCAGCACGTCTCGGTACTCCGCCTCGGCGGGGGCGGACCGGCCGGCGGCGGCGAGGTAGCGGGCCCGCCGGATGCGCAGCGCGCAGGACGGCTCCTCGCCGTGCGCGGTGGCCAGCTCCTCCAGCAGCGACAGCGCGCGGGCGTGCTCTCCGCACTGGTGGGCCGTCTCCGCGGCGTGCTCCAGCAGCTCCGCCCGGTCGACCGGCGCGGACCCGACTTCCGTGGGGCCGCCGGCCGGGGCGGCGGGCGCGGCGGCCAGCTGCAACGCCGCCGACCAGTGCCGGTGCGCCTCGGCGAAGCCGTGCAGCCGCTCGGCCTCGCGGGCCGCGGCCATCGCCGCCGGCAGCGCCCGGGCCGGCTCGCCGGCCAGCCGCCAGTGGTGCGCCAGCCGGGCCTGGTGCAGCTCCGCCGGCGCCCCGGTGAGCGCCTCGGCGTACCGGCGGTGCAGGGCGGCCCGCTCGGCCGGGAGCAGCTCGTCGGCCAGCACCTCGGCGACGAGCCGGTGCCGCAGCCGGTACCCGTCGTCGGCGGAGACCAGCAGCCGGTGGGCGACCGCCGCCCGGACCGCCTCGATCAGCTCCGCCTCGGGCAGGTCGAGCACCTCGCCCAGCAGCCAGTGCCCGACCGGCTCCACCCCGGCGGCGACGGCGTGCACCACCGTGTGCGCGGGGCGGGGCAGCGCGTCGACCCGGGACAGGAAGATCTCGCGCAGCGTGTCGGAGAGCCCCTCGTGGCCGTCGCGCAGGTCGCGGGCCAACTCCTCGACCACGAACGGGTTGCCGCCGCTGCGCCGCCAGACCTGGTCGGCCGCCTCGGGCGCCAGCGACGCGCCGACGATCGCGGCGGCCAGCCGATCGGTGTCGGCCCGGTCCAGCGGGGCGAGGTCGAGCACCCGGACGGAGCGGAGCCGGCGCAGCTCGGTGAGCACCCGGCGTAGCGGGTGGGCGCCCTGCAACGACTCGGCCCGGACCGCCGCCAGCACCGACAGTTGCAGGTCACCGAGGCCGGCCAGCAGATAGAGCAGCAGCTGCCGGGTGCTCCGGTCGACCCACTGGAGGTCGTCCAGGATCAGCACCAGCGGGCGGCCCTCGGCGATCAGACTCAGCCCGCGGGAGACCCGTTCGAGCAGCGCGCCGGCGCCGTCCGGACCGGCGGTCTCGTCGGCGAACATCCGCAGCAGGCCACGCACGGCCGACGACGTACGCGCCTGGCTGGTGCCGAGCTCGGCGTCGAAGCGACGTAGCGCCTGCAGCACCGGGTGCAGTGGCGAGGCGTCCCCGATGTCCAGACAGGAGCCGGTGAGCACCACCGCTCCCGCGTCCCGCAGCCGTGCCCCCACCTCGTGCAGCAGCCGGGTCTTGCCCATCCCGCTCTCGCCGCTGACGAAGACCGCCGCGGTCTGCCCCGGCCCGAGGTCGTCGAGCAACGCGGCCCGCAGCATCGTCAGCTGGTCGGCACGGCCGACGAGCGGTGCGGTGTCCACATCGCTGGCCATGTCCGCAGCCTAGTCACAGGCCCCCGCACCGTTCTACGGGCTTGATCCGGCTGTGGTACTCCTCGCGTCGACATTGCGACTAAAGGTTGTGGTCGGCCGACATACGTCGTTCGGCAGATCCCCCGTCGGCGGAGGTGGTGACAGTCTCCGGAGGTCGTCAGGCACCACGTTGGGGGGAAGGTGGGTGGAATGCCACTGTCCACGGTCGTCACCGGTCGAAAAGTCGTCGGCGCGACGCCCTGGCCGGTCCCGGAGGAGCGGCGCACGGTCACCGTGCTCTTCGCCGACATCGTCGGCTCCACCGGGCTGACCGAACGGCTCGATCCGGAGGACGTCCGGGCGTTGCAGCGCGCGTACTTCGACACCGTCGCGGGGGTGCTGCGCCGGTGGCAGGGTGTGGTGGAGAAGTACGTCGGCGACGCGGTGATGGCGCTCTTCGGCGCCCGCTCCTCCGACGGCCTGGACGCGTACCGCGCGGTCCGGGCCGGGCTGGAGATCCAGGCCGCGCTGGACCGGCGGGCGATGCCGGGGGGCGTCGCGCTGCGGGTCCGGGTCGGTGTCGCCACCGGCGAGGCGATGGTCGAGCTGGCCGCCGCGCACAACGGCGGGCACGGCGCCGCCAGCGGCGCGGTGACCACCACCGCCGCCCGGTTGCAGGAGTACGCCCCGGCCGGCGGGGTGGTCGTCTGCGCGGCCACCCACCAGGCCACCGCCGGCCTGGTCGACCAGCACTTCCTCGCTCCCGCCGCGCTGGCCGGCAGGACGCTCCCGGCCGACGTGTGGCGGGCGACCGGCCCGGCCCGGCCCCGCCCCACCCGGCACCGGGGTCCGCTGATCGGCCGGCGGCGGGAACTGGCCGCCGCGACCGACCAGCTCGCCCGGGCCGTACGGGAGCACCGGCCGGCCTGGGTCTCCCTGGTCGGCCCGGACGGCGTCGGCCGCAGCCGGCTCCTCGACGAGCTGCGCCGCTCGGTGCGGCAGGTGGACGGCACGCCGGTGCGCTGGTGCGTCGCGCACTGCCCGCCCTACCCGGAGCACGTCCTCGGGCCGGTCGCCGACCTGCTCCGGGAGCTGGCCGGGCTGCGGGTCACCACCTCGGCGGCGGTGGTCCGCCAGCGGCTGGCCGCCCTGGTCGCCGGGACGGTCGCCGCCGGCCGGGCCGGGTCCACGGTCGAGGCGCTGGAGGCGTTGCTGACCGCGCCGGACCGGTCCCCGGCGGCGGTCCGTGGCGCGGCGGCGTTCCGGCACGTGCTGCTGGCGCTGGCCGCCCGGCAGCCGCTGGTGGTGGCGGTCGACGACGTGGACCGGGGAGGGCCGGAGGTCAGCCGTTTCCTGCACACCGTCTTCACCGCCGCCACCGCCCGCGGGCTCCCGCTGGCGGTGCTCGCCACCCACCACCCGCACCGGGCCGACCCGCTGCCCGGACCGGCCGACCGGCACTGCCGGCTGGCGCTGGCGCCGCTGGGTGCGGTGGAGACCGGCCGGTTGCTGCGCGGGCTGCTGCACCGCGCCGGCCGGCCGGCGGCCCTGGCCGGCGGCCTGCTTCCGCTGGTCGCCGGCATGCCGGGGTACGCCGCCGCCTACGTGGCCGCCCTGGCGGCGAGCCCGCCGGCGGCGCCCGTGCCGTCGACCGCTCCGACGGCGGAGCCGACGCTGCCGGAGCCGGTACGCCGAGGAGCGGCCGCCGACCTGGACCGGCTCGACGGTCGGGAGCGCGCGGTGCTGATGGCCGGGGCGACGTTGGGCGGCGACTGCACCGGCCCGGCGGTCGACCGGCTGCTGGGCTGGGAATCGGGCCGCGCGGCGGGGGTGCTGCGTCAGCTCGCCGGGGAGGGCCTGGTCCGGCGGGACCGGCACGGCGGGTACGCCATCCTCGATCCCGCCCTGCGCCGGGTGGCGTACGAGCGGCTGCCCCGGGCGGTGCGCGCCGAGTTCGCCCGACGCGCCGGACGGTCCCGGCCGGCGGCGCCCGCCACCGCGCCCGTGGAATCCGGCGTCGCCGCTCCCCGTCCCGGCCCGAGCGGCCCGGTCCACGCCCCGGTTCCGGCCGCCCGGCCGCACCGGCCCGAGCCGCACCGGCCCGAGCCGCACCGGCCCGAGCCGCACCGGCCCGAGCCGCACCGGCGGCGCACGGTGCTGGCGCCGGTGCGGATGCGTGGGGACGCACCGTTGCGTGGGGACGCACCGTTGCGTGGGGACGCACCGTGGCGCGGAGCCGCCGTCGATCACCACCTGCCGGTCGTCGGCCCACGCCCCGGCCTCGCCGGCCCGGCACGGTCGGTGGCGCCCGCACTCGGCCGCCGGGGGACGCACACCGTCGGTCCACCCGAGGCGCCCGTCGAGTGGCGGGACCCCACGGACGAGCGGGGCCGTCCGGGGGGCCTCGTCGCGCTGGTGGGCGGACGGTCCACCGTGGCCGGTCCGGCCGGGCACGCCCGGGGTGGGTCGGAGCACCGGTCGGGCCGACGCGGCGGCGGGGCGACCGGCCGGGCACTGCTCCGGGCCGCCTGAGCGCACCGACGGCACGTGGCCGACGGCGGGTGGCCCGCCCACCACCACTTCGGCCGCGCCCGCACGGGTCAGGCAGCGGTGCGGCCGTCCGCTGGCGCGGCCAGGAACGCCAGGGACCGTTCCCAGGCCAGCTCGGCGGCCGAGGAGTCGTGGTCCGGCACGTCCGGGTCGGTGAAGAGGTGCCCGGCGCCGAGGTAGCGGAAGACCGACAACCGTGCTCCCGCGCCGGTCATCGCCCGCTGCCAGTCGTCGACCTCGT
This sequence comes from Micromonospora sp. BS32, assembly GCF_059089345.1. NCBI lineage: Bacteria > Bacillati > Actinomycetota > Actinomycetes > Micromonosporales > Micromonosporaceae > Micromonospora > Micromonospora sp. BS32. Next base: position 143,460 of record NZ_JBSSHR010000003.1, read on the forward strand.
CCTGCGGCTCGTACTCGTCGGGGTCGGCCAGGTGCAGCTGCACCGGCAGCCCGGGCCGGACGGCCGCCGGATCCCCGCCGGTGCCGTGCAGCAGCAGCAGGCCCGCCGCGTGCGGGCGGTCGGCCAGCACGGCGCCGGCCACCCCGGCCCCCATCGACCAACCCGCGAGCACCGTCTCCGGCGGCAACGGGGCGACCGCGGCCCGGGCTCGGCGCAGCACCTCGTCGCGGCCCACCTTCTCCAACAGGGCGAAGCCCTCCTCGACCGTGTCCACCGGCGGCTCGCCGTACAGGTCGGGGGTGGTCACCCGGTGACCGGCGGCGCGCAGCCGGTCGGCGGCGGCCGGCACGGCGGGGCGTAGCCCGTAGACCGAGTGGAAGAGCGCGATGTGTCCCATCCGCCCATCGTGCCGCAGACCCCCGACGGAGTTCCGGAGCCGCGCGGTCAGCCGTCCTCGCGGCCGGCCAGGGTACGGCTGCGCCCCCGGAACTCGGCCACCACCTCGTCGCCCCGCGAGACGGTGACGTCGTAGATGCCGCTGCGGCCGTAGCGGGTGCGTTCGGTGGCGCGGGCGGTCAGCAGGTCGCCCTCGCGGACCGGACGGAGGAAGCTGATCTCCCCACCGGCGGCGACGGTGACCGGGCCGTGGCTGTTGCAGGCCAGCGCGAAGGCCGTGTCGGCGAGCAGGAAGACGAAGCCGCCGTGGCCGATCGCGTGGCCGTTGAGCATCGCCGCGGTGACCCGCATCCGGGCCACCGCCGCCCCGTCGCCGGCCTCGACCAGCTCGATGCCGAGCGCGCGGGAGGCCACGTCCGCGTCGAACATGTCGTGCGCCGCCGTCCGTCCCGGCGACACCGCGCCGTCACGCCCCACCTCAACCCGCCCGGCGCTGGTCGACGATCCGCCGCATCTTGCCCATCGAGCGCTCCACCCCGTCCGGCTCGATCACCTCGACCGCGATGCTCACCCCGATGGTGTTCTTCACCAGCTCGACCAGGGCCGCGCCGGCCCGGGCGGCCGACTCCGGGACGACCCCGGCGCGGCGTTCCACCCGGACCGTCAGGGTGTCCATCCGGCCCTGCCGGTCCAGCACGCACTGGAAGTGCGGGGAGAGCTGCGGGGTACGCAGGATGAGTTCCTCGATCTGGGTGGGGAAGACGTTCACCCCACGGACGATCATCATGTCGTCGGTCCGGCCGGTGATCTTCTCGATCCGGCGCATCGGCCGGGCGGTGCCGGGCAGCAGGCGGGTGAGGTCGCGGGTGCGGTAGCGGACGACCGGCATCGCCTCCTTGGTCAGCGAGGTCAGCACCAGTTCGCCCCGCTCACCGTCGGGCAGCACCTCCCCGGTCACCGGGTCGATGATCTCCGGGTAGAAGTGGTCCTCCCAGAGGTGCAGGCCGTCCTTGGTCTCCACGCACTCGTTGGCCACCCCGGGGCCCATCACCTCGGACAGGCCATAGATGTCCACCGCGTGCATGTCGAGGCGCTGCTCCATCTCCCGGCGCATGTCCTCGGTCCACGGCTCCGCGCCGAAGATGCCGACCTGCAGCGAGGTGGCGCGCGGGTCGACGCCCTGCCGCTCCATCTCGTCCACGATGGCCAGCATGTAGCTGGGGGTGACCATGATGACCTCGGGCGCGAAGTCCCGGATCAGCATCACCTGCCGCTCGGTCATCCCCCCGGAGACCGGGATGACCGTGCAGCCCAGCTCCTCGGCGCCGTAGTGCGCGCCCAGCCCGCCGGTGAACAGGCCGTAGCCGTACGCCACGTGCACCCGGTCGCCGGGCCGGCCGCCGGAGGCGCGGATCGACCGGGCCATCAGCCGGGCCCAGGTCCGCAGGTCCTCCTTCGTGTAGCCGACCACCGTGGGTCGGCCGGTGGTGCCGGAGGAGGCGTGCAGCCGGGCGATCCGCTCGCGCGGCACGGCGAACATGCCGAAGGGGTAGTTCTCCCGCAGCTCGGCCTTGCCGGTGAACGGGAACCGGGACAGGTCGGCCAGCTCCCGGCAGTCGTCCGGGTGCACGCCGCGCGCCTCGAACGCCCGGCGGTAGTGCGGCACGTTGTCGTACGCGTGCCGCAGCGACCAGCGCAGCCGGTCCAGTTGCAACGCCCGCAGCTCGTCGACGCCCACCCGCTCGACGGGTTCCAGCTCCTCCGGCGCGGGGGTGCGGTCCTGCACGATGCCTCCTGCGGTCGTCGCCGACGACCGGGACCCACGCCGGCCGCCGTGCGTACCGTACGCCCGTACCGGGTCGCCCACCAGCTCAGGCGGTACGGGATAGCCTGCCGCCGATGGCCACGCACCGGCACGGCAGAATGTCGCAGAGTCACGACGGCACGGGGAGGGCGACGATGACGCGGACCGACATGGCAGCGGCGACGAGCGGCGGCACGCCGACCCGTGAGCGCCGGGAGGTGCGCCCGGCGAGCCGACGGGACGACCTGATCACCGTCCTGTTCGGAGCGTGCCTGGTGGGCGGGGCGCTCTCCGACGGGTGGGCGCACGTCAACATCGTCGCGACCATCGAGGGGTTCTTCACCCCGTGGCACGGCCTGCTGTACGCCGGGTTCGCCGCCACCGCCGCCTGGACGTGCTGGCTGGCGTACCAGCGGCGGGACGTCGCACCCCGCTGGTGGCGGGACGGCTGGCCGGCGGGCTACCGGGTCGGCGCGCTCGGCATCATGGTCTTCTTCGTCGGTGGCCTGGCCGACATGACCTGGCACGAGACGCTGGGGGTGGAGGTCGGCCTGGACGCGGCGTTCAGCCCCAGCCACCTGCTCATCGACGGTGGCGCCGTGCTGCTGCTGACCAGCCCGCTGCGGTCGTGGTGGGCAAGCCGGGAGGGGGGCCTGCGGTCATGCACCGGGGTGGCCTCGCTGACGCTCGGCGCGATGGCGACGACCATCCTGCTCAGCCACTCCACCGCCTTCCTCAGCGCCGCCGCCACCCGCCCGATCGGCCCGGACGGGTTCCAGCAGGCGGCCATCCTCGGCGTCGACGCGTACCTGGTCAGCACGGTGGCGCTCGGCGCGCCGTTCCTGCTGGCCCACCGGCGGCGGGCGACCCCGGGCGCGGCGACCGCGCTGGTCGCCGGGGTGGCGCTGTTCTGCATGGTGATGTTCGAGTTTCCCGGGCCGCAGGCGTGGGCCGCGGTGACCGCCGTGGTCGGCGCCGCCGTGGTCGACCTGGTGCTGGTCCGGCTCGACGCGGTGCGCGGCCCGGACGCGACGCTGCGGCTGCCGATCGCCGGCGCGGTCTTCGCCGCGCTGGTCTGGGGCGGGCACCTGGCGGGCCTGGCCCTGGTTGACGGGATCGGCTGGACGCCCGAGGTGTCCGGCGGCATCGTCACGCTGACCGCGATCGAGGGTGCGCTGCTCGGCGGGCTGGCCACCCGGCCGCTGCCGGCCGACCCGGCGCCCCGCGGCACCGCCTGAGCCGCACGCGTACCCCGCCGGGGCCGCCCCCTGCGGCCCGGAGGGGGTACGCGCTCAGACCGTCACGGGTTCTCCGGGTCCAGGTTCCGCTCGCGCAGCAACGCGTCGAGCTTGGCCTCGATGCGCTCGTCGGACTCGCGGGACTGCGACGAACCCCAGTAGTAGAAGAGCGCCAGCCCGGCGGCCTGCCAGATCAGCTGGAGGAACTCCGACTGCCAGTTCTCCAGGGTGCTGGCGAGGAACTGGGGCAGGAACTCGCTCCAGGCGAAGGACTGCCCGTGCTGGCTGGCCTCGTTGCTCTCCACGACCATCTGGAAAAAGAACTGGCCGATCCAGGAGAAGACGAAGAGCGCGCCGGTGACCAGCGCGAACGCGTACGCCTTCGGCCAGCGCGGCTTGCGGAACGGTGGCCCGTCGGGCCGGCGCGCGGCGCCGGTGGATCCCTTCGCGGAGCGACCGTTCGACGCCCGCGTCCCGGCCGAGGTGCTGCCTGCCACCATCACGAACCCCCTCTCGACGCATGTTTCTCGCGGCGGGATGTGCCCCGGCGGGAGCGGGCCAAAACGACGCAGCCGGCGACCGGCGGCCCCGCCCACCGAATCGACGCAACCGGGCGGCTGCGGCTGGGCGCCTGATCAGCGGCGGTGGAGTCGGGCGGAAGGTCAGCGGGCGGGCGCGGGCAGCCGGTGCAGCGCGGCCACCAGTGGCGCCAGCTCGGGAGTGCGCTCACCCTCGGTGAGGGCGTCGGCGAGGACCCGGTCGTGGGTGGGCCGGGCCCGGGCGAGCAGCTCCGAGCCGGCCGGGGTCAGCTCGGTGTAGATGCCCCGCCGGTCGTCCTGGCAGAGGATCCGGGTGAGCAGGCCGCGCTCCTCCAGCCGGGTGACCAGCCGGGTGGTGGCGCTGCCCGAGAGCGCGGCGGCACGGGCCAGCTGCCGCATCCGCATGTGCCAGCCGTGCTGCCGGGAGAGCGCGTCGCCCACCAGGCCCCGACCCTGGCCTCCGGCGCCAACATCGCCGCCTTCAACCTCGGCAACGCGCTGGGCGCCTGGATCGGCGGGGTCACCATCAGCGCCGGGCTCGGCTACACCTCGCCGATCTGGGCCGGCGCCGGGCTCACCCTGGCCGGCCTCGGCGTCCTGCTCGCCGCCGCCCGGCTCGCCCGCCGTCGGGAGGCCGTCCGCACCGAGGACCGCGACCTGGCCGCCACCGCGGCCTGACGGTCCCCACGCGACGGAACGCAGGGGCCCGGTCGACGCGGTCGGCGGACCAGGATCGGCCGACGGCGGGCCCGACTATGCTCGCGGTCGGATCCGGTGGTGGGGCCCACCGTCCCGGCGCCGACCGGGAGAACCGCGCACACCGCGCCGACGGTCCCTGCCAGTGACCGCGTACTGGTGGGAGGACAGGTGACCGAACCGGCACCGCGCCGGGTCGACCCCGACGTCGACCTGCACGTACCCGCCGACCGGGGCGAGCTGCCCGCGCACCCGGCGGCGGTGCTCGGTGCCATCGCGGCCGGCGGGGTGCTCGGCGCGCTGGCCCGGGCCGGCGTCCAGACCGCCCTGCCGCACCCCCCGGGCGGGTTCCCGTGGGCCACCTTCGCCGTCAACGTCACCGGCTGCCTGCTCATCGGGGTGCTGATGGCCGTGATCGGCCGGCGTCGCGTCGCCCCGTTGACCCGCCCGTTCCTCGGCGTCGGGATCCTCGGCGGCTTCACCACCTTCTCCGCGTACGTGGTGGACGTCCGGCTGGCCGTGGCGGCCGACGCGCCGGGCACCGCGCTGGCGTACCTGGCGGCCACCCTGCTGGGCGGGCTGCTGGCGGTCGCGGCCGGCGACAGCGTCGCCAACCGGCTGCTCGGCCGGGCGGGAGGCGGCCGGTGACGGTGCTGCTGATCGCGCTGGGGGCGGCGCTGGGCGCCCCGCTGCGCTACCTGACCGACCGGGCCGTGCAGGCCCGGCACGACTCGGTCCTGCCCTGGGGCACGCTCACCGTCAACGTCGCCGGCTCGCTGCTGCTCGGGGCGCTCGTCGGCGTGCCAGCCGGACCGGCCGTCACCGCCGTGCTGGGCACCGGTTTCTGCGGCGCGCTGACCACCTGGTCCACCTTCGGGTACGAGACGCTCCGGCTGACCCGCGACGGCAACCGGCTCGCCGCACTGGCCAACGTGCTGCTCAGCGTGGTCGCCGGGCTGGCCGCGGCGAGCCTCGGCTACGCGCTGGCGCGGGCCGCGACCGGCTGATCCGTCGACCGCCCGGAGGCGGCGCCCGACGAGCCCGGCACCCGATCCCGGTCGACGGGGCACCCGTGCCCGCTCGACGCCACGCCGGTGCGGAGCAGGTGGAGCGTGACGTGACGCGGGGTCGGGCTGTTGACCCAGTGATGCCCGCCAGGCAGCGGGAACGGCGACGAGACGGAGACGACGTTGTCATCGGACACACGCACCACCGCGGGAATCCTGCTGATCACCGTCGTCGCGGTCGCGTACGGCGGGCTGACCCTCCTCATCCACCTGGCCCGAAACAGGCCCGGCTACCTGGACAACCCGGTCCGGCGGGGGCTGTGGACGGCCGGCCACGCGCACGCCGGGGTGCTGGTCATTCTCGTCCTGGTCGCCCTGCCCTACCTCGACCAGGCCGAGGCGTCGGACGGGATGCGTACGCTGATCCGGACGCTGCTGGTCGCCGCGCCGATCCTCATGCCGCTGGGCTTCTTCCTCTCGGTCCCCCGCCCCACCGACACCCGGCCGAACAGGCTCATCTGGCTCACCGTCGCCGGTGGCGTGAGCCTGAGCCTCGGAGCCGTCCTGCTCGGTGTCGCCCTGCTCTGACCGGCCCCGAGTGCGGGGCGTCGCGCTGCTCGGACGGGCCGCCCGGCCCAGCCCGCGCCGGCCCAGCCCGCGCCGGCCCAACCCGCGCCGGCCCAACCCGCGCCGGCCCAGCCCGCGGCAGCTCAGCCCGCGGCGGCTCAGCCCGCGCCGACCGCCGCGACCGGGGCGAGGGCCACCACCGGCCCGACGACGAAGACCGCCGGCGGCCGGACGCCCTCCCGGGCGGCCACCTCGCCCACCTCGTCCAGCGTGGTCGGCAGCGACCGCTGCCCGGGGTGCCCGGCGTCCTGCACCATCAGCACCGGGGTGTCCGCCGCGCGGCCCCCGGCCATCAGCGTCTCGGCGATCCGGCCGATGGTGTCGACCGCCATCAGCAGCACCAGCGTCCCCCGGGAGCGGCCCAGCGCCGCCCACTCCACCAGCGACCCGGGATGCTCCGGAGGCAGGTGCCCGGAGACCACGGTGACGTCGTGCGCGACACCCCGGTGGGTGACCGGCACGCCGGCCAGGGCGGGCGCGGCGACCGCGCTGCTCACCCCGGGGACCAGCACCGTCTCAACCCCGGCGGCGGCGCAGGCCTGGACCTCCTCGTGGCCGCGACCGAAGACGTACGGGTCGCCGCCCTTGAGCCGGACCACCCGCTTCCCGGCGCGGGCGTGGTCGACCAGGGCGTCGTTGATGGTGTCCTGACCGACCGACGGGCCCCGGGGCACCTTTGCCGCGTCGACCACCAGCACGCCCGGGCGCAGCCCGGCGAGCAGGCCCTGCGGGGCGAGCCGGTCGGCGACCACCACGTCGGCGGCGTCGAGCATCGCCCTGCCGCGCACGGTGATCAGGTCGTCGGGGCCGGGGCCGCCACCCACGATGGCCACCTGCCCCGGGCGCAACGCGGGCTCGTGATGATGGTGATGGTGGTGGTGGCCGCCGACCGGGTCGTCGGGGTGGTCGTGCGGGGTCTGCGGCCGCCCCACCTTGTCGGCGAAGCCGGGCATCAGCACCCGGTACGCGCAGGTGTCGCAGTTCATCCGGATGTCCCCGCGCAGCGCCTCCGCGTGCCGCTCGAGGACCAGGTCGGCGAGGGCGTCGCAGTCGCCGATCAGGTCGGCCACCCGGACGTCCAGGTCGGGGTGGGCGGCGGCGAAGTCCCCGGACTGGGCGACGATCCGGTCCGGCAGGATCCCGGCGAAGAGGAAGTACGGCGCGACCACGATCCGCCGGGCGCCGAGGCGGCGCAGCCGGTCCAGCACCGCCGGCACGGACGGCTCGGCGAGCGAGATGAAGCCCGGTTCGACGCCGGCGTAGCCCCGGCCCTCCCAGAGCAGCCGGGCCACCTTGGCGACCTCGGCGTTGGCGTCCGGGTCGGTGGAGCCCCGGCCGATCAGCGCCACCCAGGTGCCGGCCCGGTCGTCGCCGGCCAGGGCCGCATCGATCCGCTCCTGAAGCGCGGCGTGCAGCAGCGGGTGCGGGCCGAGCGGGCGGCCGTAGCGGTAAGTCAGGCCGGGGTGGCGCTCCTGCTCGCGGGCCATCGCGGCCGGGATGTCGCCCTTGCCGTGCCCAGCGGCGGCCAGCACCAGGGGCAGCGCCACCAGGTTCCGGTGGCCGCGCGCGACGAGCGCGCCGACCGCGTCGGTGAGCGGCGGGCGGGACAGCTCGATGAAGCCGCCCTCGACGTCGCCGGCCGTGCCGGTCGCGCGGCGGCGGACCCGGTCGACGAGCGCGGCGAACTGGTCGACCCCGGCGGCGCTGCGGGTGCCGTGGCCGACGATGACCAGCGCGGTCATGATTCCTCCAGGTAGAGCAGGGCGTTCAGGGCTGCGGCGGCGACCGCCGAGCCGCCCTTCTCGCCGACGTTGGACACGGCGGGCAGGCCGCTGGCCCGCAGCGCCGCCTTGGACTCGGCGGCGCCGACGAAGCCGACCGGCAGCCCGACCACCAGGGCCGGCGCCGCGTCCAGGGTGATCAGTTCGACCAGCGCGGTCGGCGCGCAGCCGACCACCCAGACCGCGCCCGGTCCGACCCGGCCCAGGGCGATCCGGACGGCCGCGGCGGAGCGGGTCAGTCCGGCCTCGTGGGCGAGCGCGACGGCGGCCGGCTCGGCGACCGGGCAGACGATCTCCCGGCCGGCGCGGGTGATGCCGGCGGCGACCATCCACACGTCGGTGACGATCGGCGCGCCGGCGCGCAGCGCCGCCAGCCCCCGTTGCAGCGCCGGCTCGTCGCAGACCAGGTCGGTGACGTAGGCCAGGTCGGCGCTGGCGTGCACCACCCGCTCGGTGACCGCGCGGGTCAGCGGCGGCAGGTGGCCCAGGTCGACCCGACCGCGCAGGATCCGGTAGGACTCCTCCTCGATCGGGTGCACCACCCGGGTCATTGGGCCACCCCCGGTTCGCGACTGCGGGGCTCGCAGGACCGCGCTCACGACGCCACCTGCCCGTACCGGCGGTCGTGGCCGAGCAGCTTCCACAGCGCCACCGCGCCGACCCAGGCGGCCACGAAGATCCCCACCACCGCGTAGCCGAGCTGCTCGAAGTGGTCGGCGATCGAGGCGTACCCGGACAGTGCGGTCACCCCGAACCGGTCGACCAGCAGGCCGGCCAGGTAGACGCTGGCGACGAGCCCGCCGACCAGCACGGTCATCCCGGTGGTGGCCAGGTTGTACCAGAGCCGCCGGGCCGGGACCCGGTACGCCCACGAGTAGGCGCGGGTCATCAGCAGGCTGTCCGCGGTGTCCATGGCGGACATCCCGGCGGCGAAGAGCAGCGGCAGGGTGAGCAGGGCCAGCACCGGCAGGCCACCGGCGGCGGCGGTGCTGGCCGACAGGGACAGCAGGGTGACCTCGCTGGCGGTCTCCAGGCCCAGGCCGAAGAGGAAGCCGACCGGGGCCATGTGCCAGGAGGAGCGGACCAGGGAGCGGGCCCGCGAGCCGAGGATCCGGTTCATCAGCCCCCGGTTGAGCAGCAGCAGTTCCAGTTCGGACGCGTCCAGCGCGCCGGCGCGCAGCCGCTGCCAGAGCCGGGCCAGGCCGACCAGCACCACCGCGTTGAGGACCGCCACCAGCAGCAGGAAGGCGGTGGCGGTGGCCGCGGCGATCACGGCCCCGACCTCGCGGACGCCGGCCAGGCCCTGCTCGGTCATGCTGGCCGAGGCGAGCCCGATCACCAGGGCCAGCAGCAGCACCACCGCGCTGTGCCCGAGGGCGAAGAAGAACCCGACGCCCACCGGACGCCGGCCGCGCAGCAGCATCAGCCGGGTGGTGTCGTCGATGGCCGCGATGTGATCGGCGTCGAAGGCGTGCCGCATCCCCAGCACGTACGCCAGGGTGCCCGCGCCGGCCAGCCCGCCGGCGGCGGCGGGCTGGTCGCCGAAGTACAGGTAGAGGCTCCAGCCGGCGACGTGCAGGGCGGCCACGGCGGCCACGACGCCGCCGAGACGTACCCGCTCGGCTCGGCTCCACCGCCCGTCGGGCACGGCAGCGGTCGAGTTCGAAGTCATCGCTCTCCTCCGGATTCAAGGTGGTCGGCGGGCGGTGCCGCGCCGGTACCGGTGACGCGGATGGCGTCGACCGGGCAGATCTCCAGGCACTCCAGGCAGCCGGTGCACGCCTCGGCGCGGACGGCCAGCCCGCCGGGGACGGGCCGGATCGCGTGCGTGGGGCAGGTGAGCAGGCAGGCGCCGCAGCCCTGGCAGGCGTCGATGGTCACGGGCGCGGCGGCGGTCATCCGCGCCACCGGTAGCCGCGCGGGGTGACCATGCGGCCGGCGACCATCCGGGTCTGCGAGCTGCCGACCACCACCACGCTGTACATGTCGACCACCGTCGGGTCGAGGGTGGCCAGGGTGGCCAGGTGCACCCGCTCGTCGGGGCGGCTGGCGTTGCGCACCACGCCGACCGGGGTGTCCGGCGGCCGGTGCGCGGCGAAGGTGGTCAGCGCGGCGCCGAGCTGCCAGTCCCGGGCCCGGCTGCGCGGGTTGTAGAGCAGCGCCACCAGGTCGCCCTCGGCGGCGGCGGCGACCCGCCGGGCGATCACTTCCCACGGGGTGTGCAGGTCCGACAGGCTCAGGTAGACGTGGTCGTGCCCGAGCGGCGCGCCGAGCAGCGCGGACGCGGCCAGCCCGGCGGTCACCCCGGGCACCCCGACCACGTCGATCCGCTCGTCGGCGTGGTCCAGCGCCGGGCTGGCCATCGCGTACACCCCGGCGTCGCCGGAGCCGATCAGCGCGACGGCGTGCCCGGCGGTGGCCTCGGTGACCGCCGCGCGGGCCCGTTCCTCCTCCGCGCCGAGCCCGCTGGCGAGCACCCGGGTGCCCGGCCGCAGCAGGTCACGGACCTGGTCGACGTACTGGTCGAGGCCGACGACCACGGCGGCGCGGCGCAGCTCGGCGACCGCCCGCGGGGTGCGCAGGTCGGCCGCGCCGGGACCCAGCCCGACCACGGCCAGCCGGCCGCGCGGGGCGTGCCGGGCGACCGCGACGGTGGCCATCGCCGAGGCGGTCTTCGGCACCAGCAGGGTGCCGCCGCCGTACAGGGCCGCGGCCTCCGCGACGCTCGGGGTGCCGACCGCGGCCCGGACCACCTCGCTGGGGTGTGGCACGTCGACCGCGGCGAGCTGCGCCGCGGTCCGGGTCGTCAGGGGTACGCCGAGGGCGCGGGCGGTGTCCACGATGCCCGCCTCGTCGGCCTTCAGGTCGACGCTCGCCAGGCAGCGCAGGCTCGCCGCGCTCAGCCCCGCGTAGGCGAGCGCCCGGTGCAGCAGCCCGGCCACCTCGGCGGCCGGTACGCCTCGGCTCGAGCCGACCCCGGCGACCAGGGACGGTGGTCGCAGCACGGCGGTCCGGTCGTCGACCGGCACCACCCGGTCGGTTACCAGCAGCCGCCAGCCCCGGTCGGCGCTGCCCTCCCCAGCGGCACCGGCTGACTCCGGCTCGGGGCGGACGTTCTCCGGCAGGGCCGGCAGCGGCCAGGTGGCGTCGGCGACCAGCCGGACCGGCTCGCCGTCGAGGATCGCCCGGGAGACCGCCGCCACCGCCCCCTCGACCGGCCAGCCGAGGGTGTCCAGTCCGGGCAGGTCGACCGCGTCGGTGGCGGTGGTGACCACGGGCCGGGCGTCGAGCAGCGCGCCGACCTCGGCGGCGAGGGCGTTGGCGCCCCCGGCGTGCCCGCCGAGCAGCGCGACCGCGTGCCGGGCGGCCTCGTCCACCACTACCACGGCCGGGTCGGTCCGCTTGTCGTCGAGCAGCGGGGCGAGGATCCGGACCACCGCCCCGGTGGCCAGGAACGCGACGACAGCGTCGCACTCCGCCCAGGCGGTGCGCAGCGCGTCGGCGACGCCGGGTCCCTCGACGAGGCGGGCGTGCGGCCAGCCGGCGGCGAGGGTACGGGCGTGCCGCCGGCCGGCGGCGGTGGCCGCGACCAGTCCGATCCGGGGTGGGTAGGCGGGGTGTACGGACGTCACGGGCGCTCCCCGGTGAGGATGACGACAGGGTTGGTGGCGGCGAGCCGGATCGACCCGCCGGGCAGGTCGGCGAGGCGGGCGGCGGCGAGTTGGCTGCCCTCGACCGTGTAGCCGGCGTCCCGGAGCAGGTGCACCGCGGGCGCGACCCGGTCCAGGGCGGCGAGGGTGACGACCACCCGGGCGGGGCGGCGGGCCGCCACGGCGGCGAGCACGTCGGTGCCGCCGCCGCCGACGAAGGCGGCGTCCGGGTCGGGCAGCCCGCGCAGCGCGTCGGGGGCGGCGCCGGTGACGACCCGTACGTCGACGGCGTGCCGCGCGGCGTTGGCGGCGATCGGGGCGTCCGGGTCGCGCTCGACGGCGATCACCGCGGCGCCGAGCAGGGCGCACTCGATGCCGACGGACCCGCTGCCCGCGCCGACGTCCCAGACCAGCCGACCCAGCCGGGGGCGGAGCCGGGCGACCGCGAGCGCGCGGACCTCCGCCTTGGTGATCATCGAGTCCCGGTGGGCGTACGCGGACTCGGGCAGCGCCCAGCCGCCGGCGGGCGCGGCGGCGGGCTGGTCGTCGGCGCGCATCCCGCCGACCGCCGGGCGGCCGCCCGAGGCGGTGGCCCCGGCCGGGACGCCGGCCGGCGGCGCGACGGTCGGGGCCACGTCGGGGGCGAGGCTGAGCAGCACGTGCGGGTCGGCCCAGGCCCGACCGGCGGCCTGCTCCGGGGTGGTCCAGGTGACCCGCTCGGCGGTGGTGCCCAACTGCTCGGCCACCACCAGCCGGCGGGACCAGCCGGCCAGCCCGGCGCCGATCTCGGCCGCCCCGGCGCCGGGCGCGGTGAGCACCGCGACCAGGGGCAGCGCCCGGCAGGCGTTGAGCGCGGGGCCGGGGTCCCGTCCGTGCGCGGTGACCACGGCCGCGCCGTCCCAGTCCAGCCCGGCCCGGGCGAACGCGGCGGCGACGCTGGAGACCGCCGGCAGCACCCGGGGCGCCAGCCCGGCCGCGCGCAGCCGGCGGACGATCCCGAACAGGCCGGGGTCACCGCTGGCCAGTACGACGACCGGTGCCCCGGCGGCCACGGCGGCGGCGATCCGCTCCAGCGCGGGGGCGAGCGGCCCGAGCACCACGGTGGCCGCCCCGGCCGGCACGGGCACGCCGGCCAGGTGCCGGGCCGCGCCGACGACCAGCCGGCCGGCGGCCAGCGCGGTCCCCGCCTCCGGGCCGGGCGGCCGGCCGGCCGTGTCCATCCCCAGCACGGTCAGCGGCGCGGCGGCGGGCGCGGTCGGGACCGCCCCGGCGGTGGGCGGCGGCGGCGCGGTCATGCCGTCCACCGGCCCGAGGAGGCGACGACCCGGGCGCCGGCGAAGTCCACCATGGCCACGTCCACGTCGACCGCCGCACCGGCGAAGCGGTGCAGCACCTGGCGGACCCGCTGGCAGAGCAGGTCACCGGCGGGGCCGAGCAGCCCGGCGGCCTCCCACAGCTCGTACGCGTGCCGCCCGGTGTTCGCCGCCGCGACCGCCGCGACCAGGTCGGCGTCGCCGCCGGCCTCGGCGGTGACCGCGCCGAGCAGCGAGAGGTCCACCCTGGACCGGGTGTAGTGGGTCATCAGGATGCCGGCGGCGAGCTTGGCCAGCTTGCCGGCCATCCCGACGAAGACCACCCCGGTCATCCCGTCGCCGACCGCGGCGGTGACCGCCGCCCCGGTGAAGTCGCCGACCTCGACGAAGCAGACCTCGGGCAGCTCGGGCAGGAGCGCCCGGGCGGCCCGCTCGGTACGCCCACCCGTGCAGAGCACCACGGTCCGCTCCCCCTGCGCGGCCATCACGTGCACCGCCTGCACCACGCTGGCCCGCCAGGAGGCGGTGGAGAACGGCCGGACGATCCCGGTGGTGCCGAGGATGGAGATGCCGCCGAGGATGCCGAGCCGCCGATTGGTGGTCTTGCGGGCCATGAGCTCGCCGCGCGGCACGCTGATCACCACCCGGACGCCGACCTCGGTCAGGTCGACCACCTCGGCGACGGCCTGGCCGATCATCCGGCGGGGGGTCTCGTTGATCGCCGGCCCGCCGACGGCCAGGCCGAGCCCCGGCCTGGTGACCGTGCCGACGCCGGGCCCGCCGTCGAGCCGCAGCCCGGGTGGGTCCCGCCAGTCCACGGTGGCGGTCAGCTCCGCGCCGTGGGTGACGTCCGGGTCGTCGCCGGCGTCCTTGACCACCACCGCCTCGGCCCGCCGCGCGGGATCCAGGTCGCAGCGGGCCACCGCGAAGGTGACCCGCCGACCGGCCGGCAGCCCGATCTCCACCTCGTGCTGCGGCACGCCGGTGACCAGCGCGGTCACCGCCGCCTTGGCCGCCGCCGTCGCGCACGCGCCGGTGGTCCAGCCGGTACGCAGCGCGGTGGGCCGGACCTTCGCGGTACGCGGCAGGTCCGGCTCGCGCAGCGGCGGCTCGGCGTACGTCATCGCGGGCCGTCCCCCGATCCGGTAGCGCGGGCGCGGCGCAGTTCGGCGCGGGCGGTCGGCTCGGCCCTGCGGAAGGTGTGGAAGTGCCCGGGGTGGTACAGGTGCGAGCGGGTGCCGGTGGCGGCGAGCGCCGGACCGACCAGGAAGAGGGTGTGCTTCCAGAGCCGGTGCTCCTTGACGGTGGCCTCCAGCTCGCCGAGCGTGCAGCGGACCACCAGCTCGTCCGGCCAGGTCGCCTGGTACGCCACCACCACCGGGGTGTCCGCCGGGTAGCCGCCGGCGAGCAGCTCGGCCTGCGCCTGCCCGGAGCGGGCGGCGGAGAGGAAGAGCGCCATGGTGGTGCCGTGCCGGGCGAAGTCGCGGACCCGCTCCCCCGCCGGCATCGGCGTCTTGCCGCCCTCGAGCCGGGTGAGGATCACCGACTGGGCCACCTCGGGGATGGTCAGCTCCCGGCCGACGATCGCCGCCACGGCGGTGAACGAGGAGACCCCGGGCACGATCTCCACCGCCAGGTCGAGCCCCCGGCACAGGTCGAGCTGTTCCTGCACCGCGCCCCAGAGCGCCGGGTCGCCGGAGTGGATCCGGGCCACGGTCAGCCCCTCGGCAGCGGCCCGCCGGTAGAGCGGCAGCACCCCCTCGATGGGCAGCTGCGACGAGTCGACGATCTCCGCATCGGGGCGGGCGTGGGCGAGCACGTCGGCGTGCACCAGGCTGGCCGCCCAGATCACCACGCCGGCCTCGGCGATCACCCGGGCGGCGCGCAGGGTGAGCAGGTCGGCCGCGCCCGGCCCGGCCCCGACGAACCACACTTTTCCGGTCACAGCTTTCCTCCCCGCCGGTCCCGGCGGGCCGGGACCAGCAGCGTCGACAGGTACGGCAGGTCATCGTCGGCGGCGTCCACCGGCCCGACCCGCTCGCCGGGCAGGCCGAGCGCGCGGCCGAGCACGGCGTCGCCGAGCCGGCCCTGCCGGCGCAGCTCACCGACCAGCTCCGGGTGCCGCCGCCAGCCCTTGTAGGCGACGACCGTGCCCGGCCCGGCGAGCGCGTCGGCGAAGAGCGCCAGGCCGGCGGTGGCCGGGAGCAGGGTCAGCGGCTCGCGCCCCTCGCAGAGCGGGACGCCGCTGCGGGCCGACAGCTCCTGCATGGCGGTGACGCCGGGCACCGTGCGGACCTCGACCTGCGGGCGCGCCGCGCGGACGCCGTGGGCGAGGTAGCCGAAGGTGGAGTAGACGTTCGGGTCGCCGATGGTGGCGAACGCGACCGCCCGGGCGCCGCCGTCGACCGCCTCGACCACCGCGTGGGCGGCGGCGTCCCAGGCCCGCTCACGGCGGGCGGTCACCCCGCCCCGGTCGTCGAGGGCGAACGGCAGCCGGCGCAGCCGGTCCGCCGCCACGTGCGCGAGCACCGTGGACTCGGCCCGGCCCGGGGGCGCGTCGCCGGCCGCGGCGAACCGGTCCATCACGGGTACGAAGACCACGTCGGCCTCGCCCAGCACCCGGACCGCCTTCAGGGTGAGCAGCTCCGGGTCGCCCGGCCCGACGCCGACCCCGGTGAGGACGGCGCTCACCGGCTCGCCGCCTCGACCAGCCGGCGGGCGGCCCACGGTTGGCCGGCCCAGTGGGTGTGCAGGTAGGAGGCGTGCACCCGGTCGTCGACGAAGCCGTGCTCGGCGCCGTCGAAGCGCCAGGCCGGCCGGTCACCGTGCCCCGGGTCGGTCGCGGTGCGGTGGAACTCGTGTCCACGTACCAGCTGGCCGGCGGGGTGCGCCGGGCTGTCGGTGACGGCGACCGCGTCGCGGTAGCCGAGGGTGAGCCGCCCGGTCATCGCGGCGGTGTGGTCGAGCCGCCCGCACATCGGCACCCCGTCGAGGGAGCGGCCCAGGTAGAGCAGGCCGGCGCACTCGGCCACGATCGGGCCGTCGAAGCCGGCCAGTTCGGCGCGGAGCGCGGTGTTCCCGGCGAGCGCGTCGGCGTGCACCTCGGGGAAGCCGCCGCCGATCACCACGGCCCGGGTGCCGGCGGGCAGGGCCGGGTCACGCAGCGGGTCGACGGTCAGCACGTCCGCGCCGGCCGCGGCGAGCAGCTCGGCGGTCTCGGCGTACGAGAAGGTGAAGGCCGGACCACCGGCGACCGCGACGACCGGACGGTTCCCCCCGGCGGGCCCACCGACGGCGGCCACCGGATCCCACGCCGGGGCGGTCAGCGGCGGCGCGGTGCCGGCCAGCTCGAGCACGGCATCCAGGTCCACGGTGGACTCGACCAGCTCGGCGAGCGCGGCGACGACGGCGAGGGACTCCGGCGCCCGCTCGGCGACCGGCACCAGCCCGAGGTGCCGCGACGGCGCGGCGACCTCGGCGGCGCGGGTGACCGCCCCGAGCACCGGCACGCCCACCTCGGCGAGCGCATCGCGCAGCAGCCGTTCGTGCCGGGGCGAGCCGACCCGGTTGAGGATCACCCCGCCGATCCGCACCCCCGCGTCGAAGGCGCGCATGCCGAGCACCAGCGCGGCGGCCGAGCGGCCCTGCGCGGTGGTGTCGAGCACCAGCAGCACGGGCGCGGCGATCAGCCGGGCGACGTGCGCGGTGGAGGCGTACGCCCCGCGGCCGACCGCGCCGTCGTGCAGCCCCATCACCCCCTCGACGACGGCGACGTCGGCGGGGGTGGGGACGCTGGCGCCGTGCCGCAGCAGCGGCGCGATCCGGTCCTCGCCGACCAGCCACGGGTCGAGGTTGCGGCCGGGCCGGCCGGCGGCGAGGGCGTGGTAGCCGGGGTCGATGTAGTCGGGGCCGACCTTGTGCGGGCTGACGGTCAGCCCGCGGCGGCGCAGCGCGGCGAGCAGCCCGGTGGCCACGGTGGTCTTCCCGTGCCCGCTGGCCGGGGCGGCCACCACCAGCCGGGGCAGCGCCCACGCCTCGCCGGGGGCGGACTCCGGCGGGGTGGGACGCGCGGCCGGCGCGGTGCGGCCGTCGGGGCGGCGCGGGTCGTGGCGACGGCCGGGGGTCACCATTCGATCCCCCGCTGGCCCTTCTGGCCGGCGTCCATCGGGTGCTTCACCTTGGTCAGCTCGGCGACCAGATCGGCGGCCTCGACCAGCCGGGGGTCGGCGTCCCGGCCGGTGATCACCACGTGCTGGAAGCCCGGCCGGTCGGCCAGGGTGGCGACGACCTCGTCGGTGTCCACCCAGCCCCACTTCATCGGGTAGGTGAACTCGTCGAGGACGTAGAGGCCGTAGCGCTGCGCGGCCAGGTCGCGCTGGATCTGCCGCCAGCCCTCCAGAGCGTCGGCGGCGTGGTCGGCCTCGCCGCCGCGCTGGATCCAGGACCAGCCCTCGCCCATCTTGTGCCAGGCCACCGGGGCGCCCTGCCCGGTGCGCTCGTGCACCTCGCCGAGGGCGCGGAAGGCGTTCTCCTCGCCCACCCGCCACTTGGCGCTCTTGACGAACTGGAACACCCCGACCGGCAGCCCGGCGGTCCACGCGCGCAGGGCCAGCCCGAACGCCGCCGTCGACTTCCCCTTCATCTGCCCGGTGTGGACGATGGTCAGCGGCCGGTGCCGCCGCTGCCGGGTGGTCAATCCGTCGGCGGGTACCTGCGAAGGCTTTCCCTGCGGCATCAGGCGGCGCTCCTGTCCTTAGGTGGCGAGGTGGACGAGCGGGTCGGTGGTGACCCGGTCGAGGGGGTGGTGGTCGGCGCGCAGCTGCCCGGCCAGCCGGCGGGCCAGGCCGAGGCGGACCGGCCCCGACTCGCAGTCGACGACGACGCAGGGTGCGCCGGTGCCGTGCAGCACGGCCGCGGCGCGGGCGGCCCGGTCCAGCGGGCGGTGGCCGGCGGTGGCCCGGCCGTCGGTGACGACCAGCACCAGCGGGCGGCGGCGCGGGTCGCGCAGCCGCTCCACCCGGAGCAGGTCGGCGGCGGCGAGCAGCCCCTCGGCGAGCGGGGTGCGCCCGCCGGTGGGCAGCTCGGCCAGCCGGGTGGAGGCGGCCAGGACGGAGGAGGTGGCCGGCAGCAGGGTCCGCGCGCCGGCACCCCGGAAGGCGATCACGGCCACCTTGTCCCGACGCTGGTAGGCGTCGGTGAGGAGGGCGAGCACCGCCCCCTTGACCGCGGACATCCGGCTCCGGGCGCCCATCGACCCACTCGCGTCGACCAGGAAGAGCACCAGGTTGCCCTCGCGCCCCTCGCGGACCGCCTCGCGCAGGTCGTCGCGGCGCAGCCGGACCGGCCCGTCGACCCGGCCCCGGCCTGCCTGCCGGGGCGCGGCGGCCCGCAGCGTCGCCGGCAGGTGCAGCGCGCCGGGCCGCCCGGAGGGGATCCGGGAGCCGGTGGTCCCGCCCCGCCCGGTCCGCGCCCGGGACCGCCGCCCGGGCACGCCCTCGCCGACGCCGGGCGCGGTGAGCAGTCGGGCCTTCAACCCACCTCGGGGTACGGCCACCGGCTGCCCGCCGGTCGTCCGGTCCCCGGTCGGGTCGCCCGGGCGGCCGGGCCGCCCGTCGGGCCTGCCATCAGGCCTGCCATCGGGCCTGCCATCGGGCCTGCCATCGGGCCTGCTGTCGGGCCTGCTGTCGGGCCTGCTGTCGGGCCTGCTGTCGGGCCTGCTGTCGGGCCTGCTGTCGCGGCCCGCGCCGGAGCGGTCGCCGGCCCGGTCCGGCCAGCCGCCGACGCCGCCGGCCGACCAGGCGTCGGGGGTGCCGTCCGACCCGCTCTCGCCGGACGAGCCACCGTTGCCGCTGCCGTCCCGCCCGGCCCGACCGTCGGCCGGAGCGGCTTCCGGTCCGGTGTGTGCCCGGGACGTTCCCGGGGACCCGGCCCCGCCGGACCGCTCGGGTCCACCGGGGCGCTGGTCGGCCTCCGCCCCGCCGGCGGGGTCACCGCCACCGGGGCCGCCGGCCGGCCCACCGCCGCCCGGCCCGCCGCCGGGCGGGTCGTCGTCCGGCGGGTCCTCGTCGGGGTGCGCCTCCTGGGCCCGGTGCAGCGCCTCGTCCAGGACCTTCTCGTCCAGCCCCGGGGTGTCGAAGGGGTCGCGGCGGCGCCGGTGCGGCAGGGCGAGCCGGGCGGCCACCCGGACGTCGGCGGCGGTGACCCGGTCCCGACCCTCCCAGGCGGCGTGCGCCACCGCGGTGCGGGCGGTGACGATGTCGGCGCGCATGCCGTCCACGTCGAACGCGGCGCAGACCTCGGCGATCTGCCGCAGCGCGGCGTCGGGCAGCCGTACCCCGTCGACACGGCGGCGGGCGGTGGCGACCCGGCGGGCCACCTCGGCGTCGGCGTCGGCCCAGCGGGCGGCGAAGCCGGCCGGGTCGGCGTCGGCGGCCAGTCGGCGGCGGACCACCTCGACCCGGACGGCCGGGTCGCGGCTGGCGGCCACCTCGACGGTGAGCCCGAACCGGTCCAGCAGCTGCGGACGCAGCTCCCCCTCCTCCGGGTTCATCGTGCCGACCAGCAGGAACCGGGCGGCGTGGCTGACCGAGACGCCCTCCCGCTCGACGTGGCAGCGGCCCATCGCGGCGGCGTCCAGGAGCAGGTCGACCAGGTGGTCGTGGAGCAGGTTGACCTCGTCGACGTAGAGCAGGCCGCGGTGGGCGGCGGCGAGCAGCCCGGGCTCGTAGGCGCGGACCCCCGCACCGAGGGCCTGCTCGAGGTCCAGCGAGCCGACCACCCGGTCCTCGGCGGCGCCGACCGGCAGCTCGACCAGGCGGGCCGGGCGGGTCTCGGCCGGCGGGCCCGCCGGGTGCGGGCCGTCCGGGCAGGCCGGGTCGGGCGCGGCGGGGTCGCAGGCGAACCGGCAGCCGGCCACCCGGTCGACCGGGGGCAGCAGGCCGGCGAGGGCCCGCACGGCGGTGGACTTGGCGGTGCCCTTCTCGCCCCGCACGAGCACCCCGCCGATCGCCGGGCTGACCGCGTTGAGCAGCAGGGCGAGCCGCATGTCGTCCATGCCGAGCACCGCGGAGAAGGGATAACTGGTCACTGCACGTCCTCCAGGTCACCCTCGCTGGCCAGGTACGTCTCGCGGAGCCGGTCCAGGGTGGCCGGCTCGGGCGCCGCCCAGAGCCCGCGGTCGGCGGCCTCCAGCAGGCGTTCGGTGATGCCGCGCAGCGCCCACGGGTTGGCGCGCTCCAGGAACTCCCGGGTCTCCGGGTCGAAGAGGTACGCCTCGGCGAGGTGCTCGTACATCCAGTCGTCGACGACGCCGGCGGTGGCGTCGTAGCCGAAGAGGTAGTCCACGGTCGCGGCCAGCTCGAAGGCGCCCTTGTAGCCGTGCCGCCGCATCGCGGCGATCCAGCGCGGGTTGACCACCCGGGCCCGGAACACCCGCCGGGTCTCCTCGCCGAGGGTGCGGGTCCGCACGTCGTGCGGCATCGCCGAGTCCCCCACGTACGCGGCGGGGGCCGTGCCGGTGAGGTGGCGGACCATCGCCACCATCCCGCCGTGGTACTGGAAATAGTCGTCGGAGTCGACGATGTCGTGCTCGCGGGTGTCCTGGTTCTTGGCGGCCACCGCGATCCGGGCGAAGGACCGTTCCATGTCGACGCGCGCCTCCCGCCCGTCCAGGCCCCGGCCGTACGCGTAGCCGCCCCAGACGGCGTACACCTCGGCGAGGTCGGCGTCGGTGCGCCAGTTCCGGGCGTCGATGAGCGGCAGCAGCCCCGCCCCGTACGCCCCGGGCTTGGAGCCGAAGATCCGGGCGGTGGCCCGGCGTTCGTCGCCGTGCTCGGCGACGTCGGCGTCCACATGGGCCCGGACGTAGTTGTCGTCGGCGGGCTCGTCGAGGGCGGCGACCTGCCGTACCGCGTCGTCGATGAGGGCGACGACGTGCGGGAAGGCGTCCCGGAAGAAGCCGGAGATGCGGACGGTGACGTCGACCCGGGGGCGGCCCAGCTCGGCCAGCGGCACCACCTCGACGCCGGTGACCCGGCGGGACCGGTCGTCCCAGACCGGACGGCAGCCGATCAGCGCGAGCACCTCGGCGATGTCGTCGCCCTGGGTGCGCATGGCGCTGGTGCCCCAGACGGTCAGCCCGACCGACCGTGGATATTCCCCGGTGTCGGCGAGGTGCCGGGCGAGCAGCGAGTCCGCGAGGGCCACCCCGACGTCCCAGGCGTTGCGGCTGGGGATCGCCTTCGGGTCGACGGAGTAGAAGTTCCGGCCGGTGGGGAGCACGTTGACCAGTCCCCGGGTGGGCGAGCCGGACGGCCCGGGCGGCACGAAGCGGCCGTCGAGCGCGCCGAGCACCCGGTCGATCTCGTCGGTGGTCCGGTCGAGGCGGGGCACCACCTCGCGGGCGGCGAAGCGCAGCACCTCGACGGCGTCCGGGATCGGCCGGCCGGCCACCTCCGCGACGACGGAGTCGACCGTGGACTCGTCCCAGCCGAGGGTCTCCATGCCGACGACCAACCGCCGGGCGAGGGCCTCGATCAGGTCGACCGCGTCGGCGGCCGTGGCCGCCGGCCCGTCCACCACCTCGGTCAGCGTCTCCGGCACGGCGACCCGCTCGCCGGGCGTGGCGAGCAGCTCCTGCTCGTCGAGGCCGACGCTGGCGGCGAGCGCCTGGCGCAGGCCGGGCAGCGCGCGGGCGCCGCCCCAGACCTGCGGGGCGCGCAGCACGGCGAGGACGAGGTTGACCCGGGCCTCGCCGGTGGGCGCCTCGGCGAGGATGTGCAGGCCGTCGCGGATCTGCACGTCCTTGACCTCGCAGAGGTACCCGTCGAGGTGCAGCACGAACTCGTCGAAGTCCTCGGCCGCGGGCATGTCGTCGGTGTGCAGGTCGTGGTGGAGTTCGGCGGCCCGGACGAGCTGCCAGATCTGCGCCTGCACGGTGGGCGCCTTGGCCGGATCGAGCGCCTGCACGGTGGCGTACTCGTCAAGCAGCTGTTCGAGTTTCGCCAGGTCGCCGTAGGTTTCGGCGCGGGCCATCGGCGGCACCAGGTGGTCGACCACCACGGCGTGCGCGCGGCGCTTGGCCTGGGTGCCCTCGCCGGGGTCGTTGACGATGAACGGGTAGACCAGCGGCAGGTCGCCGAGGACGGCGTCGGGGGCGCAATCCGCGGCCAACCCGAGGCCCTTGCCGGGCAGCCACTCCAGGGTGCCGTGCTTGCCGAGGTGGACCACGGCGTCCGCGCCGAAGCCGCCGTCGGCGACCGGCGCGGCCAGCCAGCGGTACGCGGCCAGGTAGTGGTGGCTGGGCGGCAGGTCGGGGTCGTGGTAGATGGCGACCGGGTTCTCCCCGAAACCGCGCGGCGGCTGGATCAGCAGGGTGACGTTGCCGAAGCGCAGTCCGGCCAGCACGACGTCCCCGCCGTCGGTGTAGAGCGCGCCGGGCGGCTGGCCCCAGTGCTCGGTCATCCGCTCCCGCAGCGGCGCGGGCACCTGGGCGAACCAGCGCCGGTAGGTCTCCCCCGGCACCCGGGCCTCGGCGGCGGCGAGCTGTTCCACGGTGAGCCACTCGATGTCGTGCCCGCCGGCGGCGATCAGCGCGTGGATCAGCGCGTCGCCGTCGGTCGGGAGCGGGCCGTCGCCGAGGTACCACCCGGCGTCGGCGAGGGCGGCGAACAGGCGGACCGCCGAGGCGGGGGTGTCCAGCCCGACGGCGTTGCCGACCCGGGAGTGCCTGGTCGGGTACGAGCTGAGCACGACCGCGAGCCGCTTCTCGGCGTTCGGCACGTGCCGCAGCCGGGCCTGACGGACCGCGATCGAGGCGACCCGGGCGGCCCGCTCCGGGTCGGGCTCGTAGACCGAGAGCCCGTCGGCGTCGATCCGCTTGAACGAGAACGGCACGGTGACGATCCGGCCGTCGAACTCGGGGATGGCCACCTGCATCGCCGCGTCCAGCGGGGACAGTCCGGCGTCGCTGCCGGCCCACTGGGCCCGGGTGCTGGTCAGGCAGAGCGCCTGGACGATCGGCACGTCCAGGGCGGCGAGCGCGCCGACGTCCCAGGCGTCCTCGTCGCCCCCGCCGGAGGCGTCGGCGGCCACGGTGCCGCCGGCGGCGAGCATGGTGACGACGAGGACGTCGCAGCGGGCGAAGAGGTCGAGCGGCCCGGTGCCGGGGGCGAGCCCCCGCAGCGACCCGCAGAAGATCGGCAGCGGGTGCCCGCCGGCGGCGGTGACCGCGTCGGCCAGGGTCTCGACGAAGGCGGTGTTCCCGGCCAGCGCGTGCGCCCGGTACAAGACGATGCCCACGGTGGGCCGCCCGTCGACCCCCGGTCGGTCGCCGAGGACGCCGTACGGCGGGGTGGGCGCGGGCGGAGCGAAGCCCTCGCCGGTGAGCAGCACCGTGTCGGAGAGGAACCGGGCCAGCTCGGTGAGGTTCGCCGGTCCCCCCTCGGCCAGGTAGCGCAGCGCCTCGGTGACCACCCCGGAGGCGACCGTGGACGCCGCCATCAGCTCGGCGTCCGGCGCCGCCTCGCCGCCGAGGACCACCGTCGGCACCCCGGAGGCGAGCACCGCGGCCAGGCCCTCCGGCCAGGCCTGCCGGCCACCGAGCAGCCGTACGACGGCCAGGTCCACCCCGTCGAGCAGCGCCGGCACGGCGGCCACGCCGACCCGCGCCGGGTTGGCCAGCCGGTAGTCGGCGGCGCTGGCCCGTGCGGCGAGGAGGTCGGTGTCGGCGGTGGAGAGCAGCAGGATGCGCACGGATGACTCCGGAGAGTAACGCCCATGTCGCCACGGATGGCGGTCGCGGGCGGAGCGGGAGCGGACGCGGTTCAGCGGGTGCGGCGAACCGCCGGGGTCACCGGCGCGGGGCCAGTGGGCGCGGGCGGCGCGGTGCGGAACTCAGCGGTGTACGGCGGGGCGGGCGGAGCCGGGCGCGAGGCCGTGCCGGCCGGGGGCGGCCGGCGAGTCGGATGCGGGGGTCGGCAGCTCGACGGCCGGCTCTCCGACAGCGACGACGAAGCCGCCGGCCATGGGCACGGCGGCACGGATGAGCACGGGAGCGCTACCGCGCTCGATGCGGATACGACGGATCTCGTCGACGGTGCAGACGCTGCGCGTCATCGGGTCCTCCTCGGGTGTCCACGCCCTGGGGTCATCCCGACGGCCGAAGTATCCTGGCTCCCGGATCGACGCTCACCCCCGGCCTTCCAACCGTGCACGCACGGCCGTGACTCACGAGGGGGGATCGCTCCCCGGTGACAGTGGCGGGACCGCGCCGGAATCGCACCGGCTTCCTTCACTGCCGTCAGGCCGCGAACTCTGCCACACGAAACGACGGCCGGTCAACGTCGCCCCCGGCCCGGTCGGAGATCCGCCTTCATCGACCAGTGACGATGCCCTTTCCCCTCCGGCCAGTTCGGACGGTGCCCGCCCGCCCTTCGCCGGAATCGCCCCGCAGGACGGGTCAAAGCCCTCCGCGCCCTCCGGGCCACCGCCGCCGAGCGGGGGCGGCGGCGCTGGTGGGGGCAGCCACGGAACGGCCGAGCGCCTACGCTTCGGCGGGGACGGAGAGCGTCCGCCGTCGCGGGGAGGGAGTCGACACCATCATCGATCCGACGTTTCGCCACCTCGCCGGTCGGGTGTGGCTGCTGCCCGGCGATCCCGACCCGCTCAACGTCCGGCCGAGCGTGGCGCTGATCACCGACGAGCGCGGCAGCGTGCTGGTCGACGCCGGGCAGAGCCCGGGGCACGCCCGCGAGATCCGGGCGGCGCTGACGGCCGCCGGGCTGCCCGAGCCACGCTGGCTGGTCTACACCCACCACCACTGGGACCACGTCTGGGGCGCGTGCGCCTGGCCGGGGGTGGAGATCGTCGGCCACGCCGCCGGGGAGCCGCTGCTGCGCGCCGAGGCAGCCCGCCCGTGGAGCCACCGATATCTGCGTGAGCTGGCCCGGACCAACCCCCGCCTGGGGCACAGCGTCCGGGCCCGGGCCCTGGCGATGGACTCCTGGGACGACTTCGCGGTGCTGCCGCCGACCCGCACCTTCACCGACGAGTTGGCGCTGCCCACCGGCGTCCGGCTCCGGCACGTCGGCGGCGCCCACGCCCCCGACTCCACCGTGGTGCTGGTGCCGGACTCCGGCGTCCTGCTGCTCGGCGACTGCTACTACCCACCGCCGGCGCACCTGCGCGAGCCCGACGACGGCCCCGACCTCGCGCTGGCCCGCCGCCTCCTCGACGACGACGTGCACTGGTACGTCTCCAGCCACGACGACCCGCTCACCCTCGCCGAGGCCCGCGCCGCCCTGTGAGCCGGTCAGCGGGCCCGGCGCTCCGGATGCGCGCGATTCCAGGCCCGCATCCGCTCCGGGTAGCCGGTCCTCGCCGCCTCGTAGAGCGGCACCGCGTACCGGTTGGCCAGCTTCGCCGCCACCTGCGGCGAGCCGGTGCGGCGGCGGATCCACTCGCCGTCGTGGGCGATCGCGGCGACGGTGGTGTCGGTGGCGGTGGTCTCCGGCTCCAGGTAGAACTCCACTCCCTGCCGGCTGGTCACGAACTCCTCCAGCGCGGCCAGGTCGTCCCGGTTGGCCTCCCGGTCGAGCTTCGTCGGGGTGCCCACGGCGGTCCGGGTACGTCGGCTGAACCAGCCCATCTGCCCGCTCCTCTCCTCGGCGTGCCTCCAGTGCACCACCCGTTCCTGGCAGCGGGCTGCGAGGCCGATGACAGCCGGCTGGGCGGCGCCGGTCAGCCGAGCGCGGTCAGCTCCCCGGCGGTCAGCCGCAGCGCGCCGGCCGCCACGTTCTGCGCCACGTGGTCCGGGTCGCCGGTGCCGGGGATGGCCAGCACGTGCGGCCCCTGGTGCAGGGTCCAGGCGAGGCGTACCTGCTGGGGGGTGGCGCCGTGCGCGGCGGCGACGGCGCGGACGGCCGCGCCGTGGTCGGTGTGGGCGCCGCCCTCCCGGTTCGCCCCCGCCAGGGCGAAGAAGGGTACGAACGCGACCCCCCGCGCGCCGCATTCGCGCAGCAGCGCGTCCTGGTCGCCCCGATTGTCGATGGCGTAGTTGTTCTGCACGCTGACCACCGGGGCGATGGCCTGTGCCTCGTCGAAGTGGTCGAGGCGGACGTTGGACAGGCCCAGGTGCCGGATCAGCCCCTCCCGGCGCAGCTCGGCGAGGGCGCCGAAGGACTCGGCGACCGAGTCCCGGCCCGGCCGCTTCACGATCCGCAGGTTCACCAGGTCGAGCTGGTCGCGGCCGAGCCGGCGCAGGTTCTCCTCCACCTGGGCGCGGAGCTGGGCCGGGCTGGCCGCGATGGTGAGCCCGGTCTCCGGGTCGTACGCGAAGCCGACCTTGGTGGCGATCACCAGGTCGTCCGGGTACGGGGCGAGCGCGGCGCGGATCAGTTCCGTGGCGTACCGGGCCGGGCCGGTCCCGACGTTGAGCGTGCCGCCCGGCGAGACGTAGAAGGCGGCGGTGTCGATGTGGTCGACACCGAGATCCACGGCCCGGCGTAGCACCCGGATCGCGCGGTCGGGGTCGGGGTGGGCGGTGATCCGCATGGAGCCGAAGCCCATCCGGCGTACGGTCCGGTCGCCCAGGGTCCAGCTGCCCGCGGCGGCCGCGGTGATCTCCTCGGTTGGCATCCGGCGACCGTAGCCAGCTGCGGCTCGCCGCGCAGTCGGCCGCGCGCCCGATACCGCAAACCGCCGGCCGGCGATATGTTCTATGTGCTGGAGCGGCCCGCCGGCGGGCGGGTCACCGGTACCAGCGCCAGCGTCGGGATCAGCAGCAGCGGCACCACCAGCAGCGCGGGCAGGATCCCGACCACATCGCCGAGTAGCCCCAGCAGCGGCGGCCCGGCCAGGAACGCCGTGTAGCCGATCGTCGCGACCACGCTCACCCGGGCCGGCGCCCGCTCCTCGTCGTCGGCGGCGGCGCTCATCCCGACCGGGAAGCCCAGCGACGCGCCGAGCCCCCAGAGCACCACCCCGACGATGGCCACCGGCCCGGAGCCGGCCAGCACCGCCAGGCCCGCGCCGGCGGCGGCGAGCAGGATGGTGGCGAGCAGCACCCGCACCCGGCCCCACCGGTCGATGGCGACGGTGCCCACGGTCCGCCCGATCGTCATGCCGGCGACGAAGACGCCGAAGACGGCGGCGCCGGCGGCCTCGCTGACCCCGTACCCGTCGACGAAGGCCACCGCCAGCCAGTCGTTGGCGCTGCCCTCGGTGAACGCCATGATCAGGACGAGCAGACCGACGAGCAGGGTGCGCGGCTCGCGCCAGGCGGTGAGCAGGCCGCCGCGCCGGGTCGCCGGGCCACCGTCGGCCGTCGTCCCGGTGGGCCGGGCGGGGAGGAACGCGCGGGCGCCGAGCACCGTGCCGCCGAGCACCACCGCGGCCAGCACCGCCAGGTGGGCGGCGACCGGCACGCCGAGCCGGGCGGCGCCGGCGCCGAGCCCGGCACCGGCCACCGAACCCAGGCTCCAGGCCGCGTGGAACCGGGGCATGATCGTCCGGCCGAGCCGCTTCTCGACCGCCGCGCCCTCGACGTTCATCGCCACGTCGCAGGTCCCGGAGCCGTAGCCGAGGGCGAACAGGCCGACCGCCACGCCGGGCAGCGAACCGGCCACGCCGGTGGCCACGCCCACGCCGGCGAGCCCGACCGCCACCAGCACCGTGGCGAGCACCACCGTGCGGGCCGCGCCGAGGCGCTGGGTGACCAGGCCCGCGGTGGTCAGCGCGAGGACCGCGCCGCCGGACATGGCCAGCAGCAGCAGCCCGAGCCGACCGGCGCTGAGGCCGAGGGCCTCCCGGACGGCGGGGACCCGGGAGAACCAGGACGCCACGGCGAGGCCGTTGAGGGCGAAGACCACCGCGACGCCGGTACGGGCGGCGAGCACCGTGCGGGGTACGGCGGTGCGCTCCTGGGTGACGGCTGAAGTCACGGGCTTCCTCTCATCGGCGACGTGCCCGACGATCGCACACCTGAGAGCGCTACCACCACAAGCTGGTTCCGCCCCTTACATTCAAGGCCCGAAAAAAGGCATTATCAGTGCGAGAGCGCTCCCATTGTCCGGAGGATCGCATGACCCCGCCGCACCGCCCGGCCACCCTTGAAGACGTCGCCCGGCTCGCCGGGGTGTCCCGCTCCACCGCCTCCCGGGTGGTCGCGGGCACCGGCTTCGCGTCACCCGCCGCCCGGGACCGGGTCCGGGCCGCGGTGGACCACCTCGGGTACGTGCCGAACTTCGCGGCCCGGGCGCTGGTGCGCGGGGCCGGCGTACGACTGGTCGTGGCGGTCTCCGGCGCGACGGCGGCCGTCCTGGACGACCCGTACGTCGACCGGGTCGTGGCCGCCGCCGCCCGGGTCTGCGCGGGGTATCCCGCCGGGGTGGCGCTGCACTGGCTGCCGCTCAGCAGGCCGGACGAGCTGCGGCGGATCGCCGACGACCGCGGGGTGGCCGGGGTGGTGCTGGTGAACACCACCGAGGCGCTGCTCGACGCGGTCCCCGACACGCTCCGGGGCCGGGCGGCCTCCATCGGCATCGGCTCCCGGACGGTGCCCTCCTTCGACGTGGACAACGCCGGCGGGGCCGACCAGGTGGTCCGCCACCTGTACGACACCGGACGCCGCCGGATCGCGATGGTGACCGGCCCGGACTGGCTGCCCTGCGCCGGCCGCTCCGTCGCCGCCTACCGGCGGATCATGGCCGACGCCGGGCTGCCGGTCCGGCTGGTGCCGGGTGACTTCACCGCGGAGCGGGGCCGGGCGGCGGCCCGCGAAGCGCTGAGCCGGTGGCCGGACACCGACGCGGTCTTCGCGGTCAGCGACCTGACCGCGCTGGGCGTGATCGCCGGCGTACGCGACACCGGGGCGGGGGTGCCCGGCGACGTCGCGGTGGCCGGCTTCGACGACATCCCGCACGCCGCCCTGAGCACCCCCGCGCTCACCACGGCGAGTCACCCGGTCGGCCGGATCGCCGCCGCCGCGGCCACCGCCGTGCTGCACGGCTCCCCCGTACCCCCGGTCACCGACTTCCCGTCCACGCTGGTGGCGCGGGCCAGCGCCTGAGCGGCACCGGCCGACCCGGTCAGATCGGGGGCAGCCCGAGCGCCTCGTCCACCCGGGCCAGCACCGCGGCGTCGTCGTCACCGCGTACGCCGCGGAGCAGGTCGATGGCGGTGGCCCGGATCTGCCCCACGATCATCACCAACGGCAGGGTCTGCGCCGGGGCGAAGAGCCGCCCGGCGATCCGGACCGCCTCCAGGGCGGCGGTGTCGGCGCGACCGGCAGCGGCGTCGCCGGCCTCCTCCGCGCCCTCCAGGTCGTTGGCGAGCGCCACCCCGGCGGCCCGGACCGCCTCGGCGAGGCAGCGCAGCGCCGCGCCGAGGTCCGGCGGCACGGGGGTGGGCAACCGGCTGAGGGTGACCCCGGCCCGGGCGAGCACCCGCACGTTGCGGACCGCATAGTCGAGCTGGCCGATCGAGGCGTCGACCGTGCGCAGCCGGCCGAGGTGCCGACGACGCCGGACGTTGAGCCGGACCGCCTCACCGGCCGCGAGGACGGCGCCGCGCAGCCGCTCCACTCCGGCGTCGAGCCGGCGGGCCTGCTCCAGCGCGGCCAGGACGGCCGCCTCGTCGTGCTCGTCGAGCGCGGTGGCGACCTCCTCGATCGTGTCGGCCAGCCCGTCGAAGGTCCGGCGGAACTCGGCGACCAGCGGGGCGAGCGGCCGCCGGACGTCGATCAACTGACTCGCCACCACCGCCACCCCACCGCCGATCAGCGCGTCGACGAACCGGAACGGCACCAGCGACTCGGTCGGCGGCGAGACCACCACCAGGTAGAGGGCGGAGACCGCGGCCTGCACCACGGACACGGTGCTCGCGCCGACCGCCACGGCGAGGGCGATGGTCAGCAGGATGACGGTGAAGACCGTCCAGGTGGACTGCGGCCCGAGGGCCTGGACCACCAGGTCGGCGACGAGGACACCGGCGGCCACGCCGAGGACCACCTCGACCGCCCGGCGGACCCGCTGCCCGCGGGCCTGGCCGAGGACGATCAGCGCGGCGGCCGGGGCGAAGAACGGCTGCGGGTGCCCGACCAGCCGGGCGGCCAGGAGCCAGGCGAGGGTCGCCGCGAGGGTCGTCTCCACCACCGGCAGCCAGCCCTGCCGCAGCCGGCCGGCGGACTCGGCGAACCAGCTCCACCGGACCATGCCGCCTCCTCCACCCGCCCGGACCGGCCCCCACCGTAGCCCGACCCCCGGCGGGCACCCGGCGCGGCCGTGCTCCGGCCCGGGTGGCCCGGACCGGGCCGCCAAGCGCCGGCGGCGGTGGCCGGGGAGTCGGCCATGCGCCCGGTCGCCCGGCGATCGGTGAGACGCTGAACGGCTGTGGATGGCTCACCCATGCGTGAGCGTCTACGGTCGGACGTGTGGATCCGCTCACCGGGCTACTCGACGGGCCGCGCGCGCGGGGCGCGTTCCTGCTCCGCTCGCTGCTGGACCCGCCGTTCGCGCTGCGCGTCGAGGACCGCGGGCCGCTGACCGTGGTCGCGGTGGTCCGGGGCGCCGCCTGGGTGGTGCCGGACGAGGGGTCGGCGGAGCCGCTGCACCCGGGGGACGTGGCGGTGCTGCGCGGGCCGGACGCGTACACCGTCGCCGACGACCCGGCCACTCCACCGCAGGTGGTGATCCATCCCGGCCAGCGCTGCACCACGCTGCGCGGCGAGCCGCTGGCCGCGACCCGGTCACTGGGCGTGCGCACCTGGGGCACCGGAGCGCCGGGCGACACCGTGCTGCTGACCGGGACGTACCAGCTGCCCGGCGAGATCAGCCGGCGGCTGCTGGGCGCGCTGCCGGCGCTGCTGGTGGTCCGCGCGGACGACTGGCACAGCCCGCTGGTCGGGCTGCTCGCCGACGAGGTGGTGCGCGACTCTCCCGGCCAGGAGGCCGTCCTGGACCGGCTGCTCGACCTGCTGCTGATCGCCGCCCTGCGCAGCTGGTTCGACCGGCCAGGCACGGCCCCCGCCTGGTACGCGGCGGCCGGCGACCCGGTGGTCGGCCCGGCGCTGCGGCTGCTGCGGAACGACCCGGCCCGGCCGTGGACGGTGGCCGCCCTCGCCGCCGAGGTCGGGGTGTCCCGGGCGGCGCTGGCCCGCCGCTTCACCGACCTGGTCGGTGAACCACCGATGGCCTTCCTCACCGGCTGGCGGCTGAGTCTCGCGGCGGACCTGCTGCGCGAGCCGGAGGCCACCCTCGGCGCGGTGGCCCGGCAGGTGGGCTACGGCAGCGCGTTCGCGCTGAGCACCGCCTTCCGCCGGGTGCGCGGGCTCAGCCCGCGCGAGCACCGGGCCCGCGTGCCGGCGAGCTGAGCGCGTCGACGCTCACCCGCCGGTGAACGCGCGCAGCAGGGCCCGCACGGCCGACCGCAGGTCCTCAACGCCCCGCCGGGCGGCCGGGCGGCTGACGAGCTGGCCGCCGTCCGCGAGCGCGACTGGCACGACCCGATCCCGGCCCTGTTCGCCGCCACCCGGCCCGAGGATGTGCTCCGGCACGACCTCCACCACCTGGCCGCCCCGCTGCCGTCGTACGTGCGTGGCCGGGTGGCGCTGCTCGGCGACGCGGCCCACGCGATGACCCCGTACCTCGGTCAGGGTGCGGGTCAGGCGATCGAGGACGCGGTGACGCTCGGCGTGGCCTGCACCGGCGGGCCGGCCGGCCTCGACGCCGCGCTCGCCCGGTACGACCGGGAGCGCCGCCCGCGCAGCCGGGAGGTGTCCCAGGCGTCCGACAAGATCGGCCGGTACGGCCAGCGGCTGCGCCACCCCGTGGCGGTCGCCCTGCGCGACACCATGGTCCGGCTCACTCCGTCGCGGGTGGCCCTGCGCCAAGCGGCCCGGTACACCGACTGGCACCCACCCCAGGGTTGAGCGACCGGCACGGCAACCCGCGGCCGGCCGATCAGCGGCGGGCCGATCAGCGGCGGGCGGCGACCAGGTCGGTGTAGTCGGCCGAGGCGAGGAAGCGGGTCAGCACCTCGACCGTGCCCGGCGTGAACGGGCGGCCGTCGAGCACCTGGTCGCCGGGGACGAAGACGATTGCCGCGCCCTCTCCGAGCACCACGTCCTCCTGCCGGGCCCGGGTGGGCGCCCAGAAGTAGTGCTTGACCCGGTCCAGCTCGGGCAGCTCCTGCACGGCCCACGGCCGCAGCGGAGCCTCGGGGAGGAGCCCGGTCTCCTCGTACAGCTCGCGTAGCGCGGCCTGCTCGGCGGTCTCCCCCGGCTCGCCGTGACCGCCGGGCAGCCCCCAGACGTTCGGGTGGTGCGGCGCGTGTTCGTCGCGCAGCTGCAGCAGCAGCCGACCCGTGGGGTCGACCAGCAGCACGCAGGAGACGGAATGCACGCGGTCAGCCTAGCGGCGGGGGGCCGCCGGCGCGGTCCCGCAGGGACGGGCGCACCGCACCGGGCCGGTCCAGGACCGGCGCGGCCACCCCTGCCCCGTACGCCAGCGTGCCGAGGTCGGCCAGCCGGCCCCGGGTCGTCGCGTCGCAGAGCGCCCCGGCCAGCCCCGCCCGGTACGCCGCCGCAGCGTCGACGCCGAGCCCCGCCGCCACCTCGTACTCGCCGGCCAGGGTGATGTCGAAGATCGCCGGGTCGTCGGTGGAGACCGAACAGCGCACGCCCGCCGCGGCGAGCCGGGCCACCGGGTGCGGGCGGTCCGGGGCGGCGACCCCGAGTCGCAGATTGGACGTGGGTGTCACGTCCAGCACCGTCCCCCGGTCGACCAGCTCGGCGACCAGGTCGGGATCGTCGACGGACCGTACCCCGTGGCGGATCCGGACCGCCCCCATCGCCAGCACCTCGCGGACGGCCTCCGGCCCGGCCGCCTCCCCGGCGTGCGGGACGAACGGCAGCCCGCCGTCGGCGGCGATCCGCACGGTCCGGGCGTACGGGGCGGTCGGATACCGCCCCTCCGCGCCGGCGAGCCCGAACCCGACCACTCCCCGGCCGACGAAGCGGGTCGCCACCCGGGCGGCCTCCTCGGCCACGGCGACGTCCTGGCCCCGGAAGACCTGCGGAGTCAGTCCGATCGCGACGCCGAACCGGTCCCGCGCCTCGGCGGCGGCATCGACGCAGCCGGCCAGCACGTCGGCCCACCCGGACGGGCCGCCGAGCCGCTCCTCGGCGTCCAGCACCGGCTCCAGGTAGACCGCGCCGTGCCCGGCGGCCTCCGCCGCGTACGCCAGCAGCCCGCGCCGGTAGTCGTCCGGTGCGCGCAGGCACTCGGTCCGCGCGTTCCAGGTGGCGATGAACTCGTACAGGTCGGCGAAGGCGTACGGGCCGTCCGGCGGCGGGACGACGCCGTGGCCGCGGGCGATCTCGGCGAGCAGTCCCGCCCGGACGGCGCCCTCCAGGTGCACGTGGAGTTCGATCTTCGGCAGGTCTCGCTGGGCGGGGGTCATCGGTCTCCTCGGGACGGTCGTCGGGCCGCCCCATCCTGCCCGCGACCGGACCCTCCCGGCCTCCCCCGCACAGGGGAAAAGAATTGCTCCGGGGCAACCTTCCAGAATATCCGCCGCTTCCATTTTCCGGGCTCGGCCGAAAGGGAGAGTGGATCGGTAAGATCGGAGACACCGTTGTGACTGATCGCTGACTGCTCGCCGTGAATCCGACGGCACACACTGTGCGCATGATTACCGGGCACGTACGCGACAGGACATTCCGGGTCGCGCTGTGTCTGGCCCTGGTGGCGCTGCTCACCGGGTGCATGCAGCTGAACCTCGGGCTGACCGTCAACGCCGACGACACGATCGACGGCCAACTCCTGCTCACCGCCGAGAAGAGCCTGCTGAGCAGCAGAAACAAGAACGTCGGGGCGGCCTTCGCCGAGCTGCGGGAGAACATCCCGACGCTGCCGGCGGGCGAGGAGACCCTCTACCAGGACGACCGGTACTACGGCGCCCAGATCAATTACCGCCGTACCCCGCTGAAGGATTTCACCAGCGAGAGCGTGAAACTGGTCCGGGACGACGATCTCTACCGGTTCAGCCTGCCGCTCGACCCGAAGAAATACGGTGGGAAAGTCGCCGAGCAGAATCCGCAGAACCAGCAGTTGTTCATGCAGACGATGTCCTTCGAGATATCCGTGACCTTCCCCGGCCGGGTGATCGGCACCAACGGCACGATCAGGGGCCGCTCGGTCAGCTGGAAGGTCCCGGCGCAGCGCGACAAGCCGACCGAGCTCTGGGCGGCGGCCGAGGCGCCGCCGAAACCCTCCCCGTCCGCGAGCACCAGCGCCGTGGCCGCCGCCGGCAGCGACAACGGCGGATCCACCCGCTGGTGGGCGATCGTCGGCGCGGTCGTCGTCCTGTTGCTGCTGGCCGCGGTCGCCGGCGTCCTCGTCCTGCGCCGGCGCGGTCGCGGCGGCGCTCCCGGCACCGGGCCCACCGGCCCGCCCCCCGAAGGGAGATCGCCGTGAACGATCTCTACACCTGGTCCGCCCTGGGCAGCCTCACCGGCGCCAGCGCCGCCACCCTGCTGGCCGCCAACGTCATCGGCGGCCTGCTCGGCCCCACCGGCGACAAGGCCCGCAAGTGGATCGCCCTCGGCATCGCGCTCGCGCTGTCGTACCTGACCGCGGCCTTCGCCGGCGACGCCGGCGCGGAAAAATGGATCATCGCGTTCTTCAACGGGCTGGTGGTCTTCTCCGCCGCCCTCGGCGTCAACCAACTGCCCCCGGGCAACCGACAGGCGACGCAGGCGTCGCCGACCCATCTCGCGCAGGGCCGCGAGCCCCGCTACATCCGCTCCTGGGTCTGAGAGGTGACCCCATGGTCTTCGGAATCATCAGCGCGGTCGTCCACATCGTCTTCGGCGCCGCCCTCGGCGGCTGGGCCGGCGGCACCCTCGGCCTGGTCATCGGCGCGGTCGTCGGCCTGCTGGTCGGCGCGCCCTTCGGCTGGGCGATCGCCTCGGCCCGGGTCTACGGCCCGGACACCCGAGGAATCCTGCTCTTCGTGGTGGATCACACCTGGAGCCTGCTGAACACGGTCGCCGGCGCGCTCTACCTCGCCGCGCACCTGGTCTTCGGCCATCAGCTGGACCGGGCCACCTCGGCGCAGAGCTGCCGGGTCAACGTGGTGCAGGGGGTCTCCCCCCGCTACGCCACCACCATCGGCACGGTCTGCGCCGGCTCCGACTCCGGCATCCAACGGCACGAGGACGTGCACATCTTCCAGGCGCGGCTGCTCGGCCCGCTCTACCTGGTGACGGTGGCGCTGAACTACGCGCTGTTCACCATCGCCCCTGTCTGGTGGCTCTGGCACGACCACACCAACGCCCCCATCAACCGCTTCGCCCGGTACTTCGAGATCGGCGTCTACCCGCACGTGTGGAACGAGGCCATCGCGTACCGGATCCAGGGGACGCCGCCGCGATGACCGGCGACGGGCGGGGACCGATCGAGGCGGCCACCGCCGAGCTGGCGGCCTGGCTGGCCGGGGCGGCGGGCGAGGACGTCCCGGTCGGCCCGCCCGTCGACGGCGGGCCCACCGCCGGGCTGACCCTCTGGCCGCTGGCGCTGCGGGCCGCCCGGCAGACCCGGGGCACCGGCGCCCGGGAGCCGTACCGCTTCACGATCCGCTACCTGGTCAGCGCGGCCGGACCGGCGGCGCTGGCCCGGCTGGACCGGGTGCTCGCGGCGGCCGCCGCCGAGGGCGAGCCGGAGCTGGTGCTGGAGGCCGGCGACCCGGCGCTCTGGCGGGCCTTCGGCGTGCCGCCCCGGCCGGCGCTGCTGATCGACGTGCCGGCGCAGGTGGCCCGGCCGCTGCCGGCCGCGCCGCCGGTGCTGCGCCCGCTGCGGCTGCGGCAGCTGGCCATGCGCGACCTGGACGGCCGGGTGGTCGGCCCGGAGGAGCAGCCGCTCGCCGCGATGCGGGTGGAGCTGGTCGGCACCCCGTACGCCACGCACACCGACGCCGCCGGCCGGTTCCGGATCGCCGGCGTGCCGCACGACCCGGAGCAGCCCGACCGGTCGGTGCGGCTGCGGCTGGTCGGCCGCGGCCGCACCCTCACCGCCGAGGTCGACCCCGGCGAGCCCGACATCGTCATCGTCTGCGAACCCCCGGCCCGCTGACCGTCCCGCGCCACAGGAGGACCGATGCCCAACTACTTCTCCCCCGGCATCTACGTCGAGGAGGTGCCCAGTGGCGCCCGCCCGATCGGGGCGGTCGGCACCAGCACCGCGGCCTTCGTCGGGGTCGCCCCGGACCGGACCGCGCACGTCGACCGGGCCCTGGCCGTGAACAGCTGGTCGGAGTTCCTGCGGCTCTACGCCGACGGGGAACACCTGGAGAGCACCCCGCTCGCGCGGGCGGTCTTCGGCTTCCTGGACAACGGCGGCACCCGGTGCTGGGTGGTCAACGTCGGCGAGGGCGGGCAGCTCACCGGCGGCGGGCAGCGCCGTACCGGCCTGCAACTGCTGGAGGCGGTGGACGAGATCGCCATCCTCGCCGCGCCCGGCTTCCACGATCCCGTCTCGCACGAGGCGCTGCTCAGCATGGCCGAGCGGCTGCGCACCATGGTGGCCATCTGCGACCCGCCGCCGGGCATCGAGGACATCTCCGGGCTCACCCGGGTCGCCACCCCCGGCTCCGCCCGCCCGCCCCGCGCCGCCGACGGCAAACCCGCCGACGGTACGCCGAAGCCGGCGGACGCCCCGGCGAAGCCGACCGACGACGACGCCCCGTCGGCGTACCGGCCCCGGCAGTCCGACTTCGGCGCCTGCTACTTCCCCTGGCTACGGGTGCGCGACCCGCTCAGCGGCGAGCTGGTGCTGACCCCGCCGAGCGGGCACATGGCCGGCATCTGGGCCCGCACCGACGCGCTGCGCGGGGTGCACAAGGCCCCCGCCAACGAGCCGGTACGCGGCGCCGTCGACCTGGAGTACCTGGTCACCCGCCCCGAGCACGACGTGCTCAACCCCCGGGGCGTCAACGTGATCCGCTACTTCGCCGGCGAGGGCATCCGGGTCTGGGGGGCGCGCACCCTGGCCGCCGAGGCCAGCGAGTGGCGCTACCTCAACGTGCGGCGGCTGTCGATCGCCATCGAACAGGCGATCGCCAACGGCACCCGGTGGATGGTGTTCGAGCCGAACGACTTCTCGCTCTGGCGGTCGATCCGACGCGACATCGGCGCCTTCCTCACCCGGGTCTGGCGCGACGGCGCCCTGCTCGGGCGTACGCCGGAGGAGGCGTTCTTCGTCAAGTGCGACGAGGAGACCAACCCGGTCGACGTCCGCGACGCCGGGATGGTGGTCGCGCACATCGGCATCGCGGTGGTCAAGCCCGCGGAGTTCGTGGTGTTCAAGCTGAGCCAGTGGGCCGGCGGCACCGAGACCGAGACGATTGGAGGCTGACCCATGCCGACCACGGCCACGCCGCAGCCGGGCGCCCCGGTCGACCCGTACCGGGCGTACAACTTCAAGCTGCTCATCAACGGCATCACCAACGGGCACTTCACCGAGGTCAGCGGCCTGGAGATGAACATCGCCCGGCTGCCGTACCGGGAGGCCGGCAACGACCGGATCCGGGCGGTGCCCGGCCAGGTCGACTACTCCCCGGTGACCCTGCACTTCGGCCTGACCCCGTCCCGGGAGCTGTGGGACTGGGTGCACACGGCGGTCAAGGGGACGGTCAGCCGGCGCAACGTCTCGGTGGTGCTGCTGGACGCCGCCGGCACGACCGAGGTGCTGCGCTGGAACCTGATCAACGCGTGGCCGATGCGCTGGCGGGGCGCACACCTGCACACCCTCTCCCAGGAGATCGCGATCGTGGCGCTCACCCTCGCGTACGAGGGTCTGGAGCTGGAGCCGGGCAGTGCCGCCGCCGCGCCCACGACCGCGTAGCTGGCTGGCCCGGCGGCTACGGGCGGCCGCCGACGCCGTCGACCGTTCGACCGACGCCGAGGCGCCGGCCGACCCGCCGCGCCGTCCCGGGCAGCCCCCGGAGCACTGGCTGCGGCTGGTCGCCGCCCACGCGCCCGGCCTGCTGCACGACCTCGACCTGCCGCCGGCCGACGCCGGCGGCTTCCCGCCCGACTCCGAACCTCCCGGGGTACGCCCGGAGCGGTCCGCCGCCACCGCCGGTCACGCCGGCCACCGGCCACCGGCCGATCCGGCCCGGCCCGACGACGGGTCGACCGAACCGGACGCTGCGACGGCGGCCGGAGGGGGTAGGCGACGCCGGTCCCTGCGGGGCGGAGCGGCCCGGCTGGGCGGGGCCGGGTGGACGGGCGCCCCGGACTCCGGAGCCCGGCGGGCCGACGGCGGACCGTCGGGGAACGGCCAGCCGGCCGGCGGCTCGCCAGGACGATGGTGGCGCCGGTTCGACCGGGACGGGTCGACCGCCGGGTCCGGACCGCATGTGGACGGTGCGACGGCGGAAGACGACTCCGTCGCCACGAGGACGCACGCCGCAGGGGCTATCCCGGACGGCCCCGAGGGTGGGTCGGTCCCAGACCGGCCGTGGATCCGCCCGGCGGCGCCCGGCGGCGTACCGGCCGGTGACGGCACCCGATTCGCGCCGATCGACGCGGCCGACGGCCACGGGACCGTCGCACCCTACGCAACCCGCCCGGGCGAGGGGCCGGGTCGGCGGCCGGGCAGCGGCGAGGACCGGCCGCCCGGACGGCGTACCGGAGCCCCGTCGGTGACCGGACGGCCGACCGGGAAGACCGGAGAGGCCGGGACGACCGGAGACCCCAGGACGACCGGGGAGACCGGGAAGACCGGGATCGCCGACGGCGCCGGCCACCGATCGGCCGGCGCCTTGGTCGACGGTGATCGGCCCGCAGCCCGCCCGAGCCCCCGCGCGACGGCGGGCGGGACCCCGCCGCGCCCCGCCGGTACCGACCCGCCGAGCCTCGCGCCCGCCGGCCCCCGGGGCACCGGCCGGGCCGGGTTCCGCACCGACCCGGACGCCGACGGCCCGCACCGGCTGCCGGGTGCCACTCGAGGCCGGTCGGCGGACGGCCGGGCGACCGGAGCCCGCGCCGGGTTGCCGACCGACACGCGGTCCCCCACCCCCACCGGGTTCCCGCCGCACCTGACGCCGGGCGGGTCCGCCCCCACCGCGACCGGTGACCGGCGAATCGACCGGGAAGGCGTAGACAGGCCGGGCAACGAGCCGTTCACCGCGCCGTCCACCGTGGACCTCTGGCCGGCCCTGCCCGACGAGCTCGACACCGGGCGGGGCCCGGTGGTCGTATCCCCGGCGACGGCGACCCCGACGGCCCGGTACGGGACGGGCGACCGCTGGCCGGCGCTGCCCGACGACCGGCCGGCGCGGCTGCCGGCCGGCGCCGCCGCGGACCCGGCGCACCTGGACCGGCTCGCCGCCGAACAGCGGGGGGCGTGATGGAACGCGTCGCCTTCCTCGTCGACGAGACCGGCGCCCGGGTCGACTGCCTGCTGAACCCGGAGACGGTGCAGGTCACCCGGCTGGCCGGGGTACGCCCCCGGGGCGTCGGCGGCGGGCAGCTCGTCGGGGCCGGCCTCGCCGACGACCCGCTGGTCTACACCGGCGGCGGCCGCACCGAGCTGGTGCTGGACCTGCTCTTCGACACCGACCTGGTGGAGGCGCAGGCCCGCCCCGAGGACGTCCGCACCCTCACCCGACCGCTGTGGATGCTGGCCGAGAACTCCGCCGCCGAGCAGGGCCGGCTGCGCCCGCCGCTGATCCGGCTGGTCTGGGGCAAGACCTGGAACGTGCCCGGGGTGATCGTCGCCATCGCCGAACGGTTCGACGCGTTCACCCTCACCGGGTCGCCCCGCCGGTCCTGGCTGCGGCTGAAGCTGGTCCGGGTCGCCGAGTCCGCCGACCAGGCGCACGAAGGGTTCGAGGAGGAGCTGGCCGCCGCGGCGACCCCCACCGCCACGCCAGGCTCGGCGGTGGTCGCCGCCGGCGACGGCTCGGCAATGCCGGGTTACTCCGGCGTCCGGTTCGACCTGCTCGCCCACGACGCGCTCGGCTCGCCGCTGCGCTGGCGGCTGCTCGCCGAGCACAACCGGATCACCGACCCGCTCACCGTGCCCGCCGGCACCGCCCTCGCGGTGCCGCCGCTCAGCGCGGGCGGCGCCGCCCCGGCGGGAGGCACCCCGTGACCGCCTGGCCGACCGTGCTGCTCGACGGCGTACCGCTGGACGGGGCCACCGCCCACCGGCTCCGCTCGGTACGGGTCGCCGCCCGGCTGGACCAGCCCACCCAGTGCGAGGTGGTCTGGGCCGCCGGCCCCGGCCCGGGCGCGCTGGACCTCGGCCGCGGCCCGGCGGTGCCGACCGGCGCGACGCTCGACGTCCGGCTCGCCGACGACCCGCTCTTCGCCGGCGAGGTGACCTGCGTCGAGGTGGAGTACGCGGCCGACGGCGCCGCCCTGCTCCGGCTGCGCGGGTACGACCCGGTGCACCGGCTGCGCAAGCGGCAGCAGTTGCGGGTCTTCGAGTCGGTCACCGCCGCCGACCTGGCCCGGGAACTCTGCGCCGAGGTCGGGCTGAGCGTCGACGCCGACGTCGACGGCCCCCGGTTGGACCGGGTGCTCCAGCACCGGCACAGCGACCTCGAGCTGCTGGTGGAGGTGGCCGGCCGGGCCGGGCTGCACCTGGCCGGCGACGACGACCGGCTCCGGCTGGTCACCCTCGACGGGTACGGCGAGCCGATCGAGCTGACCCTCGGCCGGACGCTGCACTCGCTGCGATTGGCTGCCAACCTGGACCGGGCCGCCGGGCAGAGCGCCGCGCTGGGCTGGCATCCGCAGCGGGCCGAGCCGATCAGCCAGTCCGCCGACACCGCCCGCACCGGCCGGCGGATCCCCCTGGCGCCCGACCCGGCGGCCGTCGGCGCGGACGGGGTCCGCACGGCGGTCGACCAACCCGGTCGCAGCGACGACGAGCTCGCCGCACTCGCCCAGGCCGGGCTGGACGCCCGGGTGGCCGCGCTGGTGACCGCCGAGGGCGTCGCCGAGGGCGACCCGGCGCTGCGCCCCGGCCAACGGATCGCCCTCGCCGGGGTCGCCGACGACCTCGCCGGGGTGTACGTGCTGACCGAGGTGACCCACACCGTCGACGGCAACGGTCACCTGACCGCCTTCTCCACCGCCCCACCGGCCGCCCCACCGGCCGCCCCGCCGGCCGCGGCGGTGCCCGCGGCGGTGGTCACCCTCGGCACGGTCACCGACGTGGACGACCCGGACCGGCTCGGCCGGGCCCGGGTGACGTTGCCCGCGTACGGGGACCTGGACGCCGGCTGGCTGGCCGTGCTCAGCCCGGGCGCGGGGCGGGGCAAGGGGATCGTGGCGCTGCCCGACCCGGAGGACACCGTGCTGGTGGCGCTGCCCGGGGGCGAGCCGGCGTCCGGGATCGTGCTCGGCTCGCTCTTCGGCGCCGTCGAGCCGTACGACGCGGGGATCGCCGACGGGCGGGCCCGGCGCTGGTCGGTACGGACCTCCGGCGGGCAGACCATCGTCGTCGACGACGTGGCCCGCAGCCTGCGGGTGGCCACCGACGCCGGCAGCTTCCTGGAGATGACGCCCGACCTGACCACTTTGCACGCCGCGACCGACCTGGTGCTCTCCGCACCCGGCAGGGCGATGGTGGTGCGGGCCCGCAGCGTCGACTTCCTGCACGCCGACGCGACCGAGGACGCGGCGACCGCCCGGGAACAGGCCGGCGCACTCGCCCGCGCGAGCTCAGGAGGTGGCTGATGCGCTGGATCCACCGGCAATCCGTGATCACCTGCGACCACGACGGGCGGGTGACCAACCGGGCGTCGCAGGGCTGGCTGCGGGTCACCGGCCAACCGGTGCTGGTCGACGCCGACCCGGAGGGCCGGGACATCGTGGCCTGCCCCAACTACGGCCCGACCATCAAGCCCTGCGTCACGACGCTATCCGTCACCGTCGGTTACAGCGACTGGCTGCGGGTCGACGGGCACCGGATCGTGCTGTCGCACCTGGACGGGCTCACCGACGGCACCCCGCCGGGGCTGGTCCATCACAGAGTCCGCGACCCGCGGCAGACCCTGGTGGAGGCGGACCGGTGAGGGCGTTCCGCTTCGTCGGCGCCGGCTTCGACGCCGGCCGCACCGGTGGCCTGGCGCTGACCGCGGCCGGCGGCCTGGCCATGACCGACGGCGACGAGACCGTACGGCAGGCGCTCTACCTGCTGCTCTCCACCACGCCGGGCGAGCGGCTGATGCGCCCCGGGTACGGCTCCCGGCTGCACCGGCTGGTCTTCGCCCCGAACGACGACACCACCGCCGGGCTGGCCATCCACTACGTCCGCCAGGCGATCCGGCGCTGGGAGCCACGGGTCGAGGTGCTCGACGTGGACGCCGGGCCGGACCCGGACGACCCGTGGCGGCTGGTGGTTCGGCTGGACTACCGGGTTCGGGCCAGCCTCTCCCCCGGCCAGCTGGTCTTCTCCGTCGACCTGCTGCCCGACGACGAACCGGCCGACGCCGCGGCAGACCACGACCACGCCGAGGGGGGCCCGTCATGACGCTGCCAGTGCCGCACCTCGACGACCGCGGCTTCCTCGACCTCGTCACCGAGGCGCGGGAGCGGATCCGGCAGTCCTGCCCGGCCTGGACCGACCTGTCCGCGCACGACCCGGGGATCGCCCTGGTCGAGGCGTTCGCCCACCTCACCGAGGTGATGATCTACCGGCTGAACCAGCTGCCGGAGAAGGCGTACGTGCAGTTCCTCAACCTGCTCGGGGTGGCCCGGCACGCCCCCTCGGCGGCCTGGGCGGACGTCCGGTTCACCCGGGCCGGCGGGGACCGGGGCGCGGTGCGGATTCCCGCCGGCACCCGGGTCGCCGCCGCCCGGGGCGCCGACCCGAAACCGGTCGTCTTCGTCACCACCGAGCCGGCGCTGCT
The DNA here is from genome assembly GCF_059089345.1 of Micromonospora sp. BS32. Classification (NCBI taxonomy): domain Bacteria; kingdom Bacillati; phylum Actinomycetota; class Actinomycetes; order Micromonosporales; family Micromonosporaceae; genus Micromonospora; species Micromonospora sp. BS32. The sequence continues at coordinate 186,436 of NZ_JBSSHR010000003.1, forward strand.
GCCGGCCGACGCCGACGAGGTGACCGTCCGGATGCACCACTGCGAGCCGGTGGAGGCCGAGCTGCTGGGCGTCGGCACCGGCCAGCCCGGGCAGGTGCTGCGCGCGGCGCGGGCGCCGCTGGCGCGGACCGCCGAGCCGCTGGACCTGCTGCTCGGGGTGGAGGTGCCGGCCGGCACGGTGGAGCTGGGCGCGGCGGCCCGCGAGCACGAGGGGCGGACGTACGAGATCTGGCGGCCGGTGGACAGCTTCGCCGGGGTCGGCCCGCAGGCCAAGGTCTACCTGGTCGACCGCTGCTCCGGCGTGCTCACCTTCGCCCCGGCGCTGGATCTGCGCTCCCCCGACGGCGAGCCGGTCGGCGGCGCGGGACCGGTGACCGTGGCCGCGGTGCCGCCGTCGGGGGCCCGGGTCCGGCTCTGGTACTCCGCCGGTGGCGGGCGCGCCGGCAACGTCGCCGCCGGCACGCTGACCAGCCTGCGCGACCCGCTGCCCGGGGTACGCGCCGACAACCCCGAGCCGGCCGGCGGCGGGCGGGACATGGAGACGCTGGAGTCGGCGCTGGTCCGCGGGCCGTACGAGTTCTTCGCTCAGCAGCGGGCGGTCACCGCGCGGGACTTCGAGATCCTCGCCGCCGGCTCCGGCGCGGTGGCCCGGGCCCGCGCCTTCACCCGCGCCGCGGTCTACAGCTTCGCCCGCCCCGGCGAGGTCGAGGTGGTGCTGGTGCCGTACGTGCCGGAGGAGGCCCGGCCCGGTGGCCGGCTGCCGGTGTCGGTGCTGCGCGAGCACGAGGTGGAGGAGGCCCGCCGCCGGGTCGAGGCGGACCTGGACCGGCGCCGGGCGCTGGGCACCACCTGCCGGGCCGGCTGGGCCCGCTACAAGGCGGTCTCCATCCGGGCCCGGGTGGTGGTCCGCCGGGAGGAGGACGCCGACGCGGTGCGGCGGCGGATCCACGACCGGCTGCACCAGACGCTCAGCCCGCTGCCGACCACGCTGAACCCGGCCGGGTGGGCGTTCGGCGAGCCACTACGGGCCTCCAACGTGTACCGGATGCTGGAGCACGCCGAGCCGGGCGTGCGCTACGTCGAGTCGGTCCGGTTCGAGGTCGACGAGGCTCCCGACGCGGAGGTACGTGCCCTCGCCGTCGACCAGTACCAGGCCCGCACCTGGTACGCCGGCCGCGGCGCGGTGCTCTTCCGCTCCACCAACGCCGGGTCCGGTTGGGAACCGGCCGGCCGCTTCGACTCCGAGACGGTGGTCCGGGTCTGCCCCGCCCCTGCCCCGGTACGCCCCGGCGTGGTCGCCCGCCCCGGCTCGGTGGCGGTGGTGACCGGCCGGGCCGCCGGCGGCTCCCGGGTGCACCTGAGCACCGACCTCGGCGAGACCTGGTCGCTCCTGACCGACCTGGACTCCCGGATCACCGACGTCGCCTGGATCGACCGGGACGGCGCCGGCGCGCTGCTGCTGGCCACCGACACCGGCCTGTACGAGGTCTCCCTGCTGCCCGGCTCGGTGCCGTTACAGATCCTGGTCGACCCGGCCGACGCCGACCGGGGCTTCTACGCGGTCCGCGCGTTCGTCTCCGAGCGCGGCGCCCCCGGTGTGGCGGTCGCCGCGCAGGCCGGCTTCGGGGTCTACCTCTCCACCGCCGCCGGTCGCCCCGGCAGCTTCGCCCACGTCGGGTTGGCCAACGTGGACAACCGGGTGCTCGCCGTCCAGTACGACGGGCCGGCCACCCTGCTCTGGGCCGGCGCGGGCGAGCCGGACCCGAAGCGGCCCGGGCAGGGCTGCCACCGCACCCGGCTGTTCGAGTCGGACGTGAAGTGGCAGCAGGTGCAGTCCGGCTGGATCGGGGGCACCTGCCGCGACCTGGCCTTCGCCGGGACCCTCGCGGTGGCCGCCACGCAGAGCGGCGGGGTGGTCCGGCTGGACACCCTGGCCGCCCAGCCGCAGTGGCAGCCGGTGATGGTCAACTGCGGGCTGCCGCTGCGGGACCGGACCCGGTTCGTGCCGGTGGAGGCGGTCGCGGCCACCGGCGCCGGCACCGGCCCGGCGGAGCGGCTGATCCTGGCCGGCGGCGAGCGCGGGGTGTACCGCAGCGTCGACGCCGCCGACTGGACGGCCAGCGCCAACCAGGCCACCGCCGACGTGGTGACCGTCCCCGACACCTGGCTGCTCTGCTCCGGCGAGCACGACATCGAGGTGGTGCGCCACGATGCGCCGAGCGGCGATTGAGCGGCTGCTGCCCGCCGCGTACCAGCGGGCCAGCGTTCCCGGCAGCGTGCTGTACGCGCTGCTGGAGGTGATGGAGGCGCTGCACGACCCGGACGAGGCGGTGCTCGCCGACGTCGACGCGCTCTTCGCCCCGTACCGGACGCCGGACGGGTTCGTGGCGTACCTGACCCGGTGGGTGGCGATGGACCACGTGGTGGCCTCGCCCCGGCCGGACGCCCCGCTCCCGCTGCCGGTGGGGCGGCTGCGGGACCTGGTCGCGCACGGCGCGCTGCTGGCCCGCTGGCGGGGCACCCCGTACGGGATGCGCACCGCGCTGGAACTGGCCACCGGGGTGACCGGGTTCGTGCTCGACGAGCCGCCCGAGCGCCCGTTCCACCTGGTCGTCCGGGTGCCGCCGCCCGCCGCCGGGCTGCTCGCGGTGATCACCCGGATCGTCGAGGCGGAGAAGCCGGCCGCGGTGACCGCCGAGGTCACCCTCCTCGCCGGGCCCCCGCCGCCATCCACTCCACCCTCGGGACCGTCCGCAGAGGAGCCGTCATGACCACCGAATGGGCCGTCGTCGCCGCCGCCGAGCAGTTCACCCTGGACGCCGGCAACCGCGGCGAACTCACCTTCACCGTCTCCAATCCCGGCCTGGCGCCGGACACCGTGGTCTTCGACGTCGCACCCGGGGAGGGCAGCCAGCGGTCCTGGTTCACCGTCACCGAGCCGCAGCGGGTGGTACCCGGGCAGGGCTCGGTCTCCTTCCTGGTCCGCCTCGCCGTGCCGCCCGGCACCGCGCCGCGCCGGTACGACATGACCGGCTTCGCGTACTCGGCGAACACCGCGCCGGAGGAGAGCTCCCGCTCCAGCGGCCGGGTGACGTACGAGGTCCGCGCGGTCGCCCCGCCGAAGCGGGCCCCGTGGCCGTGGATCGCCGCCGCGGTGGTGCTGGTGCTGATGGTCGGCGGGGTGGTCGGTTACCTGGTGACCCGGCCGGACGACGCCCCGCCGCCGCCGGTCGCCGGCGAGCCGCAGGTGGTCACCGTGGAGGCGGAGACCCTGGTGGCCGGCGCGACGCTCGAGCGGGCCAGCGGCAGCACGGCGGCCGCGGTGGAGGTGCAGGAGAACTGCTGCGGGGTGGTCTGGTCGGGCGACAAGCAGCTCTTCTTCCAGGGGCGGGCGATCGGCGACCGGGTGAACCTGACCCTCACCCTCCCGAAGGACGCCACCTGGCGGTTCTCCGCCGCCCGCACCACGTCGTTCGACTACGCCAACACCATCTTCCAGATCGACGGCGCGCAGGTCGGCGGAACGTTCTTCGGCTTCACCCCGCAGGTCATCCTGCGGGACTTCGAGGACGTCGGCACCGTACGGCTGGGCAAGGGACCGCACCAGCTCACCCTGGTCGCGGTGGGCAAGACCCAGGGCTTCGACCGGTACTTCGCCGGGATCGACCAGCTCCGGTTCACCGAGGTGACCGAGGCACGGCCGTGAGCGGTCGGCAGAAGCTGGTGCTGGTGACGCTGGCGGCGCTGCTGGTGGCGTTCTTCGTGCTGGCCGTCGGCGTCGGGGGCGGCGACACCGGTCGGGCGGACAGCCGTCCCCGCCTGGTCGAGCGGCTGGGCCGGCTGACCGGCGGGGCCGCCACCGTCGACCCGGCCACCGTCTGGGCCGGCTGCGACCGCACCGGGGACGTGGTCAGCTTCGTCGGCGGCTGCGTGCTGCGGGTCGGGAAGCCGGATGGCCTGCGCACGCTCGTGCTGCGCAGCGCGGGCCCGTTCACCGTGGCCGCCCCGGCGCCCGGCGACGCCGGGTTCACCGTCCGGGACGAGGTCACCCCCGGCGACGGCGCCGAGGCGGTCGCGAAGGTCGCCGTGGACGAGGCCACCGACGTGGAGCTGGGCTGCCCGGGAGGTGTGGCGTGCGCCGTGACCATCGCCGCGTCGTGACCGGCACCGACGGGGAGGAGGCCCGCCGTGGGTGAGCTGCGCAAGCCGTTCCTGCTGCTCGCGCTGGTCGCGGTGCTGCTGGTGGTCGGGGTCGAGCTGGGCTCGTCGCTGCTCACCGGCGGCGGGGACGCCACCGGCGCGCTGCGCACCGACGCGGCGGACCTCGGCGTGGACCCCGGGGATGTCCGCGGGATCAGCGAGCCGTCCGGGCGGGGTACGAGCTACCTGGCCCTGATCGACGTGGTGGTGCTCTGGACGACCGGGCTGTTCTGCCTGAGCCTGGTGCTGCCGGAGCGGATCCAGGGCCGGATCCAGGGCGTGGCCACGCTGGTCTTCTCGATCCTGCTCCTCCTGGCCTCGCTGGTGCTGCTGGTGATGGCCTTCGTGGAGCTGTCCGTCATGGTCTCGCTCTTCCTCGCCGCGCCGTTCGGCACCCTGGCGTACCTGGCGCTGTGGGGGTTCTTCCCAGTCGGCGAGGCGAGCCTGCTGCTCGGGCTGATCCTGCTGCTGAAGCTGGTCTGGGCGGCACTGCTGCTGCTCGCCCAGCCCCGCTTCCTGCAGAACAAGGGCCTGGTGGCGCTGACGCTGACCACTGCGGTCTGCACCGTGGTGCTGGAGTTCCTGCACCGGCTGGTGCCGGTCATCGTGGTGAGCATCCTCGACGACGTCGGCGCGCTGGTCTTCGCCGTGGTCGCCATCGTCTGGGGCCTGGTCCTCCTGGTCGGCTCCATCCCCGCCATCGTCAAGGCCGTCCGCGTCACCGCCGCCCTCCCCACCCGCTGACCCGCGCCCACCCCGCGACGCCCTGATTCAGCGGGGGCGGCGCGCAGCAGGAGTGCTGTCGGATGCGGCGGCGTCTCCGCTTCGGGAGACGCCGCCGCGCTCGTGGTCAGTCGGCGGCGCGCCAACTGCTCGGGACGCCGTGCACGCCGGTCGAGTGGCGCTGGTCGCCACGGCGGGTCATCAGCCAGATCTGCGGGTCGATCGCCGTGGAGTTCGGGTCCCCGGCGTCCGGATCGTTCGGGCCGCTGCCGTACGACAGCCAGCGCCCGTCCGGGGACCAGATCGGGCTCGTCTCCGTGATGCCCGGCGTGTCGGTCAGCCGCTTGGTGCTGCCGGTGTCGGCGTCGACCAGCCACAGGTCGCCGTCCGCTTGGACGGCGATGCTGCGGCCGTCAGGATTCCAGTCGAGGTGCCAGGCGCCCGGCAGATCGGTGAGCGTGCGCAGCCAGGTGCCGTCCGCGCGATAGAGCTGCACCCCGGGCAGGGTCGCTGTCGCGAATCGCCGGTTCCCGGGAGCCCACGACACCTGGAGGTCGTTGAACCCGCTCTGGGTCGCGTTACGCACCGACAGCCCGTCGATGCTGGCCACGTAGATGTCGCCGCACGACTCGAAGCCGACCCACTTGCCGTCCGGCGACCAGCGCGGGCTGGCCGGTCCGCACGGTCCGTCGACCAGCCGCTGGTCGTCCGAACCGTCCACCGCCGACATGGTCCGCACGCTCATCTCGTGGACGTAGGCGATCCAGGTGCCGTCCGGGGAGTAGTCGGGGTAGGTGAACCGGGGGGAAAGCTGGCTGTAGACGTACATCGCCGTCCCGTCCGGACGGACGCTGCCCAGCGCTTCGTGGCCGGAGGTGCTGTCGACGGAGTTCGTGTAGAGGATGCGGCCGCCGGGCGTGGCGGTCGCGGCGTCTGCCACCGGGGCCGGCATGGCGATCACCAACATGGCGATCGTCCCGGTGGCCATCCAGGTGCGGTATCGACGCATGGGCACTCCTTCCGTAGGGCTCGGGTGGTACCCCTCTCCGGACTGTCGCAGGTCCGGGCAAGCGGGGCCGGTGGGAATGGCGCGGGGCGGCCGTGGCGGGTCTCGCTGGGGGCGGCGATTTCACGACCTGCACGTTCGTCGATCTGCACCTTGCGAACTGGTTGATGCGCGTCGATACTGCGAGGGCGTTTGTCAGGACGAGGACATCGACCACCCCGACGATGCGTCTCGCCGACGACGACCCCCCGGGGCCGCCACCCACCGGCCCCACCGCTCCTGAGGAGGAGACCTTGAGGATCACGCGCAGCCCATCCCGCAGTCACATCACCCGATCCGTCCAGCTGCTCGCCGTCGCCGTCGGCATGGTCACCACCACCGCCTTCGCCCTGCCGACCGCCGCGTCGGCCTCCCCTCAGGACTACAGCGCCAGCCAGCTCTCCCAGGTGAGCGACGCGGTGCAGCAGTCAGGCGTCGACGGCATCGCCTGGCACGTGGACTCCGCGTCCGGCCGCGTCGTCGTGACCGCGGACAGCACCGTCTCCCGGGCGGAGATCGCCAAGATCAGACAGAGCGCCGGCGACAAGGCCGCCGCCATCCGCGTCGAGCGCGCCTCCGGCGTCTTCACCCCGCTGCTCTCCGCCGGCGACGCCATCTACGGCGGCCAGTACCGGTGCTCGCTCGGCTTCAACGTCGTCAGCGGCAGCACCTACTACTTCCTCACCGCCGGGCACTGCGGGGACGTGGCAAACACCTGGTACACCAACTCCAGCCACACCACGCTCATCGGCCCGACCATCGGCTCCAGCTTCCCGGGCAACGACTACGCGCTGGTCCGCTACGACAACACCTCGCTCAGCCACGCCGGCGGGTATTCCGTCGCGGACGCCTACGTCGGCGAGTCGGTCACGCGCAAGGGATCGACCACCGGCACCCACAGCGGCACCGTCACCGCGCTCAACGTCACGGTCCGCTACACCGGCAGCGGCACCGTCAAGGGCATGATCCAGACCACCGTCTGCGCCGAGCCCGGCGACTCCGGCGGCCCGCTCTACGACGGCTCCAAGGCGCTCGGCATCACCTCTGGCGGCAGCGGTGACTGCCGGTCCGGTGGCACGACCTTCTACCAGCCCGTACGCGAGGCAGCCAACGCGTACAACGTGACCGTCTACTGATCCATCCCGGCGCGCCCGGCCGACAGGCCTGTCGTCCGCGTCGTGCACGACCTTGGAAGGGTGCCGCACCAGGCCGGCTCGCACATGTCGAGCGCCTCGGCTGGTTGCGGCACCCTTCCTGGTTGCGACCCGACCGGCACCCCTCGGCGCGGGCCGGGCCGCTCACGCGTGGTCTTCGTCGGGCCTGGGTAACAGGTGCCCCACCGTCGCCGTCGCCGACGGCGCCGGCCGCCCGGCTGCCCGCCCCGGGGAAGGAGAAGCGATGGCCGCCAAGGAACCCGCAGAGATCGCCCGCGCCGCGGTGGCGACCGGCGTCAAGAAGGCCGAGCTGCGCTGGGACAAGACCCTGGTCGGGTCGTTCCTGGCCGGCGCGTACATCGCCTTCGGCGCGCTGGTCGCCATCGTCGTCTCGGCCGGCCTGAAGCCGGAGATCTGGGGCACCCTGCCGACGCTCTTCACCGGCGCGGCGTTCACCCTCGGCCTGGTGCTCGTGCTGATCGCCGGGTCCCACCTGGTCACCGGCAACATGCTGCTCGTGCCGATCGGCGCGATGAACGGCCGGCTCTCCGTCGGCGACGTCGCGCGCAACCTCACCCTCACCCTCGTCGGCAACCTGCTCGGCGCGCTGTTCGTGGCGTACTTCCTGGCCATCTCCACCGGCGTGATCGGCGACGTGGGCAGCGACGCCGGCGCGCCGGCCGGGATGGCGTACGAGCGGCTGGCGGCGATCGCCCAGGCCAAGGCGCTGCACGAGGACAATTGGCAGATCTTCCTGCGCGGGGTGGGCTGCAACTGGCTGGTCTGCCTCGGCGTGTGGCTGGCCCTGGCCGCCGACAACGTCTCCGGGAAGATCCTCGCCATCTTCTTTCCGATCATGGCGTTCGTCGCGATGGGCTTCGACCACGTGGTGGCGAACATGTTCTTCCTGCCCGCCGCGATGTGGGCGGGGGTGCCGGAGCTCGGCTGGCTCGACGTGCTCAACAACTGGCTCTTCGCCTTCCTGGGCAACCTGGTGGGCGCCGTGGTGTTCGTGGCGACCTCCTACTGGTACCTGTTCCTCAAGGACGAGCCGAAGGTCGTGCCGGAGCAGCGCCGGGAGGAGGCCTGACGCCGCTGAGGGCGCGGGCGTTTCGGGTATCGGCAGCGGGCGGACGGATTGTCTGTGACCCTGGCGGCGTGGGCACAGCGCCGGGACGCGACGCGGTGGAGTTACGTGTACACGGGGTCTCCGGCGTACCGGCGGAGCGGATCCTCGACCATCCGATCGTGGTCCGCGTCGCCGGCGACCAGCACGCCGGTTTCTACCGGCCCCGACCGGGAAGTGGCACCGCCGGCGGCGCCACCGGCGGAGTGACCGTCGAGGCGTACGGGTGGGGCGCTCTGACGGCCGGCACCGCGGTCCGCACCGCCTCGATGCTCCTGCTGCTCCCCTTCATGCTGGGCAACCTCTCCGTCTGGCTGCGGCCGGCGGGAGGCGACCGGTGGGGGCTGCTCGGGGTGCTGTGCCGGCTGCTCGCCGGCACCCTCACCGCCGCCTTCGTGGTGTCGATCGTGGGCAGCACCCTCGACCTGGTCGGCTGGCAGTGCGTGCCCTACGACGGGTGCCGGGCCGGCCGCCCCTACCTGTCCTGGTTGGCCGCGCTGCCGACGGGTCCCCGCCTGGCCCTGCTCTCACTGGTGCCGCTGCTCGCGCTGCGTCTCGTGTGGGGAATCGGCGCGCGGTCCGCGCGGGCGTTCGAGGGCTTCGGCCGGTCGAGGCGGCCGGAGTCCGGCGGGGCGACCGGCGGGCTCACCGACGCCGGGTTCTGGGACGACGAGCGGACCGCGAGCTGGCTGCGCCAGATCCACGTCGCGATCGGCGCCGGCACGTTGGACGCCAGCCTGCTCGCGGGCGTCTCGCCGGGCGGGATCGGCGCGTCCCGGCACTCCTGGCAGTTCGCCGCCGCCGTCGTACTGCTGGCGTTCTGCGTGGTGCTGCTCTGCCTGCCGGTGCCGACGGACGCCGCGACCACCCGCCGTTTCCTGCGGCCGCTGTGGGCGGCCACCGCCGGGGTGACGGTGCTGAGCCTCGGCTCCGCCGCCGTCGCGGGGGCCGTGCCGACCGCGCCCGGGCAGCTGCCGGGGTACGAGGGCAGCGCTGCTGGCCTGGTGGCGGCGCAGGGTGTCCTGCTGGTCCTGCTCACCGTCGTCACGTACGTCCGCCAGCGGGCGACCCCGCCCGACGTCCGCCCCTTCCTGCACGGGCTCGGCACCCCGATCGTGGCGGCGGCGGCGGTGAGCGTCGCCGCCGCGTTCGCCGCCACCCTGGTCTTCCGGATCGCCGACGGCCTGGACCGGGGCAACATCCCCGATCCGCTCCGGCCGGATCCGCCAGCCGTCGGCCCCCTGGAACCACCGGTCGCGTACTGGTGGGCCGCGCTCGCGGGGCTCGCCGCCCTGCTGATCGTCGCGGTGACGGCCTCTGTCACCCTCGTGCTCACCCGTCGGCGGCGGCGCGCGGCGGCGGCGCGCATCGTCGAACGCGACTACCCGGCGGTGCCGGTCGACGCGGAGGCCCGGCGCCGCGCGGTCCGGGAGACCATCGCCCGCTCCCGGGTCACCGAGGAGCTGGGGCCGGTGCTGCTGGCGTTCCTGCTGATCGCGTCACTCGGCTTGGCCACCATCACGCTGGACCTGCTCGGGGTCGGTCCCACCCAGCTCGCGGCCCGGCTCAGCGGTCGACCCGGCGACGCCCCGCTGCTCGCCGCCTACGTCACCGACGCGGGTGTCTGGGTGATCAGCCTGCTGGTGATCGGCCTTCTGGTCCTCGGCCTGCGGTCGTACCAGTCGGCCGAGACCCGGCGGGTAGTTGCGGTCCTGTGGGACCTCGGCACCTTCTGGCCGCGCACTGTCCACCCGTTCGCGCCGCCCTGCTACGCCGCGCGGGCGGTGCCGGAGCTGGCGAAGCGGGTGACCGCGCTCGCCGGGCGGGGAGCGGTGGTCATCTCGGGCCACAGTCACGGCTCGGTCCTCGCCGCCGCCACCATCCTGCGACTGCCGCCGTCCGTGCTCCCCAGGGTGGCGTTGCTGACGCAGGGCGCCCCGTTGCGCCGCATCTACGCCCGCCTCTACCCGGCCTACCTGGGCCCCGGGACGCTCTGCGAGCTGGGCGAGCGGATCGGATGGCGGTGGCGGAACCTGTGGCGGGACACCGACCCGATCGGCGGGCCGGTCCTCGACGAGGGTGGCGCGGGGCGGCCCGCGTGCGGCAACCCGGCGGCCGGTCGGGTAGACGTCCGGCTCCGCGACCCCCGCAGCCTGGACATCGACCCGAGCGACACCGTGCCGCCCCCCGTCGAGCGCCACTGGCCGTACCACAGTCAGCCGGCCTACCAGGCGGCCGTCCGCGAGCTGACCGATCCCGGCCGGTTCACCTGACGTGGTCCCGGTGTGCGGCGACGGCGGCGGCCAGGATCTCCGGGCCCAGGGACGCCGCGGCGACGGTCAAGGCGTCGGTGAGCGCGGGCGCCGGCACCGGCAGGGTCAGCGGCTGGCCCCGTGCGACGACCGGGCCGGCGCGGGGGCGCCGGCCCGGTCCCGCGTCCGGGTCGGTGCGGCGTAGTCGATCATGTGTCGGTGTCGCGGCGGGCCGCGCGGCGGTTCCGCCAGAGCCGGACGGCGAGCAGCAGCACGACCAGGGCGAGCAGCGCCTCGCCGCCCCAGCCCAGCCGCCGCTCCAGCAGCCGGTACGACGCCCCGAACAGGTAGCCCAGCACGGCGACCGTCACCGCCCAGAGCGCGCCGCCGGTCAGGTTGGCCAGGGTGAAGGTGCCCTGCGGGATGCCGCTCATCCCGGCCAGTCCGGGCACCAGGGCGCGCAGCGCCGCCACCCACCGGCCCAGCACCACCGCGACCGCGCCGCGCCGGCGGACCAGGTCCAGCGCCCGCTGGAGCTCCCCGGAGCGGACGAACCGGCGCGGGGTACGGGCCAGCAGGCGGTGGCCGTACCGGCGGCCGACCAGGTAGCCGGTCTGGTCGCCGAGGGCCGCGCCGGCGAGCGCGGCGAGCGCGACCGCCCAGAGCGGCAGCCGGCCCTCGTGGGCCAGTACCCCGCCCACCAGCACGGCCAGCTCACCCGGGACGACGAGGCCCAGGAAGGTCGACGCCTCCAGCGCGGGCAGCGCGAAGACCAGCGCCAGGACCAGGGCGGGCGGCAGCGCCACCAGCACGTCCAGCACCCGGCCCACCCGCCGATTGTCGCCCGCGGGGACCGCCGTCGGGTCGGCTGGACCGAACCGGACCGATGATCACGCTCCCTCCCCAGGAGTGGACCCGACGCCGAGCGGGGACAATGGGTCCGTGGCAGGCGCAGCTCAGCGCGCCGTCAGGAGGAAATCGGGGGGACGGGACGTGACAGGTGACCGGGCCGGCGCCGTACCGGCGAGCGGCAGCTCGCCGGTGGACGAGCTGTTCCCGGGCACGGACCCGACCAGCGCCGCGCACCGGGCGAAGGACTGGGCGGCCAACCCGCTGGGGCCGGTGGAGTCCTGGTCGCCGGAGCTGCGCGCGGCGGTGCGCACCGTCCTGCCGTCGAAGATCCCGATGCTGCTCTGGTGGGGGCCCGAGCTGGTGCAGATCTTCAACGACCCCTACACCGGCATAATCGGCGAGAAGTTCCCGGCCGCCGTCGGCGAGGCCGGCGCGGAGTGCTGGGCAGAGGCGTGGGACACCCTCGGCCCGCTGACCGAACAGGTGCTCAGCGGCGCGGGCGCCACCTACTCGCAGAACCAGATGCTCTTCCTCGAGCGGCACGGCTACCGGGAGGAGACGTACTGGACCTTCTCCTACAGCCCGGTGCACGACCAGGACGGCAAGGTCATCGGGATCTTCGTGGCCACCAGCGACGTGACGGGCCGGGTGGTGGGTGACCGCCGCCTCGCCCTGCTCCGCCACCTGGGCGAGCTGTCGATCGCCGAGGCGGACAGCCCCGGCGACGCCACCCGGGCAGCCGCCCGAATCCTCGCCGGCAGCCGCGCCGACCTGCCGCTGGGCATGGTCTACCTCCGCGAGGACCGGCTTTTCGACGACGAGTACGAGCAGCCACCGTCGCCGAAGGCCGGCGACGAGCTGACCCTGGTGGCGTCGTTCGGTGCCGCCGTGGACGGCCCGGCCGACGGGATGCCCGCGCCGGAGCGGCTCCCCGAGGTGGCGGAGGTGCTGCGCACCGGGCGGCCGGTCCGGATCACCGGGTTGTCCCGACGCCACCGGACCACCGTCCCGGGGACCGACGTGCCGGACGGGACGCCGGTGGACGACGCGGTGGCGCTGCCGCTGGTGGCGACCGGGCGGGCCCGGCCGGTCGGCGTGCTCGTGCTGGGAGTCAGCCCGTACCGGGAGCTGGATGAGCCGTACCGGCACTTCCTCGACCTGGTGGCCAGCCGGGTCTCCACCGCGCTGACCGACGTGCTGGCCTACGAGGCCCAGCGCCGCCGGGCCGCCGCGCTGGCCGAGCTCGACGCGGTCAAGACGGAGTTCTTCACCGACGTCAGCCACGAGCTGCGGACCCCGTTGACGCTGATCACGGGACCGGTGCAGGAGAGCCTGGCCGATCAACGTGACCCGCTGCCGCCGGCCCAGCGGGAGCGGCTGGAGCTGGTGCAACGCAACGCCGGCCGGCTGCGCAAGCTGGTCAACGACATGCTGGACTTCGCCCGGGTCGAGGGTGGCCGGCTGGAGGCGGAGCGGGCCGCGACCGACCTGGCGGCCCTCACGGCCGGCATCGCCGAGTCCTTCGACCACGCCATGCGCGAGGGTGGGCTGGCCTACCAGGTCGACGTCGCACCGCTGCCGCACACCGCGTACGTGGACCGCGACATGTGGGAGAAGATCGTCGTCAACCTGCTCTCCAACGCCCTGAAGTACACCCTGGCCGGCACCGTCCGGCTGCGCCTGCACGGCGACGACGAGGCGGTCACCCTGTCGGTCAGCGACACCGGGGTGGGCGTCCCCGCCGATCAGCAGCCGCTGCTGTTCCGCCGGTTCCACCGGGTGCGCGGCAGCGCTGGCCGGTCGATCGAGGGCACCGGCATCGGGCTGGCCCTGGTGCAGGAGCTGGTCCGGCTGCACGGTGGCGAGGTGGGGGTCCGCTCGGTCGAGGGCGAGGGCTCCACCTTCACCGTCCGGTTGCCGTACGGCCGGCAGAGCCCGACGACGGGCCGGGGGGCGCCCGCGGGGCCGGCGTACCGGCAGGCGGCCTACTGGGCGGCCTCGACGGACGACGGACGACGCGCCGCACCCGCCGCCGCACCCGTCCACGCGCAGAGCGTCCCCACCGTGCTGGTGGTGGAGGACAATGCCGACCTGCGGACGTTCCTGAGCGGGCTGCTGGCTCCGCACTTCCGGGTGGTCACGGCGGTGGACGGCCGGGACGGGCTGGAGACGGCCCTCGCCGCACCACCGGACCTGGTGCTGACCGACATCATGATGCCCCGGCTGGACGGCTTCGGTCTGCTGCGCGAGCTGCGGGCGGACCGGCGCACGGCGACCGTGCCGGTCATCGTGCTCTCCGCCCGCGCCGGCGAGGAGGCGGCGGTGGAGGGGCTGCGGGCCGGCGCCGACGACTACCTGCCCAAGCCCTTCTCCTCGGACGAGCTGCTGGCCCGGGTGCGGGCGCACCTGGAGCTGTCCCGGCTGCGCAATCATGAGGCGACCTGGCGGGCCGCGCTGATCGACTCGTTGCAGGACGCGTTCGTGGTGGTGGAGCCGGACGGCACCCTGGTGGAGGCGAACGAGGCGTTCTGCCGACTGGTCGGCGCCGAGCGGCTCGACCTGCCGATGCACCCCCCGCACGTGTGGTGGCCGGACCCCGAGCGGGAACCGGACGAGCTGGCCGAGATCACCCAGGCGTTGGCGGACGCCGCCCGGGCCGGACGCGGCCGGGTGACCCTGCCGCTGCGGCACACCGACGGGCACCGGATCTGGGTGGAGGCGGTCCACAACACGGTTCGCGAGCCGCGCACCGACCGCCGCCTGCACGTGGCCACCCTGCGCGATGTGACGACCGAGGTGGGCACGGCGGCCCGCAACGCCGCGTTGGCCGCGCTCTCCGCCCGGCTGGCGGGTGCCACCGACCTCACCGAGGTGCTCGACGCCGGCCTCGCCGAGCTGGGCGAGCTGGTCGGGGGCGCGCGCGGGATCGCGGTGGCGCCGGACGGCGCCGGGACGCCGGTGGTGGTCAGCGTCGGGGTGGCGGACTCCGACCGGGTACGGCGGATCCTCGCGGGGTTGGGGCCGGACGGGGAGCCGTACCTGACCCGGGACGACGCGGGCCGGGTGACCGGCCTGGGCGCCCGGATCGAGCCGGGCACCGCCCCCGCCGGAGTCTGGTTGGAGCTTGATCCGCCCCGGGCGTTGCCCACGCTGGACCGCCCGCTGGTCCGGCAGCTCTGCGGCGCGCTGGCACAGTCGCTGGCCCGGGCCCGGGCGTACGAGACGCAGCGGACGGTGGCGCTGGCCATGCAGCGGGCGATGCTCGGCCCGGTGGACCTGCCGGCCGGTTTCGCGGTCCGCTACGAGCCGGCGTACCGCCCGCTGGAGGTCGGCGGCGACTGGTACGACGTGGTCCCGCTCCCCGGCGACCTGGTCGCGGTGGTGGTCGGCGACTGCGTGGGCCGGGGCCTGTCCGCGGCGACCGTGATGGGGCAGCTGCGCAACGCCTGCCGGGCGCTGCTGTTGCAGGCCAAGGGCCCGGCGGAGGTGCTGGCCGCGCTCGACGACTTTGCCCGGACGGTCCCCGGCGGGGGCAACACCACGGTCTTCTGCGCCATCATCGACCGATCGCTGGGGGTGCTGCGCTACTCGTCGGCCGGGCATCCGCCGGGCATCCTGATGCACCCGGACGGCACCGCGGAGATGCTGGACCGGGCGGGGTCGGTGCCGCTGGCCAGCGTCGCGGTGCGCGGCCGACCGGAGGCGGGCGCGCAGCTGCGCGGGGGCTCCACGCTGCTGCTCTACACCGACGGTCTGGTGGAGCGGCGACGCGAGCTGATCGACGCGGGCATCTCCCGGGCGGTGGACAGCCTTTCCGAGGGGCGGCAGCTGCCCGAGGGCGAGCTGGCCGACCGGATGGTGCGCGACCTGCTGCCCGACGTCCGCGACGACGACGTGGCGGTGCTCGTCTACCGGCACCGCGAGCCGGCGCTGTTCCACGCCGCGCTGGCGGCCGACCCGGCCCAGCTCTCCCCCACCCGGGAGGCGCTGCGCGCCTGGCTGACCGGCCTGGGGGCCGGCGAGTCGGACGTCGAGGCGGTGCTCATCGCGGTCGGCGAGGCGTGCGCGAACGCCATCGAGCACGGCTACCGCTTCGCGCCGGGGGCGACCACCACGGTACGCGGGCGGCTGCGCGCCGACCGGCTGGAGATCGAGGTGACCGACACCGGCGGCTGGCGGGAGTCCCACTCGGAGGGAACGGAACGGGGCCGCGGCCGGCTGATCATGGCGCGGCTGATGGACCAGGCGCGCATCGACGGCACCCCGGAGGGGACGACCGTCCGGATGGTCAAGCGCCTGTCCGGCACCGCCTGACGCCGTCGGGTCGGTGACCGTCGGGTCCGGCAGGTAGTGAAGATCCGCTATAAGTGATGCCATGGACTTCCCGCCGTACCTGGCCACCATGCCGATGCACGCGATCACCGAGATCCACGGCGAACCCGGCCTGCTGGAGCGGTTCCGGCTGGAGATCCGGGCCTTCGACCCGGCTGCCCGGGACCGGCTGACCGCCGCGCTCGACCTCGCCGCCGAGCTGCACCGCGACGACCGCCGGGTCCGCGAGCCGTACCTGAACCATCTGCTGCGGGTGGCGATCCGGATGATGCACCACTACCAGGTGCGCGACGTGGACGTGATCGTCGCCGGGCTGCTGCACGACGCGGTGGAGGACCACCCGGACGAGCTGGCCGGCCCGGTGGCGGCCGATCCGACCGCGGCGGCGCTGGCCGCGCTCGCCGACCGCTTCGGCCCGCGGGTCGCCCGCCTGGTCGGCGCGGTCACCAATCCGGCGTACGACCCGGAGCGGGACCGCAACGCCCAGTACCGGGAGCACGTGGCGGCGAGCCTGGACCGGGAGCCGTGGGCCCGGGTCATCAAGGTCTCCGACTTCACCGACAACGGGGTGGGCGTGGTCTACAGCGCCGGCCCGAAGGTGGCCCGGTCGGCGGCGAAGTACCGGCCGCTGGTGCCGGTCTTCCGCGACCTGATCGCCCGGCCGGACACGCCGCTCTCGCCGCCGGTGAAGCGGCACATCTTCGCCCAGCTTGACCTGGCCGAGGAGCGGTTCAGCGCGATCCTCGACCAGCCAAACTGACATCGGCGCGCACCACCCGGGCCGGCCCGGACCCGCCGGGCGATCCGGAGCGCGACCGGGGATGGCAGCATGTCCGCTGTGGACTGGATGCCGTTGCTGAGCACGGGAGCGGGTGCGGTCATCGCGCTCTCCGGCACCTTCCTGGTCGACCTGCGGCGGGAGCGGGACACCCGGTCGCGGGACCGGGAACAGGAACGCTGGCGCACCTGCGTGGACTTTGCGCTCGCTCTCGCCACGGCGCACGGCCTGCTCCGCACTCCCACATCCGCGGACGGCGAGCCGGGCGCCGACCGGGCGATGACGGAGTCCGGGGCGTACCAGGCCCGGGAGCGGCTGCTGATGTCCGGCACGCCCGAGCTGGTGGCGGCCGGCGAAATCGCCTTCCACCGGCTGATCCGGATGCGCAAGTTGGTCCGCTCCGGCGGGGACCTGCGGTCCGACGAGGGGCACGACGCGTACCACGAGTTCGCCGAGGCGCTGTGGACGTTCCGGATGGGGGTACGGCGACACTTCGGGCACCGGACGATCGCACCGGGGGTGCTGGACCGGGTCGACTGGTCGGAGCGGAACGAGTGCACGTACTGCGCGACAGCCAGCCGGCCGGATGGTGAGGGTTAACCGGCCGAGGTATCGGCGCGGCAGCAAGCCGTCCACCCGGAGTGCGGCTAACAGTCCGCATAAGGGGCATTTGTCGAAATAATTGAATGGCCAGCTCTGGCGTGGGGGCGACTGCCGACAAATCGGTCAACCCCTGGTTACGGTGAGGAATGGCCGACGACGCCGCGGATGCCTCACCGACAACGGGCCCTTCGCTGTCCGACGCGGTCCCGCCTGCGGGCTCCCCGGCCGGCGGCAAGTCCAACGCGGCTACCCCCGTTGGAGAAGCGGAGCCCCGGGACGGGGCCGCCGGAGTGGATCAGGTCCACGATGGGGGAGCTCACCTGACCGACGACTCCAGCGCGGAGTCAGCGTCCCCTGGCCGTTGGCGACGACTCGGCAACCGGTCACTGGCGCTCTGGGAGCGTCTGCTCAAGATTCGGACGGATCTGGTCAAGCTCTGGGGAAGCATGCTCGACGCTCTCAAGGAGGAGGACCATGCAGCGGTCTGGCAATCATCAACCCCACTCGGTCGACGCGCCGAACGGCGCTATGCGCCAGCGCCGCTCCGGGTCTCCGCTCAGGGTCATGTGTACGACTTCACCATCCATGCCAGTTTCACCTGGTCATCCGACCGCCTCCGGCAGGAGACGCTGAGCGGCTACGCGCACTACTACATGCCCGACGTCGTCCTGAGGCTGACGCACCTCGCGGCAGAGCGCGCCGGCAACTTCGCGCCGCACCAGGCGGCGGACCTGCAAGCGGACCTGCAGCGGAGGCTCGCCAAGAAGTGCCCCTGGCGCTATGACCGAGGCGACGTGGTGATCGAGTGTCAACCCCATGTCCGCGTCGAGCTCGACGAGCGAGTCAAGCAGCTCGTCATGCCGTACTTGAAACAGCGGATCAAGCTCGACTGCGAACTCAACGTGGCCCTGAGGCGGGCGAATCACTTCGAGCAGCTCAGTTTGCGGTGGCTGACGATCCTGGAGAAGCCCGTCGACGGATCCGTTGCCGGCGGTGCGGGGCAGGCGGCGAACAAGGATCTGGCCCAGGCGGTGCGGCGCATGGTCGCCGAGCACAAGGCCGCCTTGCAGCGACTCAAGGACCTGCTGGACGAAACGCTGCGCGACAGCGACATTTTCACGAGAGCCCCCTCGTTCGACTTGCCTACCAAGCCACGCCAGCGGCAGGCTCAAGAGACTTCCGAGCGGCCAGGCGGTCCGACAGCGTCAGCACCTGGTGGTTCCGCACCGAACCCTGGTCGATCTGATGAGGGCTCGTCCGCGAGCGGTTGAGGTGTGCCCGGGCGGTTAGGACGGCCGATCCCGAGTTTCAGAGGCAGGCGCATCTGACAGGCGAGTGGGCCGCAATGGTGGGAGCCGGTGCACTGGCTTCGCCTGCATGTTCATGCGGCCTTGTACACGGTATCGAGGTGCCATTCCAGGAACTCACCGTTGGGCCGGTCACCACGCCGCTGCGGAACAGCTATCTGCGTTCCCGCCTTGGCGTAAAACTGGTCGCCGTTGCCGAACTCCCTGCGCAGTCGCGGACTGACCATCAGTCGGTACTTCGGATCCACGCCCAGGTAGCCCCGGTCGAAGAGGATGTGGACGTCCGACTTGAGCAGCAGCCCGTTGTCCAGGCGATGCTCGCCGCCCTTGGGCAGCGGTCGGATATGAGCGGCCTGCAGCACCGGCTGAACCTTGTTGCCGGTGATGGCGCAGCGTCGACCGTAAGCCCCGAGCACCACAGCCTTGAACGACTGCTGACCCAGGCGCTGCGGCACCAACCTGGGATCGCCGTACACCGGCCCCGGACGGTGCCAGGGCTCGCTCAGATCCAGCTCGGCCGTCGTACCGATCAAACGGTGGATCAGCAGGTCGAACTAGCCTGCCGAGGATCCGTCGGCAAGGTCGTAGGTCTTGCCCTGCACGACGTTCGACGCGAATCCAGGCGGTGGCGGGACGGTGGATTCGTCCGGGAAGAACGTGGTGTCGCGGACAAAGATGCAGCCAATGACCGGGTCCTCGTCGGGACCGATCGTCTGCTTGCGGTACCGGCCGACGCTACGACGCATTTCATCGAGGCCGGCGACACCATTGGCTTCGCCGAACAACTCCCATGCTTCGGAGATCCGCAACTGAGTGAAGCCACTGAAGAAGCCGCCGCCGACTACCCGGTTGAGGGGATAGTGAGCCTTGAAGAAGAAGAGCTCGCCGGGGGTGAGCGCACGAAATCCGCCGCCTGACGGTCGCCAGAAGTTGACCTCGTTCAGGCTGGGGCGCGCCGCCAGGAAGCGGTACCACTTCTCGTCCGTCACCCCCACGAATGCCTTCACGTCGGCCAGAGTGCACCGGAGTTGATCTCGTCACCACCGCCCGAACGGTCAGGACTCCACTTGCGATGACCGACCGTTCCCGGACCGACGTCTCTCAAGCTGTCGCTCGTGCACCCCTGTGGCGAGGCAGCCGTAGGGGCGATCAGGGCTCGCGCATCCAGGTCTTCGGATCGGTGATGAAGATGCCCTTGCCCTGCTGCCGCCGGATCACGCGCAGCGCTTCCAGCCGCACGTAGACCATCTGGATGGTCGACGAACTGACTTCGAAGCGGTCCGCCATGTCAGCGATCGAGGGTAGCTTCTCCCCCGGCTGCACCTTTCCGCTGCGCAGGTCCTCAATGATCTCGTCGGAGATCCGGATGTAGTCCGGTGTCTGTGGCATGGCGCTCCTTGCGTGGCACGCCAATTTGATCACGACACGCACCGGCGGGACAACCAAGCGTTGCATCCTGCTACTTAGGCATATATGTTTGATCGTGAGCTGCTCCTCGCGTGGCAACGAGAACGGCTCATCCCCCCGGTCGGGGCGGGTGTGCGTGCCCGTCCCGACCCACCGGACTGCTCCGCTGTCGTACCGCTGATCAGAGCTGCGGCGGCGGAGCGGGCGGGCCGCCCGCGGCCGGCATGCGGACGGCCCGCCCTTCCAGACCCACCGAAAGGACCTTCCCCGCTCCCGCCTGCCCCGGAAAGGACCGACGTGGCCCAGGTGTATCGAGGTGGCCAGCTCTACGGGACCGGTCACCCGGCCCGGTTGACACCGCACGAGGTGCGGACCCGCGCGTTCGACCCGCGTCGACGCGGCGCCGACCCCGATCAGGTACGCGAGTTCCAGGCCCAAGTGGCCGACGAGCTGAACGACCTCCACCAGCGGGTACGCCTGCTCAGCCAAGAGAACGACCGGCTCAAGCGGGCGCTGCGCGACTGGCAGACCATGCACGCCCGCGAGTGCCGGCCACCCAACGAAGGCCCCTGGTAGCCGTGCGACCGGAACCGGGCGACCTGCTCCGGATCGACGGCCGCGCCTCGGTGCAGTTCGCCGGCGACCGCGCCCTGACCTTCCGCGTCGCCTCGGTCTGCGACCGCCCGACGTACGCCGGCTGGGTCTGGCTGACCGGCTACGTCATCAACCGCCGAGGCCGGGCGACCGCCAAGCGTGAGATCTACGTGCAACTCGCCGGCCTCACCCGGGCGATCGACGCCGGCGGACCCCGAATACCGGGTCAGCCCCAGAAGATACCGGTCGGGTCCCGGTCCACTGCGTCGAGCAGGACCGTGACGTTGGCCGAGGGCGGGGCCAGGTCGTAACGGTGGAAGCGGAGGTTTCGGTCCCGCCAGTACAGCTCCCAGACACCGGTCGCCCTCGTGTAGCGCAGCCGGGCGACCGGGAAGCTCGTCCACTCCGGGCCGATGTCCGGGCTCCAGGGCGGCCGGCGCTCGACGATGGTGAGGTGCCGGGACGCCTCCTCGCACTCCACCCGTGCCTGTTCCCGCATCTGTTCCGGGACGTGCTGGTCGCACCAGCGCCGCACCGTCGCCACGTCCTGCTCGGGAAGCCCGCTTGCCGCCATGGCCCCAGTATCGTTCTGCCGCCGCGCGTTACCGCACCCGCCGCAGGGCCGCGGTCACCGCTTTCGCGTCGAACCGGGCCGGGTCGAAGCTCGTCGGGTCGTCCAGGCCCACCCAGTCCAGCCGCTCCTGGTGCTCGGGATGCGTGGGGTCGGTGAGGATCTCCACCAGCTCGGCGTACCCCCACACGCCGCCGCAGTCGTCCGGCGGCGCCGCCCGCCGCCCACCCGTGCACCGCGGGTAGCTGACGGACGCTTCCCGGTCCAGGGCCTTCTCCACCAGGATGTCGTGTTCCCAGTCGTCCCCGAAGTCGTACGTGTAACGCAGCTTGTCGCCCGCGGCCGGCGCGACCTGTTCCAGGGTGACCCGCGACGCGGCACGGTAGCCGAGCTCGGCGTCGGGGCGGCCGAAGCTGCCGTATGGGGTCTCGAAGACGTGCAGGTGACTGTCCGACCAGCCGAAGGCGACCTGGATCAGCCCGTGCAGCCGGGCGAGGCTGACGTCAGCGGGCACCTCGAGACGCCGCCAGATCGGCGGGCGGGCGCCCCGCAGGCTCACCTTGACCTGATAGATCGGTGCCGGGCCGTCGGACTTCTTCCGCTTCGCCGGCAGGGTGGCGAAGCCGCGCCTGGCCGCTGCGACACCGCCCCGCGACGCGCCCAGGAGGTCGAGCAACGCGGAGATCGACGTCACGTCCAGTTCGCCGTCGTGCCCACGGCCGCGCTTGCGTTGCCGAGGCACGGGTAGCGTCCGGATCCAGCTGCGCAGCAGCAGGGCCAGCGTGGCGTAGCCGGGCCCGTCCTCGTCGACGAGTTCGTCCAGCGCGTCGGGGTCGTCCCGATCGTGGTCGGCGCGGGCGTCCAGCGTGTCCTCCACCGCCCGCCGGAAGTCCGGCGGCCGCAGCTTCTGCTCCGTGACGTCGACGCCACCGGCCCGCAGCTCGGCCAGGAGCGCCGCACGGGCCTCGCCCCACCGGTCCGCATCGATCAGCAGGATCTCACCCGCGCCACCGCAGTCGCAGTCGTCCACGGTGACGGCCACGACGTGCGACCGACCGGCCCGTTGCACTCTCGCAGCCAGCAGGAACGGAAACCCCGCCGGGTCGGCGAAGCGGCAACACTCCTCCACCGCGACGGGGGCGTCCAGTTCGGCGAGCCAGGGCGGCGCGGTCACGCCGGCATCGGCGAGTCGGCGGGCCGCGTCCGTCGCGGCCCGGCTGACCTCGCCGTCGGTGACCGAGCCGATGCCCGCCAGCATCGCCCGCGCCTCCGGGGTGCGCCTGGCCTCGAACGTGGGCAGGAACAGGCCCAGCAACGCGCGGTCGAAGTCGTCGCCCACGGCGGCCCCGACGGCCAGCAACATCGAGGCGGCCACCTCCACCTCAACGGGCTCCTGCATCGCGTCGATGTCGACCGACTGCGCGAGCAGGTCGTCGACCTGCCCCGGCACTGCCGGCGCCCCGGTGCAGTACGGGCAGTCACACTCCTCGGAACCGCTCACCACGACGAGGGGGGCACCACCGCGTACCGACCGCCGTTTCGCATCGCGGCGCCGGCCGCGGCTGACTGGACTCACCCGGCCATTCTGCCGCATCCGTCCGGCCCGATCACGACGGCGGCACGGTGTGCCACGCCGGGCGCGGCCGCCGGATCAGGACGCGGCCACGCCACTCCGGTGGGCGTTGACGACCCAGGCGTCCGGCAACGCGATCCACTCGTTGTCGCACACCCGCACCACCGCACCGTCCAGCTTCGGCAGCAGCGCCGGATCCTCCATCGGACAGAGCACCCACACGCCCCCGCCCCACCCCGCGCCGCGTCGGCCAGCTCGTAGAGCCGGTCCATCGCCCGGTAGCGGGCCAGCACAGCCGCGTCGTGCAGCAGCATCGCCCCCGCCTCGGCCGACATGTGGTGAGGCGGTGTCCGCGCGTCGTGGCTACCCCGACCCTGTCCTCCACCAGTTGGTTGGTGTGCCCCCGTCCGGCCAGAACTCGAGCAGGTCGCCCGGCGCAAGCCCGAGCGCATGCTCGATCTCAGCAGGCGTCGCAGATGCGAGGTAGTCCGACAACGTCTCAGTGATGTCTTTCCAGTATCCGCGCAGCGTGCTCTCGGCCGTGAAGAGGCGTCTCGCGAGTTGGCCGTAGCTGAATCCACGCGCGCGACCGTGCAGCACCTGACGCTGCCGATCGGTGAGCACCGTGATCGCCTTGCGCCGCACCAGCACCTCGAGGAGTGCGATGACCGAATGTGGGATCACCGTTCCTCCAGCGGCGACTTCGACGAAGTTCTGCTGTGCCGCGGCGGCCGACACCGACTTCGACACGATCCCGTGTGCGCCCGCCGCGATGCAGGCCGCCAGGACGAATCGACGCTCCTCCTGGCTGTAGACGCAGACCCGGTACCCGCCCTCGGTCAACGCGCGGATCGCGGCGATGCCCTGCCGCACATCGGGCTGTGCGGCGTTGGCGAGGTGCAGATCGAGGACCACCAGATCGGCCGGAGGGCTTCTTCGCATGAGCTCTTCCACCGTGGGGAAGGCCGCCACGACCTGGATTTCGGACATCAGTATCGCGATCGACTCCCGGATGACCGAGGCGTCGTCAACCACGGCGACCGCTGGCCTCACGACGCCGCCCGCGCGCGCTTGCCGAGCGGGCCTGGGACAACCCGCGCCGCGTACGTGATCGTCACCGTCGTCCCGTCCCCCACCTGAGAGTTCACCGCCACGGAGTACCCCTCGCGCTCCAGTTCGCCGACCACCACCTCACGAAGGCCGATCCCCTGGCTGGCCGACGTCGAGTCGAAGCCGGACCCGTTGTCGTTGACGGTCAGGATCCACGACCCGTCGGGCTCGGCGTCGAGGTGGACGACGACCATTTCGGCCTTTGCGTGCTCGCGGACGTTCAGCAGCAGGCTGTCCAGTGCTCGCGTCACGACCTCGACCTCCGTCGGTGTCATCCTGATCCCCGTGCCGAGATCGAGTGCGAGCTCGATCGGCAGATCTCTGAACCTGGTACAGGTGCGGCGAACCTCGTCCGCGAGTGAGGTCGCGTCCGCCTGCGATGGAGGTGGGTCGGGACGACCGGCGGGTTGCGTCGTCGTGTCGGGCGACGACTGGCGGCTCAGGTAGGCCCGCATTCGCCGTAGCTCCACCTCCGCGTGCTCGAGCAGGCGTACCCGGGTCGTGTCCGGGAGGTTGGGCTCGGTGAGGAGCCGCATCACGGCCACGCCGTTGTGCATGAGGACCTGGGCGCGGCGTTCCTCCTCGCGGCGGGCCAGCTCAGCCGCGACGGCGCGGGACGCGTCGGCGTCCCGCGCGATGCGCCGCATGAACGTGCTGAACATGCGGCACACCAGCGCGTAGACCACGAACGTCAGCTCGTTGCCGATGACCGTGGTGAACCCCGGTCCCTGCAGGGCGGCGCCGGACACATGGACCACGTAGCTGCCCGAGACGGCGAGCAGGCCGACGGCCAGCACGACCGGTGACCTCGCCCCGATGGCGGTGATGATCACGGACAGCGCGTTTCCCGGCTGGAATCCGACCCAGGTGCCCACCCGGTCGTCGGGACCGACGACCAAGGGCCCAACGAGCATCACGACGCTCGCGAGAGCGAAGTCCGCGAGAATGTAACCGGCACCCAGTGGCCGGCCCTTCACCAGCGACGCGACGCTCACCGCCAGTGCGGTGAGCGTCGCGGCCAGCCAGGTCGTGAGGTAGAGACCTGGCCGTGAGGACGACTGCATCCCCACGTAGAGGGTCGGGACCATCTGAGCGACGGTGCCCAGGCGGACGCCGGCGATGAAGATCGTGAACGCACGCTCCACGCCGGCCGTCGTGGTGGGCAGCGCGCCGAACCTGTTCCGGGCGACGTACAGCCTCATGGCTCTCCTGATCCGCGCGGTCGCGCTCTCCTCCGACCGGTCCGTGGCGGTGCCAAGATAGCCGTGCGGCCGTGGCACTACGGGCCCAGGCTCGGCGGGATCGGGTTCCACGGCACGTTGGGCACCGGCGCGGCCAGGGCCGCGTTGATCCCCGCCGCGTACGCGGTGGTGCCCTGGTCGTTCGGGTGGAACGAGGCCATGCTCGGTGAGTTGTCGCCGTCGCCCTGCTTCGCCAGCGCCAGCCCGTTGATCCAGTTGACGCCCAGCACCTCGCAGGCGTCGTGCCGGCGGAACTGGTCGTCGACGGGGGCGAACGTCACGTTCAGCCCGTCGGTCGCCCACAACTCGAGGATGAGGTCTCCCTGCTTGCGCGTCAGGTACGCCTGCAGCGGAAGGATCTCGTTCAGCTCCCACGGCTGGACCCAGCAGGCCTCGGCCTCGTCGATGTTGAACACCGTCGGGTACGTCGCGAGCACGATCTTCGCGTTCGGCGCCTGAGTGTCGATCTTGCGCAGGAGCTTCTCGGTGTCGGGGATCGTATGGTCGTCGAGCTGGGGGTACACGGTGTCCCAGATCGCGAACTCCTGACACATCGGCAGGCTCACGCAGTCGGTGAGCACCTTCGAGAAGAGATCACCGTCGTTTCCGCCGATGGTCAGGATGACGTAGTCGGTGTCCGCGCTCAGGACCCCGGAGTAGACCTGCGGATACTCCGACCACTGTCCCTTCCCGTGGTATGCGTCGGGGTCGTTGGGATCGGGGGAGACGCGGGCGTACCAGGGCACGGTCAACTGCTCGGTCACCGCCCCGGAGCACGCGACAAAGCCCAGTTCGACGGCGGAACTCCACTGGTCCTCCAGCGCGCCCACCGACTGGCTCATGCCGGGCATCACCAGCTTCCGCGCCCACGCCTCGGGGCTGCGCCGGCACGAGTTCTGCCATTTCGGATCGCCACCATCGGTGTTGGTCTCGGCGTAGTAGCCCGCCGGCCCCGTGTCCGCCGGGTCGCCGGTCCCCTCGCCCGACGCGTAGGAGTCGCCGAGGACGGCCACCTTGACGGGTTCGCGGGTCAGCGGCTGGAACGCGACGGCGTCCCACGCGACGTTCTCCGTCCCGTCGCCGTCGAGGGTGACGTTCGTGAGGCTCACGCTCGGCACACCGTTGAACTTGAACGCGCCCAACGAGACCCAGTTGTTGGCCTGGCGCTTCTGGTTGAGGTAGCGCACGGTCGAGCGTCCGTCGCCCAGGTGGATCGTGTACTTGGCCTGCTGGGTCCGCGCACCGTGGTCGGGCAGGTGCACCGCCACGCGCATCCAGCCGTACGCGGCACGGTTCAGCGTCCAGGTGCCGACCGCCTCGAGGCGGTCCTGCGTCCCGCCGGGGCTACCCGACCTGGTGTGGCCGAAGATGAAGCGCCCGCCGAAGCCGGCGCCGAGCTGATGGACATCGACCTTCGACGGCATCGTGCCGTCCGGGTCGCTGGCGAAGCTCATCGTGAAGGAGCCGTCGCTCACGATGTCCGCGCACGGGCGGACGGAGGGCACGCCGTTCAGGTCGTTGTCGACGATGTACGCACCCGGCGGCGCGGCATTTCCCGACGCTGAGGCGCTGCGGCTGCAGTTCGGCGGGTACGCGGTGCCGTTCGCCTCCTCCTTCCAGTCCGCGGGGAAGCGGATGAACTCGTACCCGCACTCGACGCTGCAGTCCTTCCACTTGGCGGGACGGTTGTACCAGCAGCGATAGTCGGGGATGCCCTGATAGGTGCTCAGACACGGCCCGGGGATTTCCGGGGGTGCCTCTCCATCCCACGGGAACGTGCCGACCAGTTCCTTGGCGCACCGGTTCGTCGTGTCGCAGAAGAGGTCCATCGGAGGCTTCACCGCCAACCGGTAGCCGTCGCCGTTCCACCAGGCGCCGCGGAACGCCGGCACCTCCTTACCGGGCGCCTCGTACAGCCCAATGGGCCATGCCGCCCAGCCCATGACCCGCTCCGGGTAAGGCCACCAGTTCGGGTGGACGGCGTCGATGAAGTGGTTGTCGTGCAGGAACGGCCAACGCTCGGGGTCGTACTTGGGGTTGGCGGGGTTGTTGTGCCAGCCGACCCCCCAGGCGCCATTGTTCTTCGCGGCGTCGGACTGCGGGTAGAAACCCGAGTTGTACGCCCAGGCGGCGTAGAACCAGTTCTCGATGTTGCGCGGATTGCCGTTGTTGATGATCAGGCCGGCGTTGTACGTCTGGTTCCACTTCTGCACGAGGATCTGCAGTCCGGCGGCGACGTTGGAGGCGTAGTCCAGCGCGATCGCGTGCTGCTGCTCATACGTGCGCTCGCCGATCCGCATCCCGTCGGTCACCTGCATCACGCCGTATCCGCAGTCCGCGTCGGCCATGGAGATGTCCCAGTCGTCGCTCTCGTCGTTGTTGTAGATGTCGATGCCGTAGTAGTTGCCGATGAGCGGGTTTCCGGTGACGCCGGGCATGGCGTATCTCGCGGCCTGCCACAGGTTGGATTCCTGCATGGCGATGCCGAGGACGACCTGCGCCGGGACCTGACTCGTGGGCCAACCAGCGATCGCCGGGGTGGGGAAGAGCGCCAGCGGCTTGGTGCTTCCCAGCTCGACCCGGGTGCGCCAACCGTCCACACCGGTGGGATTCCACAGCGCGTCGAGGTTTTTCGTGACTGCCTGGTTCACCGCCCATTCGACCTGCCGCGGCTTCGGCTGCATGGCCTGCCGTCGGTGGTCGTTGCGGGCGACCGCGCAGGAACGTTCACCGGCGGACTCGGGAAGGTCGTCGCCGACCAAACTGCTCGACGCGGTCGTCGTCGACGCGAGGTTCAGCGCCGGCGAGATCTCGTCTCCGGGTGTCACCGGCGCGCGTGCCGGGGCGCCGGCGCCACCGGTGCCACGCTTCGCGCTGTCGGTCGGGGTGCCGGCGACCGGCGGAGACTTCCGATCGGGCGCGGTCCCGGCGGTGGTGGGGTGGGCCAGGTCGATGCCCAGCCGGACCGTCTCGTCGGTGGCCGGGACGGTGAGTGACAGCTCGATGGGGGCCGTCTCACCCTCGGCCTGCGGGACGCGCCCATTCTTCCAGTCGATGTCGTGGACGAAGGCCGCGGCCGTGGTGCTGGCGCTGGCGCCCGGCGCGACCTCCGGGACGTGCTTGAGATAGCCCGCCGAGCCTCGGACCTTCGCCGCGCCGAGAATCGCGACCGTGCCGTGCGCGGCCGGGGCCAGACTGAAGTCGCCGAAGGCTCCGCGGGCGACCTCCGTCGGCCTGGTCACCGTGGCGTCGTCGGTGGAGGCGGACCGGGGCGGGCCGCCCCACGCGAGCTGCTCGCGGCTCAGGCGCAGCGCGACCAGTTCGTCCCGTGCGGGCGATCCCGCCGCCAACGACGCGCGCTTCGCCGCGCCGCCCGGTGCCGCCGCCGGAATTCGGTCCAGGAGCACCACGCCGCCGTCGGCGTCCGCGGTCAGCCGGAAGGGCACACCGGTGGTCCTGGCGACGGTCGCGACCGCGCCGTGGTCGTCGACCCGCACGACGTGGGCGCCCTTGGCCGCGGCGATCCTGGTCCGACTCAGGGGAATCGCCGACGTCACCTGCCCGTCGAGCTCGACCGGCTTCGCGCCGACCGTGCCGCGGCGCGCGTCGACGACCGCCAGCCGGGTTCGCCCCTGGTCGTCGCGTGCTTTCGCCTGGGTCAGCACGGCGAGGTCGTCGGCGCCGCACCCGGGGTTGAAGTAGGCGAGGGAGGCGGTGACGCCCAGCTTGGTCACCTTGCCGGTCCGGAGGTCGACCACCGCGGTGAAACCGCCCCGGTCGTAGAGGTCGGGCTTGTTCGCGAACGAGCGGGGCGCGTACACGGCGACCACCTTGTCGCCCGAGGAGGTCAGGCATGCCTGCCCGATCCACTGGTCGACGTCGACCAGGCTCTCCCGCAGCGTCGCGACGACTCGCCACTCGTATCCCTCGGCCGCGTCGGCCGTGAGGATGTGGAACCCACGCCCGTCGGCCGTGGTGGCCCAGGCCACGTCGGCCGAGGTCTTCCAGCCCGGAGCGAGGACGCGGTTACGGTTCTGCTCCGGAACCGCCCGCGGTGCGAGCCCTTCGCCCGGCGACTCGGACTGCCGGCCGCCGGGCGTCGCACTGCTCCGCCCGTCGTCGGCGGGCCGCGCCGCCTGGGCGGACGCGGCGGGAATGCTGAGAAGCGCGGCCACGAGCAGCAGTGCGGCGTGCCTGCGGGCGCGGACAACCGTGGGACGGGTCTGCATGTGCGTCTCCGGGGGGTGGGAGGGCTACGGGGGCTCGCGTTCACGCCGTCGAGGTGCAGGTGGCAGGGGGTTCCGCCGGTCGGCCGATGACCGCCGTGGAGCGAGGGGACGAGCCGCGTGGGTGCCGGACCGACGGTCGCCGGCCCGGCACCCACGCACCGGCTGTCAGAGTCCGTACCACCCGGTACGGATGGCCTGGTCGAAGCCGCGCCAGGTGTTGGGGCCGGGGATACCGTCGATCAGGCCCTGGTAGCCGCCATCTCGGGCGATGAGCTGGATGCCCATGTAGGTGTACTTGCCGGGGATGCCGTCGATCGGGCCGCTGTAGACATTCTTGGCCGTCAGGTACGACTGGACGCCCTTCCACGTGTTCACCCCGGGGTACCCGTCGGCAGGTCCGGTGTAGCCGTAGCGCGCCGCCGGTCCGGCCTGGACGCGGCACCACATCGGCATGTCGGTGGAACTCCCGCTGTACGTCATGACGTACATGTTGTTAATGCAGTACTGGGTGATGCTGGAGTTGGCCGCCTGGGCCGGCTGGGCGAACGCCAAGCCGGCGAGCGACATGCTCAGCGCGACGGCGACCGCGGGGATTCGCTTCGATTTCATCGTGTTCCTCTCCGAGAACGTCCACATGATCAGGCTCTGCGACCGACGAAGTGCTGCGTAAGGGATTCCCGCGGGCACCTACAGTGTCGGCAACCTCTGATTCCTCGCGCTCTGTGCGATCTTGATGACCCGCGCTTCGTGCGATCGACCTGGAATAGACGCTAGTCATCGTGTGCGGTCGCCCGCACCCAACGAATCCGCGAAAACCGCGGCGGCACCACGTCCATGGCGGCGACGGCGCCGCCAACGGAGGGCGCAGCACATGTCCGGGCATCGGCGATGCCCCGGCTGTCCGCCGGTGGTTGTCGCGGCACCGCAGGCCCGCGGACTCAGCTGAGCGATGGAGTTTCCACACCGCATCGCACGGCGTGCGATCACGTCTCGGCCAGGTTCGCGCGGTTCCGGCCGCCCAGCGCGCGCGGGCGTATGGCGTACTCCGTCGACGCCGGCAGCCGGAGGCCCAAAGCGAAGGTGGGCACGTACGAAGACGAGCGGGGCCGCCGGCGGCACGCATCCTGGGCAGGTCCAGCAATGCCGCCACTGGTCACACAGGAATGAGGCGAGATGGCCCTGCAACCGACTCCCCAAGCCCCGCCATCGGCTACGTCGTCGCCGACACGATCCTGCGGCGGGACGCGAAGGACACCGCGGTCGGTGGGGCGACGGCCGGACTGCCGCCCGTCGCGCGGAGCGCGTCACCGAGCATCAGCCCCAGCACGCAGCCCCGCACGGCCGGGCCTCGGTGCAGTTCGCCGGTGACCGTGCCGGGCGTTCCGCGTCGTGTCAGTCTGCGACCGGCCGACGTATGCCGGCTGGGTCTGGCTGACCGGCTACGTCATCAACCGCGCTGGCCGGACCACCGCGAAGCGCGAGGTGTACGTCCAGCTCGCCGGCCTCCACCGTGCCCCGGCCCCAAGGACCGCTTCGTCCTCCCAGGACGCCGCACCGACTCTGACCGGCGAAACGAAGACCCGGGCGGGGATGGGTGCAGTTGAGGGCCGTCCGATGCCGATCAGCGCACCGTGGTGCCCCGACCTGCTCCCCCGACCCGGGCTTTGCACCGGGCTGCTGCCGGCCGGCTGCGGCCGTGATGGTCCCGCAGGTCGCGGGGCTGGACGTTTCGGGAGCGCGGGCCGCGATGGCGACTCATCGGTCCCGCAAATCGGCATCAGGGTTTGGCGGCCGTGATCAGCTCGAACCGGCCGGGCAGTACCTCGATGTCGTGGAAGCCGACCCGCTGCAACAGATTCGTGTAGAAGGTGATGTCGCGCAGGCGACTGGAGCAGGTGTCGACGCCGATGAGGAAGTAGGACCAGAAGAACTGTGTCGCGAGCCGTTCGGGCGTTCGGAACTCTTCACAGATGAGCAGGCGGCCGTGGCGTGGCAGCGCGTTGTAGGCGTTCTCGACCAGGCGGCGAGCGGTGGGGGCGGGCCAGTCGTGCAGGACGCGGACGAATCCGAGGCTGTCGTAACCCTGGGGCAACGGCTCGGCGAGGAAGTCTCCGCCGACGAAGCCGAGCCGAGGGCCGTGACCCGAGCGTACCCGGGCTTGCTCGACCAGCGGCCGGACGGCGGGCAGGTTGTAGACGTCAACGGTCAGGTCGGGGACATCGGTGAGCAGATGCGTGGCGAGTGTGCCGTCGCCGCCTCCTACGTCCAGCAGCCGGCGGTGGTCGGACCACAGCCGCTGCGCATGGGTGTGGAACGTCTCGATGATCGGGCCCAGTCCGGCCGCCATACTCTCTTCGAACTCCGCGATCTGGGCTTCCGTCTTCGGCGGCCAGGCGAAGTCGTCCTCGGTAATGCCGACTCGACCGCGGAGCGCTTCATCGAGCCGGCCGTGCAGCTGCCGCCACGGATACTTGTCCCGGTCCCGTTCGATCGCGTCCGGCCCGACAACCTCGACAGCAGCGGCTTTGAGCCCGTAAACCGCCCGGTACTCGGCGTCGTTGATGTCATCGGTGTATTCGTCACGGAACACGAACCCGAGGCTCTCCAGGCAGTCGAGGAGCTTGTAGAGCCGGCCGGGTCGCAGATCGAAACGGGTGCTGAGGTGCGCGAGCCGTACCGGGCCCGGCTCCAGCGCGTCGAGCAACCCGATGGTCAGGGCGGTTTCCAGGACGTCCATGGCCTTGGAGCCGTTGGCCAGGAGGCTCATCAGTGCCCGGGGGGAGAGCTGGCTTCCGGTCATCGGCCGATCTGCTCCAACTCCTGTTCGAGCGTATCCATGAAGGCGTCGATTTCGTCGAGGGTGTTGTAGATGTGCGGGGCTACCCGCAGATTCCCTCGCCAACTGCAGATCATCCGCCGCGCGGCGAGGCGCCGCTTGACGGTCTCGCCGTCGGGGATGTCGAGGCAGACGACGCCGCCGCGGTGCTCGGGCGTGGTGGGGCTGAGCACCCTGATGCCGGCGGCGTCGGCCCGTAGCAGTATTCGCTCGGTGCATCGCAAGGAGTGCTCGCGGATCGCGTCGATGCCGACGCCGGCCAGCAGATCAAGGCCGACCCGGGAGATCAGGGCGGTGAGCGGGAAGGGCGTTCCGCCGGCGAAGCGGCGGGCGTCCTCGGCCCAGCCCGTGGCGGGCAGGAAGGTCAGCGGATTGTCGCCGGCCAGCCATCCCGTCGCCGCCGGTCGCAGGGTGGGCAGCAGTTGCGGTCGGACGTAGAGGAAGGCGGTCCCGACGCCGCACATCCATTTGTGCGCGCCGCCGAGGGCGAAATCGACGTCGAGCGCTGCCACGTCGAACGGGACCGTGCCGATGGTCTGGAAGGCGTCGACGACGACCAGCGCACCGACATCGTGCGCGCGTTTGACCAGACGGGGGAGGTCGATCATGGCGCCGGTGGCGTAGCTGGCGTGCGGTACGCATACCAGGAGGGTCCGTTCGTCGATCCGCCGCTGCAGGGCATCCTCGTCGAAACCGGGACCACCGCGGCCCACGACATCGAGTTCAGCGCCGTACCGGCCGAACGCGCGCCAGATAAAGGGCACCGTCGGAAACTCCAGGTGTGTCGTGACGATCCGGTTCCGGGGCGGGCGGTAGTCGAAGCAGGAAGCTATCCGCCCCAGCAGGGTGCTCACGTTGGCGTCGGTGACGACACTACCGGGCGGCCCGCCGATGAACGCGGCCACAGCGTCAGCGTACGACTGCAGTTCGCTGAGCCACCCCTCCCACACGTCATCTCGCCAGGCGCAGAGTGTCTGCCAATACCGCCCAAGAACAGCTTCCGTCGCGCGCGGCACGGCGCCGGTGGA
The DNA here is from genome assembly GCF_059089345.1 of Micromonospora sp. BS32. NCBI lineage: Bacteria > Bacillati > Actinomycetota > Actinomycetes > Micromonosporales > Micromonosporaceae > Micromonospora > Micromonospora sp. BS32. Next base: position 219,397 of record NZ_JBSSHR010000003.1, read on the forward strand.
GTTGCTGTTCAGGTAGACGCAACCCTCGAGGACAGGGAAGTGGGCACGCAATCGCGTCGTCATGCCGATACCCGGACGTCGCCGCGATCCGTACCCGGCGCGAAGCCGCCCTCGCCTCGCCACCCGACGGTGAGCTGATTACGCACCGCCCACAACGATCGGAACAGTGGCTGAGTCATCCGTCCCACGAGGACCTGGGTCGGCACACCATCCAGCGCCTCGACGTCGCGGCCCACCCCGATTGTCCGGCGCACGAGCATGTAATGGGCGAACAGCCACGTCTGGTAGCCCTCGTCGAGATCAACCAGCAGCTCGCAGACTCGCTTCAGTTCCGGGCTGCCGCCAGGGACGTAGATCTCGGCGAGCGTAACGGCGCGCCGCGCCAGCAGCCGGTCCAACGCCTCAGCGACGTACGAAGCCGCCACCCGCACCGCGTTGTAGCCCGGGGACTCCTGCCCGCTGCCATTACCGAGATGCCGCCGAATCACCTGGTACGTGTCCGGCGTCAGCGTCTCCAGGACACGAAGCTCATCGGCCAGGCATCGGATGATCCGCCCGGCACGGTCCAGCCGGGCCGATACCTCCCACATACCATCGCCATCGAGATCACCGACCATCTCGGCCAACTCGTGCGCGAGCAGCTTCAACCACAGCTCCTGCGCCTGGTGGACGACCTGGAACATCAGCTCGTCCGGGCTGACGAGCTCAGACCTCGGGGTCTGCAACCGCAGCAGATCGGAGGTCCTCAGATAGACCTCGTAATCGAGCTTTCCCTCCCCGACCCACACCTTCAACACTGGATTGAACAACGGCCGACCGAGCGTGCTATGCACGTCCCCTACAACGGATCCCGGAACCGGTTCGCTCACTCGGCGCAGCCTCCCGTCACATCGGTGATCGTCTCCCTAGGCATCGGCTGCCAGAGAACCAAAGAACACGGACGGTGGCCAGATCTTTACGAAGCGAGGTGGCTCACACGGGCTAAGCATTGACGACGACGTATCAGGTGACCACAATGGACGAATCTATCGACCGCCGCGCGGCCCCACCTCGTTAGGCCCTGTGGGCCTGTGGATTTAAGGGTGTTTCCGGCCTGACCCGCCGGGCTTCGTGCCTGGTGAGGAAGGTGCCGTGATGACGACACTGGACGGCGTGACCGCGAGGAAGAAGAAGCCGTAGCCGTCAGCGGAGGCAGCCGTCGCGGCCGAGCTGGTGCGCCTGGCCAAGGAACAAGGCTTGCCCGGCTGATGGCCGGGCGCCGGCTCGGGGCCGTAGATGCCGTGCAGATGGTGGTCGGAGAGCTCGACCTGCAGCCCCGGCTTGGAGAGGAACACCGCCGCCTCCACGAAGGGGATCCTGACCGGCTTGCCCGCGCGGCGGGCGGCGGCGACCTGGAGCAGCGACTTGAGCTTCTTGGCCTTCATGTCCGCGAGGTGCAGCGGGTTGTCAAAGGTGCGGGTGCCGCTCGGCCCGTGCAGGATCCAGTTGGAGCCGCTGGAGACCAGCCGTCCGTTCAGACTCTTGATCTCGATGAGGTAGGGCCCACCCGGGCCGGCGACCAGCAGGTCCACCTCGTAGGGGTGACCGGTCTGGGCGATGAAGGTGAAGTTCGACCAGGCCCGGAAGGGCTCGGTGTCCGGCAGCAGCGCCTGGACGTGCGCCAGCGCCTCCCGCTCGTGGGCGAACTGCGACGGCGTGATCGTCGTCCACCGGCCCCCCTGCCTGCGGAAGATCCTAGGCCCAGCTCAGCAGGAGTCACACGTGCCGCTCATCGGAAGCTGAACAAAGCAGGTCGGGCAGACGGGCCGGGGAGGCTGCGGGGCCTGCGCGCGACGACGCTGGACAACTGCCTGAAGCCTCGACGCCAGTGCTGGCATGCCGCCACCCGCCGGCAGCGCCGCGCCGAATTTGCGGTAGCAGGCCAGTCGGGAGACGGCAGCGTGCTCCTCCCGCGCCATCTCGTTCTCCGGCGCTGGTTCGCCGGTGACCCTGAGTACCTCCTCGTACCCGCCGCCTACCATGCCGTCCTCGAGTCGAACGACGAGCGCGGACAGCGGGGGGTCACCACGACGTCGCGCTTCGCGGATCACCCGGTTGAGGACCTCTCCGATCCAGTTCTGCAGAAGCGCGGACGTCCGGATAGCGGAGGCAGCAAAGAGCCTGTCTCGAAGTTCGCCGTAGGTGATGGTCGCGTGGTATGTCCGGGCGACATCGATCAGAAGGGGATAGGCGTGGCATGCCCAGATGTCCCACGCTTCCCGGGCGCTGATCGGTTCGCCGTCTTCCCGCCAGTACCCACGCTGCTCCGTCACGTCTGCCCCTCCCGGCCACGGTCGCGTGACACGTGCGAGAGAGTACGGCCGCGGTACGACCACCTGACGGCTCGAGTCGGTATCGGCGCCGCCGGCCCGATCAGCTCGCCGGGACGATCAGCTCGCCGGGACGCCGTCGGCACGCCGCCACGGATGCCAACGACATTCCGTAGTGGGCCGTGTCAGCAGAACCGGGTCGGGCAGAGCCACCCCGGCACGTTGACGTCGCCGTCGTCACCGTCCCGCGGCACCGTGGGGAGACGTCCACCGTCGTCGCCGGAACGGGTCCTGGTCGGTGGCTTGTCCTTCACCGTCACGACGATCATCCGGCCGATCCGCAGGTCCTGGCCCGCCGGTGGCACGCTGCCCACCACGAGCGAGCTGTACTCGTATGCCATCTTCAGCCCGGCCCGGGCCTTGGTCTCCTCGGCCGGTTCCCAACCGTCGATCGAATACTCGTCGTGGGGTTCGCTCGCGTCCTTCGGTGTCGCGGTCCGGTCGTAGCGGACCAGTACGAGTTCGTTCATCCCGGCGAGGATCCCGCCGCGCTCTGTCAGCGTGTCGGTCGGCTTGCCCTTCGGCAGGCGGGGCATCGTCGGGTGCGCGGCGAACCAGGCCGCTTCCTCGTTCTTCAGCACCAGGATCGTCACCTCGCTGTGCGGCGCGACGGGTGCCCCGGCGGGCGGCTCCGTCGCGACGACGGTCCAGTTCTTCTGGACGTACATGTCGCGGGCGAGGGGTGAGGCGTCCTGCATGGTCCACCGTAGGCCCGCGGCCTTGATCAGCCCGGTGGCGGCGTAGGGGGCGCTTCCCACCGCATCCGGCACGGTGGGAAGGACGAAGGGGGACGACGTCACCGACGGCGTGGGAGGGGCCGGCGAGGCCACCGCCGACACGGACGACGCGGAGATCGGGTCCCGTTCGGCGAAGACCGACGGGTAGACGGCCGCACCGAACGCGACGGAGGCCAGGGCGACGCACGCGGCTCCGACCGCCTTACCAGCCGACGGCGCCTCTTCCCCGCCCCGGCGCAGCAGCCAGGTGGCGACCACCCACAGTCCCCAGACCGCCCCGATGACCGGCGCCAGGAACAGCGCCAGCAATACTCCGAGGACGGTTACCACGCCCTGCGCACCCTTCGACACCGGATCCACTCCTCCCGCCTGACCTGCGCAGCCGAACAGATCGCGCCCACGCAAGATCATCCTGCCATCCGGTCTTCAGGAGCAGGAGGGTGGTATGGCCGCTGCCCGGGCAGGGCTCAGCTCTGCGCGGCCCGCTCCGGCTGCGTCTGCCGGGCCTGCAGGAACGGCCCCAGCCCCGTCCCGTCCTCGCTGGCCAGGAACGCGCCCCGCGCGGTCAGCAGCGTCTCGTCGGCGTGCGCCATGCACCCCCACACGGTGTCGCCCCACGAGTCGGCGAGCTTCACCTCGGCCGGCTCGGGGCAGGGTTCGCCGCGCGGGCCGCCGATCTGGCAGCGGGCCGGCGCGCCGCCGCGCCGGCTGACCGCCTCGGCGGCCTCCCGGATCAGCGAGAACCGCGCCTCGCCGCCGGGCTGCGCGCCCCGCGACTGTCCGGGTACGACCCGGCGCTGCCCGAAAAGCACGGTGTTGCCGTCCGGGTCGGTGACCCGGCACTCGCCGCCGGGGGCGTGCTCGGGGTTGCCGGCGCGTTCCACGGCGTACCCGGCCCCGGTCAGCCGCTGGATGGTCGGCTCCAGGTCCTCGACGTACAGGTAGATCAGCAGGGGCAGCTCGACGGTGACCAGGCGCGGGGTGACCGCGGCCAGCAACAGGGTCAGCTCGCCGCACTGCAGGTACGACCAGCGGGACTCCCCGTCGCCCCCGGTGCGGGTCTCGGTGTAGCCGAAGAGCTGGTAGAAAGCTCGGGCGGCGTCGGCGTCCGCGACGTACAGCACCGGCACCTGCGCCTGCACTCCACTCTGCACCGCGCCACTCTATCGACAGCACACCTGCAACTCACGTGTCGCAGATCAGGATTTTCGGTTCGGCCCCGCATGTCATCCGGCGCGGTGGGCGGTGAGCAGCAGGTACTCCCATTCCAGGACCGTCGCGCCGCTGCCGAGGTCGTTGCGGCGGGCGAGATCGGCGAGGTCGTGGTCGAGCGCCCTGGTCCGGTCCGGGTCGTCGGCGATGCCCCGGTACGCGGCCACGGTGGGCCCGTAGTTGCGCTTGAAGAAGTCCCGAAACTCCTCGGGGGTGGCGAACGCCTCGACCCGCAGCACCTGCCGTCGGGCGACCACGTTGGTGACCCGGTCCCCGAGCAGGGCACGGACGTGCTGCTCGTCGCCCCACAACGGCGGAGGCTGCGCGCCGGGCGGCGGCGCCACGTACGGCCGCAGCGTGCCGAGCATCTGTCCGATGAACCCCTGTGGGGTCCAGCTGAGCAGGCCCACCGTGCCGCCCGGGCGGCAGACCCGGACCAGTTCGTCCGCGGCGGCCCGGTGGTGCGGGGCGAACATGACCCCGACGCAGGAGAGCACGCTGTCGAACTCGCCGTCGGCGAACGGCAGCGCCTCGGCGTCAGCCTGCTGCCACGCCAGCTCCGCGCCCTGCTCGGCGGCCAGCCGCCGGCCCACCTCGAGCAGTTCCGGGGTCAGGTCGCTCGCCGTCACCCGGGCTCCGGCCAGCGCCGCCGGTATCGCCGCGTTCCCCGATCCTGCGGCGACGTCCAGCACCCGGTCGCCGGGGCGGACTCCACACGCCTCGACCAGGAGCGGCCCCAGCTCGGCGATCACCCCGGTCGCCACCGCCGGGTAGTTCCCCAGTGCCCACATCGCGCGGTGCCGGGCCTTGAGGGCCTCGTCCGCCGTCGCGTCGGTGGATGTCGTCATCTCGTTCGCCTCCCGTTCGTCCTGCTCATGGCAGAGACGCTAGGGACGGGAACCCGACGCGACTAGTACACGATCTGTACTGGGACGGGTACCCGACGGCCACTAGCCTTCGCTCATGGGGTCGTCGTATCACCAGTTCTGCCCCGTCGCCAAGGCGATGGAGCTGCTGGACGGACGGTGGACGATGCTGATCGTCCGCGAGCTGGTCAGCGGCAGCGAACGTTTCAACGAGCTGCGTCGTGGGCTGCCACGGCTCTCCCCCGCGCTGCTGTCCCGGCGGCTGCACGAGCTGGCCGTCGCCGGCATCGTGCGCCGGGAGACCGACGGTGCGGAGGTGCGCTACGTGCTGACCGCCGCCGGCCGGGAGCTGCGACCGATCGTCGAGGCGCTCGGCGGGTGGGGGGTCCGCTGGGTCGGCGAGATCGGCGACGCGGACCTCGACCCGAAGCTGCTGCTGTGGGACATGCACCGCAACGTCGACCACGCGGAGCTGCCCGCCGGGCGCACGGTGGTCCACTTCCACTTCACCGACGTACGGACGGGTCGGCGCGACTGGTGGATGGTGCTCACCCCGACCGAGGCGGACGTCTGCGACGACGACCCCGGCTTCCCACCGGCGGTCAGCGTGCACGCCAGCCTGCGCGCCCTGGTGGAGGTCTGGCGCGGCGACGCCACCTGGGCCGACAAGCTGCGCCGCGGCGCGGTGGAACTGCGCGGCCCGGAGGCGCTGCGCCGGGCGACGCCCCGCTGGTTCACGCTGTCGCCGCTGGCGTCGGTACCCCGTCCGGCGACCGCCCTCACCGGCCGCGCCTGAGCCACCGCCCGGTCAGGGCGGCGACCGCCGGGCCGCACCGTCAGGCGGCCAGGGCGGCGTACCGGCCTTCGCGCGCCAGCAGGCTCCGGTGGGTGCCGGACTCGACGATCCGGCCGTGGTCGAGCACGGCGATCTGGTCGGCGTCGCGGACGGTGGAGAGCCGGTGCGCGATGGTGAGCACGGTGCGCCCCCGCGACAGGGCGTCGAAGGCCCGCTGGACGGCGCGTTCGGTCTCGGTGTCCAGCGCGCTGGTCGCCTCGTCCAGCACCAGGATGCGCGGGTCGCGCAGCAGCGTACGGGCGATGGCCAGGCGCTGTTTCTCCCCGCCGGAGAAGCGGTGGCCCCGGGAGCCGACCATCGTGTCGTACCCGTCGGGCAGGCCGGCGATGAGGTCGTGGATCTGCGCGGCGCGGGCCGCGGCCTCGATCTCGGCGTCGGTGGCGTCCGGTCGGGCGTAGCGCAGGTTCTCCCGGACGGTGGTGTGCAGCAGGTAGGTCTCCTGGCTGACCACGCCCACGACGGCGGCCAGGTCGGTCAGCCGCAGGTCGCGCAGGTCGATGCCGTCGATGGTGATCCGGCCGCTGCCCGGGTCGTGCAGCCGGCTGACCAGGGCGGCCAGGGTGCTCTTGCCGGAGCCGGTCTCGCCGACCAGGGCCAGGCTGGTGCCGGCCGGCACGTCGAGGCTGACGCCGGCGACGGCGGCGGTGTCGCTGCCCGGGTAGCTGAAGGTGACGTCGGAGATCCGCAGGTGGCCGCGGACCCGCGCCGGGTCGATCTCGACCGGGTGGGCGGGGTCGTCCACCTCGACCGGGAGGTCGAGGTACTCGAAGATGCGGGCGAAGAGCGCCAGCGAGGCGGTGAGCGAGACGCCGACGTTGAGCAGCCCCATCAGCGGCCGGAACAGCCCACCCTGGAGTGCGGTGAAGGCGACCAGGGTGCCGATGCTGAGCGTGCCGGCGGTGCCGGGCAGCCCGGCGCCGAGGTAGATGACCGCCGGGATGGCGGCGAAGATGACGCTCATCGAGGCCATCCGCCAGCGTCCGGCGAGTTCGGAGCGGAGTTCCAGGTCGACCAGGCGGGCCGAGGAGTCGGTGAACCGCTCGGTGAGCGCGGCGCCGGCGCCGAGGGTCTTGCTGAGCTGCACGCCGCTGATCGACAGCCCCTCCTCGATGGTGACGTTGAGGTCGGCCAGCTCGCGCTGCCGTTGCGCGGTGATCTCCCGGCGCAGCGCGGCGACCCGTCGGGTCAGCCAGATGGCCGGGGGCAGCACCACCAGGGAGACCAGGGTGAGCCGCCAGGAGAGCGCCACCATCGCGACCAGCGTGGCGACCACGGTGGTCAGGTTCGACGCGATCGAGGTGGCGGTGGAGGTGACGACGGTCTGCATGCCGCCGATGTCGTTGGTGATCCGGGACTGCACCTCGCCGGTGCGGGTGCGGGTGAAGAACGCGATCGACTGCCGGTGCAGGTGGGTGAAGACGTCGGTGCGCAGCCGGTGCATGACCTGCTGGCCGACCCGGGTGGAGATCCAGGTCTGGACCACGCCGAGCACGGCGGTCACCGCGGCGACGGCGACCATGCCGCCGACCAGCCAGGCCAGCAGGGTCAGATCGCGCTCCGGCAGCGCGCGGTCGATCACGGCACGCAGCAGGAACGGCGAGGCCATCGCGATCACCGACGAGACCACGATGATCGCGACCACGGTGGTCAACTGCCCGCGGTACGCGGTGAAGAGCCGGCCGATGCGGCGCAGCGACACGTCTCGGGCCTGGGCCTTCTCGGCGGCGCTGATCGTCCGGGGGGCGCCGCCGCGGCCCTCCCGGCGGGTGGGGGTGGTGTCCAAGGAATGCCTCTTCCTGTCAGGGGGCGATATTGCTGAGGTTACCTCATCATGAGGGAACAACAGGAATCCCTGCTACCGTATTCCGGTGACCGCCGAGGACGCCGAACCGCACGAGGAGAGCCTGGCCGAGCTCTTCTGGGCCGTGGCCCGCCGGCTGCGCCACCAGTCCCGGCAGACCCTCGGCCCGTGGGAGGTCAACCCCGGGCACGCCCGCGCGCTCGGGGTGCTCACCCGGCACGGCGCGATGCGACTCAGCGCGCTCGCCGAGCACCTGCACATCGCCCCGCGCTCGGCCACCGAGGTGGTCGACGGCCTGGAGGAACGCGGGCTCGTCGCGCGCCACCCCGACCCGGCCGACCGGCGCGCGACCCTGGTCGCGCCGACCGAGGAGGGCACCCGGGTGGGCGCGGCCATCCGGACCGCCCGGGACGCCGAGGCGACCCGGTTCTTCGGCCACCTCTCCCCCACCGACCGGGAGCAGCTCACCCGCATCCTGCGCACCCTGCGCGACTGAGCGGCGCCCGCGTCCTCGGTGACCGCCCGACGCGCTCGGCCGCGCCGGGACCGCCGCCCTCGATCGTTTGAGCGTGGGCCGCACTCTCGGCGGCGTGTCGAGTGGTTCAGGCTCAGCCGATCATGGAGTGGCCGCGCGGCGACCGGCAAGAATCGCGAGCGCGAGCAGCGGTGTGCCGCCGCCCAGATCCGGCCGGGCGAGGCGGGTGTCGACGTAGACCTCCGGCAGCACCCGGATCAGCTGAGCGTCGCCCGCCGCACGCTCGAGTGTCCACCGCGGCACCACCCCCAACGCCGCCGGCGGAACAGTAAACGATCAAGGCGAGACTGACGCGCGGCGGTCGCGTAGGTATGCCCGCTCGGCTTCGTTGCCGGTGCGGGTGATCGCCGCGTCGTACGCGAGGGCCGCCTCCGCCGCGCGGCCCAGGCGGCGCAGCAGGTCGGCGCGGACGGCGTGGTAGACGTGGTAGCCGGCGAGGTCGAGCTCGTCGACGGCGGCGAGGGCGGCGGCCGGGCCGCGTACCTCGGCCAGCGCCACCGCCCGGTTGAGCGCCACCACCGGGCCCGGGGCGACCGCCTGGAGCTGGTCGTACAGCTGGAGGACCTGGCCCCAGTCGGTGTCGGCGGCGGTCGGCGCGTCGCTGTGCACGGCCTGGATCGCGGCCTGGATCTGGTACGGGCCCGGTCGGTCCCGGCGCAGGCAGCGGCGCACCAGCGCCTGCCCTTCGGCGACGAGCGCGCGGTCCCACGAGCCGCGATCCTGCTCGGCGAGCGGGCGCAGGGTGCCGTCGGCGGCGACCCGGGCGGGGCGGCGGGCCTCGGTGAGCAGCATCAGGGCGAGCAGTCCGAGCGCCTCCGGCTCGTCGGGCATCAACGCGACCAGCAGCCGGGCCAGCCGGACGGCCTCGACGCAGAGGTCCTCGCGGACCGGGCGCTCCCCCGCGCTGGCGGTGTGCCCCTCGTTGAAGACCAGATAGAGCACGGCGAGGACGGCGCGCAGCCGGTCCGGCAGGTCGGCGTCGCCGGGCACCCGGTACGGGATGCCGGCGTGCCGGATCTTGGCCTTGGCCCGGACCAGCCGCTGCGCCATGGTGGCCTCGGGGACCAGGAAGGCGCGGGCGATCTCGGCGGTGCTCAGCCCGCCGAGCAGGCGCAGGGTGAGCGGGACCCGGGTGGCCGGGGCGAGCGCCGGGTGGCAGCAGGTGAAGATCAGTCGGAGCCGGTCGTCGCGCACGGGTCCCTCCTCGGCCGGGGCGTCCCGGGCGTACAGCAGGGCGGCCTGGGCCTGCCGGTCGTTGCGGGACGCCTCCCGGCGCAGCCGGTCGATGGCCCGGCGCCGAGCGGTGGTGATGATCCAGGCCGCCGGGCTGGGCGGCGGGCCAGTCTCCGGCCAGCGCCGCACCGCCTCGGTGAAGGCCTCCTGGACGGCCTCCTCGGCGAGGTCGATGTCGCCGAGGAGGCGGACCAGCACGGCGACCGCGCGGCCGTACTCCGCGCGGAACACCGACTCGACGTCGAGCGTCACCCCTCGCCCTGGAAGGGGCGTACCTCGACCGGCAGGGTGGTGGCGACCGCGTAGCGCCGGCCCCACTCCAGGGCGGCGTCCAGATCGGCGGCGCGGATGATCATGAAGCCGCCCAGGTACTCCTTGCCCTCGACGAACGGGCCGTCGGTGACCAGCACGTCGTCGCCCTGCGGGCGGAGCACGGTGGCGGTGGACGGGTCGTGCAGTCCCTGCCCGAAGACCCAGGAACCGCTCGCCACCAGCTCGTCGCGGAGCACCCCGAGCTCGCGCATCACCCCGGCCAGGAACTCCGGGTCGGGCCGCCCGCCCTCGGGCTGGTACATGCTGATCAGGTACTGCGTCATGGCACTCACCCCTTCTGGTGGATCCTCCACCTTCCACACGATCGGCGAGGGCCCCGATCGACACCCCGACCGGGTTGACGCCGATCCATGCCCGGAGGGCCAGGCGTAGCCGGTCGGGACCGGGGTATCCGCGCGGCGTGCGGGTCGTGGTGATCGGCGCGGGGGTTCTCCGGTCTCGCCGCCGCGCGGGCGCTCGCCGGGGCCGGCGCGCAGGTACGGGTGCTGGAGGCGCGGGACCGGGTCGGCGGGCGGGTGCTCACCCGGTAGCTCGCCGAGGGCACCCAGCTGGACCTGGGCGCCCAGTGGATCGGCCCCACCCAGGACCGGATGGCCGCACTGGTGGCCGAGCACGGCCTGGTCACCTTCCCGTCGGCGCCGCGGCCGAGGGGCCGGTGACCGAGACGGTCGACAACGGCACCCCCGACTCGGGGCGCGGGGTGCTGGCCGCGTTCAGCTACGGCGAGCAGGCCCGCGCGCTGCGCCGGATGTCGCCGGCCTAGCGGCGGGCCGCCTGGCTGGACGCCCTGGTGGCGATCGTCGGCCCGGCCGCCGCCGAGCCGGACGAGCTGGTCGAGTACGACTGGTCGGCCGACGAGTGGACCCGGGGCTGCTTCTGCGGGGCGTTGACCCCCGGCTCGTGGCTCGACTACGGGCCGGAGCTGCGCCGGCCGGTGGGTCGGCTGCACTGGGCCGGCACCGAGACCGCGACCCGCTGGGCCGGCTATCTGGAGGGCGCCGTGCGTGCCGGGGAGCGGGCCGCGGCCGAGGTGCTGGCGCACGCCTGACCGCTTCCATAGATAATCTTGACTTCATCTATTGAAAACTATCGCCGTCCGTGACCTAATACGTGACAGTTCCCTTCGTCGCTCCCGCCGCCCACGAGGCGGCCACCCCCCCGGGAGGAAAGATGAACCGTCTGCGTACGGTCGCGGCCGCGTTACTGGCCAGCGCGACCCTGGTCGCCGCCGCCACCCTCGGCGCGACCCCCGCCAGCGCCGCCCCGGCCGGGCTACCCGGCATGGACGTCTCCAGCCATCAGGGCAACGTCAACTGGTCCGCCGCCTGGAGCAACGGCGCCCGGTTCGCGTACGTCAAGGCCACCGAGGGCACCTACTACACCAACCCGTACTTCGCCCAGCAGTACAACGGCTCCTACAACGTCGGGATGATCCGCGGGTCGTACCACTTCGCCCGCCCCGACACCACCAGCGGCGCGACCCAGGCCAACTACTTCGTCGACCACGGCGGCGGCTGGTCGAAGGACGGCAAGACCCTGCCCGGCGCGCTCGACATCGAGTACAACCCGTACGGCTCGACCTGCTACGGGCTGAGCCAGAGTGCGATGCGCAGCTGGATCGCGTCCTTCGTCAACCAGTACTACAGCCGCACCGGGCGCTGGGCGACGATCTACACCACCACCGACTGGTGGACCACCTGCACCGGCAACACCTCGCAGTTCGCCGCGAACAACCCACTCTGGATCGCCCGGTACTCCAGCACCGTCGGCACCCTGCCGGCCGGCTGGTCGACGTACTCCTTCTGGCAGTGGGCGTCGTCGGGCATCTTCCCCGGCGACCAGAACGTCTGGAACGGCACCCTGGACCGGCTCCGGGTGCTGGCCTGCAACGGGCCCTGCTGATCCCCGCCGGCGGCGGGCCGTCCAGCCCGCCGCCGGTTCCCGCCCGAGCCCACCAGGAGGCCACCATGTCCGTACCCGTCTCCCGGCGTGACGTGCTGCGCGGCGCGGTCCTGCTCGGCGCGACCGCCGGCGCCGCCGCCCTGCTGCCGGCCGGCGACCGTGACGTCGCCCGGGCCGCCGCCACCCGGATCGACCAGCCCACCATCGCCAACTGCGCGACCTGGGGCGCCCGCCCGCCGTCCTCGGCGGTGACCGTGGTGCAGAACCGCCCCAACAAGATCATCATCCATCACACGGCGTTCCCGAACTCGACCGACTACAGCCTGGCCCACGCGTACGCGAACTCCCGCGACATCCAGGACCTGCACATGGACACCAACGGCTGGCTCGACTCCGGGCAGCACTTCACCAACAGCCGGGGCGGGTTCCTGACCGAGGGCCGGCACGGCAGCCTCTACGGGCTGCTGCACGGGCAGACCATGGTGCAGGGGGCGCACTGCGTCGGGCAGAACAGCCAGGCCATCGGGATCGAGAACGAGGGCATCTACCTCGACGTGCAGCCGCCACAGGCGCTCTGGGACAGCCTGGTGGTCTTCTGCGCCTTCACCTGCCAGCAGTACGCCATCCCGGCGACCGAGATCTACGGCCACAAGGACTTCAACAGCACCCAGTGCCCGGGGCTGCTGCACGGCCGGCTGCCCGAGCTGCGCTCTGCCGTAGCGGCTCGGCTGGGCTGATTGCTTATATAAGCGGCGGCTGATACAAAGGGTTCGTGCACGCCTTCGACGTCCTCGGCGATCCGGTGCGCCGCCGCATCCTGGAACTGCTCGCCCAGGGCGAGCTGACCGCCGGCGGTGTCTGCGCGGTGATCCAGGAGGAGTTCGGCATCTCCCAGCCGGCCGTCTCGCAGCACCTACGGGTGCTGCGAGACAACGGCTTCGCCACCGTGCGCCCGCAGGGCGCCCGCCGCCTCTACGCGGTCGACCCGGCCCCGCTGCGCGAGGTCGACGAGTGGCTGGCCGGCTTCCGCCGGTTCTGGACCCCGGCCCTGGACGCCCTGGCCACCGAGCTGGCCCGGGGCCGGCGCGAACGGCGATCGCACACCGAGTCGACCGACGACAGGAGTGCCCGATGATCGACACCACCCACCAGATCAGCTCCGTACGCCGCACCGTGGGCAACCGCACGCTCGAAGCCGGCGAGGCCCGCGTGCTCACCATCAGCCAGACCTACGACGCGTCGCTGGAAGACCTCTGGGACGCCTGCACCAACGCCGAACGCATCCCCCGCTGGTTCCTGCCCGTCTCGGGTGACCTGCGCCTGCACGGCCGCTACCAGTTCGAGGGCAACGCCGGCGGCACCATCGAGCGCTGCGACCCGCCGCAGAGCTTCGCCGCCACCTGGGAGTACGGCGACGAGGTGAGCTGGATCGAGGTCCGGCTCACCCCGGAGGACGACGGTCGGACCCTGTTCACCCTCGAGCACGTCGCGCACGTCGACGACGAGCGGTGGGCCGAGTTCGGCCCCGGCGCGGTCGGCGTCGGCTGGGACTCGGGCCTGCTCGGCCTCGCCTCCCACCTGGCCGCCGACGGCAGCGGCGTCACGCCCGAGGACGCCGCCGCCTGGATCGGCTCGGCGGACGGGCGCCGGTTCATGACGGCGAGCAGCGAGGCCTGGCGCGAGGCCAGCGTCGCCGCCGGCACCGACCCGGAGCAGGCGCGGGCCGCCGCCGACCGGACCACGGCCGCGTACACCGGCGCACCGGCCGCCTGACGACCGCCGGGCCGGGCCGCGTCCACCCCGCGGCCCGGCCCGACGGTCAGTTCGTAGCGTCCGGGAAGGAGCGCACGACCTCGATCCGGCCGACGATGTGCCGGTTGAACTCGGCCAACTCCTCGGCGGGCACCCAGAGCTCCAGGATGTCCCGGCCGCCCACCTGCCGGGCCGGGTAGCGGGCGGCGAAGTCGCGCTCGACCTCGAACCGGGTGACGTAGCCGGCGCCGGAGGCGGGCACGTTCCAGTCCCGGGCGATCATGACGGCGTACGCCTCGTTGAGCACCGGGTAGAAGATCGGCTGATCCGGCAGGCGCGGCGGCCACGCCGTCCAGCCGGACGCCGCGACCAGCGCCAGCTCCCGCGCCCCGGTCGGCCGCCACAGCGTGATCGTCCCCGCCATTCCACTCACCTCGTTCCGATGTGGGCGGCAGGTTAGCGAGCGGACCGCCCGGCCGGCCACGGGTTTCCCGGCGGCGTGAAACCCCACGCGGACTGTCGGTGGGCGGGGAGAGACTGTCCGGCATGCCGCCGCCCCGCACGGATCCCGACCGGTGGCGGGGCTCCACCTGCTGGGGTTCGCGCTGATGGCGGCCCGGGACGCACTCCGCGCGGGACAGCGGCAGGGGTGATCGACTACGGTCGCCCGATGCGTGACATCTCGGGCTACACCTGCGGGACCTGCGGTCAGCGGCACGACGAGCTGCCGCTGTCGTACCGGACCGAGGCGCCGGCCTTCTGGTCGGAGGAGCTGGCCGAGGAGGGCCGGAGCGAGTTGACCTCCGACCTCTGCGTCATCCGCGGGGAGCACTTCTTCGTCCAGGGCAATATCGAGATCCCCCTGCTCGACGCCGACGGCACGTTCGCCTGGGGAGTATGGGTGTCGCTCAGCCCGGCCAACTTCGCCCGCACCACCGAGCTGTGGGAGACGCCGGGGCGGGAGTCGGAGCCCCCGTACTTCGGCTGGCTCTCCACCGAACTGCCCGCCTACGAGGTCAGCACCATCGAGTTGAAGACGCACGTGCACACCCGGCCGGTGGGCGAGAAGCCATTCATCGAGCTGGAGCCGACCAACCACCCGCTCGCCGTCGAGCAGCGGACCGGGATGACCATGGCCCGGGTCCGCGAGATCGCCGAACAACTCCGGCACGCCGGGTGGCGCTGAGGGCACCGCCTGAGCACCGCCGGGTGGGGAGCGTCCGCCAGCCCGGGGCGGTAACGTGCGGCGACATGACCGGCTCTCCGTACTCGCACTGCTCGTTCTGCGGCGCCACCTACCCGGCGGGCGCCGGCTGGCCGCGGATCTGCGCGGTCTGCGGCGAGACGGTGTGGCGCAACCCGCTGCCGGTGGCGGTCGCGCTGCTGCCGGTGCGTACGGAGGCCGGGCTCGGCCTGGTGGTGGTCCGCCGGGACATCGAGCCGGCGCGCGGCCTGCTCGCGCTCCCCGGCGGCTTCATCGAGTACGGCGAGGAGTGGGCCGACGCGCTGGTGCGGGAGCTGCGCGAGGAGACCGGCCTGATCGGGGTGGCCGACGAGGCGAGGCTCTTCGCCGTGCACGGCGCCCCGGCCGGCGGCACCATCATGATCTTCGGCGAGCTGCCGGAGCGCCCGGCCGAGGGGCTCCCGCCGTCCGCACCGACCGAGGAGGCCACCGAGTGGCTGGTCCTCACCGAGCCGGTCGAGTTGGCTTTCTCCACCCACACGCGGGCCATGGCCGACTTCTTCGCCCGCCGGCCCTGACCAGCGGCGTCGATCACGCGGGTGGCGCGGCGACCGCCGGTGGCCGGGGCGTCGATGACGACAGCGTCTCGGGTCAGGCGGCCGCGCGCTCGCCGAGTGGCCGGCGCCGGCGGGCCGGGTCGGTGAGCACCGGCGGGCGCCAGGCGCCGTCCGGCTGGTAGAGGTTGACGCCGGGCGGCACGATCTCGTCGATCCGGTCCAGGATCGCGTCGTCGAGGACCAGCGCGGACCCGCCGAGCAGGCTGTCGAGCTGCGCCATGGTGCGCGGACCGAGCAGGGCCGAGGTGACCGCCGGGTGCGCCACGGTGAAGGCCACCGCCAGCTCGGGCAGCGTGCAGCCGACCTCGTCGGCCAGCGCGGCCAGTTCGGTCAGCGCCTGGAACTTGGCGGCGTTGCCGGGCAGCGTCGGGTCGAAGCGGGCCGGGGTGAGCGCCGGGCGGCCGGTGGTCAGGTCGACGTCCTGGCCGGCCCGGTACCGGCCGGAGAGGAACCCCGAGGCCAGCGGGCTCCAGACCAGGACGCCCATGCCGTACCGCTGGCAGACCGGCAGCACCGCGGTCTCGATCCCCCGGGCGATCAGTGAGTACGGCGGTTGCTCGGTGCGGAATCGACCCAACGCCCGGCGCTCGGCCACCTGGTGCGCCTCGACGATCTCCTCGGCCGGGAACGTCGAGCAGCCGAAGGCGCGGATCTTTCCGGCCCGGACCAGGTCGGTCAGCGCGCCGAGGGTCTCCTCCACGTCGGTGGTGTGGTCGGGGCGGTGCACCTGGTAGAGGTCGATCCAGTCGGTGTCGAGCCGGCGCAGGCTCTCCTCCACCGCCCGGACGATCCAGCGCCGGGAGTTGCCGCCCCGGTTGGGTCCCTCCCCCATCGGGAAGTGCACCTTGGTCGCGAGCACCACGTCGTCGCGTCGGCCGCGCAGCGCCTTGCCGACGATCACCTCGGACTCCCCGGCGGAGTACATGTCCGCCGTGTCGACCAGGTTGATCCCCCGGTCGAGGGCGGCGTGGACGATCCGGACGCAATCGTCGTGGTCGGGATTGCCGACCGCCCCGAACATCATGGTGCCCAGCGCGTGGACACTCACCTCGATGCCGGTGCCGCCGAGGACGCGATAGCGCACGGTCCTGCCTCCTGTGGATCAGCGCCGGCCCCGCGCCCGCGCGATGCGAGGCAACCTAGGCTTTCGAGTGCACTCGAGGTCAACCTCCGGCGGGTCCCCCCGGCGCGGCACGTGCCGCGCCGGGGGGACGTCGTCAGGCGGCCGCGCAGCTCGGCATGGCGGAGGGCCCGACGCCGGTGCCCTGGAACCCGAACTCCGTGCTGCCGCCGGCGCCGACGGCGCCGTTGTAGCTGAGGTTGCGGAACGTGACGCTGCCGGAGGTGCCGGTGTTCTGCGCGTTCCAGGTGTTGGTGACGGTCGCGCCCGAGGGCAGGGTCAGGCCGACCGTCCACCCCTTCAGGCCGGCCGGGCCGACGGTGACCCGGACCGTGGCGACGAAGCCGCCGGTCCAGGACTGGAGCGAGACGGACGCGGTGCAGCCGCCGCCGCTCGGGGGCGGCGTGGTCGGCGGGGTCGTGGTCGGTGGGGCGGTGGTCGGCGGCGGCGTGGTGGGCGGGGTCGTGGTCGGCGGCGCAGTGGTGGGCGGCGTGGTGCTGCCGCCGGCGTTGAGGGCGTCGAGGGTGGCGGTGTACGCCGGCTTCTTGTTGCCGTTGCCGTCGAAGAGCAGCGGCGTGCCGCTGGCCCGCCAGGAGTCGGTGTCCCGGATGCCCCAGACGGAGATGCCGGTGCACCGGGAGACGGCGAGGCAGGCCCGGGTGACCCGGGCGTAGTTGTCGGCCTGGGTGCTGCCGGAACCCTCGATGTCCAACTCGGTGATCTGCACGTCGACCCCGAGGTTGGCGAAGCGCTGGAGGTTGGCCTGGTAGTCGGACGGCACCGGCGAGGCGCTGTTGAAGTGCGACTGGAAGCCGACGCAGTCGATCGGCACGCCCCGGGACCTGAAGTCCTGCACCATGGCGTACACCGCGTTGCTCTTCGCGTTCTGCCCGTCGGTGTTGTAGTCGTTGTAGCAGAGCTTCGCGCCCGGGTCGGCGGCCCGCGCGGTACGGAACGCCACCTCGATCCAGTCGTTGCCGGTGCGCTGGAGGTTGGAGTCGCGGCGTGCGCCGCTGCCGCCGTCGGCGAACGCCTCGTTCACCACGTCCCAGGCGTAGATCTTGCCCTGGTAGTGGCCGGCCACCTGGGTGACGTGGTTGACCATCGCGGAGCGCAGCGCGCTGCCACTGAGGTTCTGCGCCCAGCCGGGCTGCTGGGAGTGCCAGGCCAGGGCGTGCCCACGGATGCGCATGCCGTTGGCCTGGGCGTGACTGACGATCCGGTCGGCGCTGGTGTAGGAGAACTGGCCCTGCGTCGGTTCGGTGGCGTCCCACTTCATCTCGTTCTCGGGGGTCACCATGTTGAACTCGCGGTTCAGGATGCCCACGTAGGCGGAGTCGGAGAGCTTGTAGGCCGCGACCGCGGTGCCGAAGTAGCGGCCCTGCTCGGCGGCCGAGGTGGCGAGCGTCGCCCCGGCGCTGGCGCTGGACGCGACGGCGACGGTGGCGCCGAGGGCGACGGCGCCCGTGGCGATCGAGACCAGTGCGGCACGCAGCCGCGGTGCAGTCGTCAAACGCCCACTGCCGCGGGCGCGTACGTGGTTCATGGCAGTCGCCTTTCGGAGAACGGGTGGGGGGATGCGCCACCCCGACCGTCGCCCGAATGCGGTGGCCGGCAGGGCCCTCGCGTGGTCGCCCGGAGGCCACGCCGGCCCGTCGCCGTCACTCGACCGCCACCGCAGAGGTCGAGGGGTTCCGGCCAGTGACGCTATCGAAACATCTCGAAAAACTCAACGTTCATCGATGTCTTGATTCGCCGTCCACCGCCGCGGACCGGCCGCCTGGAAGCGGAGACGCGGGGCCGATCTCCGAAACTTTCGATGTCCGGGCCGGACGGATCGACGACGGCCGCCTAGGCTTCCACGGGTCGGCCCAGGGCGGCGCAGCCGCCCGGGAAGGAGCGTCGCGCATGGTCACCTCCGCACGCCGGGTGAGCGTCCTGCTGGCGCTGGCTCTCTCCGCCTTCGCCTTCAACACCACCGAGAACCTGCCGATCGGGCTGCTGCCGCTGATCTCCGCAGACCTGGACGTCCCGGCCGCCGCCGTCGGCCGGCTGGTCTCCTGGTACGGGCTCACCGTGGCGCTCGTCTCGCTGCCGCTTGCCCAGCTGACCCGGGCCGTCCCCCGCCGTCACCTGCTCGGCGGCGTGCTCGCCGTGCTCGCGGCGGCCACCACGGTCTCGGTCGTCGCCGCGTCGTACCCGGTGCTGCTCGGCGCCCGGATCGCCACCGCGCTCGCCCAGGCCCTGTTCTGGGCCGTCGCCGCACCGGCGGCGGTCGGGCTGTTCCGCCCGGCCGTGCGCGGCCGGGTGGTCGCGGTGATGTCGATCGGTGGCTCGCTGGCCACCGTCGCGGGCGTGCCGGCCGGCACCTGGCTCGGCCAACGGGAGGGCTGGCGCGCGCCGCTGGTGGTGCTCACGGTCGCCGCGGTCGCCGCCCTGGTCACGGTCGCCGCGCTGCTGCCGACCACGCCACCCGAGGCCAGCCACGGCGCGTACGCCTCGGCACCCGACCGGGGACGCTTCGCGGTGGTACTGCTGACCACCGCGCTCTCGGTGACCGGCATGTTCGCCGGGTTCACCTACGTGACCGAGTTGCTCACCCGGGCGGGCTTCGCCGACGGGTCGGTCGCGGTGCTGCTGTTCGTCTTCGGGCTGGCGGGGATCGTCGGGGTGGCGCTGGCGGGGCGGCTGGTGGACCGGTTCCCTCGGGGCACACTGGCGCTGACCGTCGGCGGGCAGGCCACGGCGCTGCTCGGCCTGCCGCTGGCCACCGGCGCCCGCTGGGCGGTGGTCGGGTTGCTGGCCGTGCTGGGCGCGTCGGCGGCACCGGTCTTCGTGGCCACCCAGGCCCGCATCCTGGTGGTGGCGCCCGGCCGTACGGAGCTGGGCTTCGCGGCGAACTCGGCGACCTTCAACGTGGGTGTGGCGCTCGGCGCGCTGGTCGGCGGGCTGGCGCTACCCACGGTCGGCGCGCAGGGATCGTTCGCACTGGGCGGGCTGGTGACCGTGACGGCACTCCTGGTGGTCCTCGCCGAGCCGCTGCTCGCGACTCGACGGGCCGGCGAGCTGGCCCCGGCCTGACCCGCGCCGGCCGGTCATCCGGTCGGAACGCCACCGGATTCCGGGCCGGTGGCGGCCAGGTAACCGCTGGCCTGGAGCGCGAACAGCTCCCGGTAGAGCCCGCCGACCGCCATCAGCTGATCGTGGTTGCCGTGCTGGACGAGCCGGCCGTGGTCCAGCACGAAGATCTGGTCGGCGTGCCGGACGTTGGCCAGCCGGTGGGTGATCAGGACGACCGCCCGGTCGGGGCGGCGGCGCAGGTGCTGAAAGAGCGCGTGCTCGGCCCTGGCGTCGAGGGCGGCGGAGGGTTCGTCGCAGATCAGCAGCCGGGCGTCGCGGTAGAGCCCGCGGGCGGCGACCAGCCGCTGCCACTGGCCGCCGGAGAGGTCGTGGCCGTTCTTGAACTCCCGGTCGAGCAGGGTGTCGTAGCCGAAGGGCAGATCGGCGATCATGTCGTGCGCGGCGGCGGAGCGGGCGGCGTCCTCGACGGTCGGGCCGGGATGGCCGGCGGGGCGGTCGTGCCGGCCGATGCGGATGTTCTGACCGGCGGTGAAGGGAAACCTCCACCAGTCCTGGGTCATCACCGCCACCTGGGCGGCGGTCTGCACCGGGTCCAGCTCGGCGGCGTCCACGCCGTCCCACCGGATCACCCCGCCAGTGGGGCGGTAGAGGCCGGCGATCAGCTTGGCCAGGGTGGTCTTGCCGGAGCCGTTCTCGCCGACCAGGGCGACCACCTCGCCCCGGCGTACGGTGAGGCTGACCTCGTCCACCGCCGGGGCGTCGGTGTCCGGGTAGCGGAGGCTGACCCGGTCCAGCTCGATCGCGTCGAACCCGGTCGCCGGCCGTCCCTGCCCGGCGCTGATCCGGGCCCGCGCCCGGTCGAGGAAGTCCCGGTAGTCCTGGTAGTAGAGGGCGTCCTCGTAGAGGTTGTTGGTGGCGTAGACGGCCATGCCGAGGCTGGACCGGGCGGACTGGAGCGCGAGCAGGGCGGTGGCCGCGGCGGCCAGCGCCACCGTCCCGGCCAGCAGCAGCCCACCGAGGACGGCGTACACCCCGAAGGCGGCGAGGCCGCCGACGGACATGCCGACCGCCCGGGTGGCGGTCTGGGCCCGGGCCAGGCGGAGCTGGGCGCGGGTCTCCCCGGTCATCGTCCGGCGGAACTCGGCGAGCAAAAAACCCCGCATCTGGTACGCCCGGACCTCGGCGGCGGTGCGCCGGTTGGCCATCAGGTGGGCGAGCATCCACAGCCGCCGCCGGCGGGTGATCCGGGCCAGCATGGCGAGGTACTGCCGGCGGGCCATCTTGACCGCGGTGACCGCCTCGGGGACCGCGGCGAGCAGCAGGCAGGGCAGCAGCACCGGCTGGATCACGGCCACCGCGGCGGCGGTGGCCAGCACGCCGACCACCCCGGTGATCAGGTTGACGGTATGGTCCACGATGGACGCCGCCTCGGCCATGCCCCGGTCGCGCACCCGGTCCATCTCCTCGGCGAAGCCGGCGTCGTCGAACGCGGCCAGCTCGACGGCCGTGGTGGCCTCGAAGAGCCGCAGCTCGACCGCGTAGTTGATCTGCGGGATCAGCCGTGCCTGCGCCCAGCCGGCGACGACCGTCAGGGCGCCCCTGGCGGTGACCGCGAGGGCGGCCAGCGCCAGTGCCGGCAGGGCGGCCCGGACCCGGTCGGGCGTCGGCCCGGCGGCGAAGAGCTCGCGCAGCACCCCGGTGGTGGCGAGCAGGCCGAGGGTGGTCAACACGCCCGCGGCCAGATTCAGCCCGATCGCGGCGAGGGTGTCCCGCCGGTTGGTGGCCCACGCCAGCGCGACCGCCTCGCGGACCAGGCGGGGCAGCCGGCGGGCCACGGACCGGAAGCTGGTGTGCGCGAACTCGGTGGCGTGGTGCATCCAGCCGCCGTCCTCCAGCTCCGGCAGGCTCAGCTCGTCGACGTCATCGTCGTCGTATGACGGGGCGTTTTCGTCGGACGAGCGGCGCGGGCCGATGACCGTGGCCATGGGTCCTCCCGGGACGAAGGGCGGGAACTCCCGGCGAGCTTACGTTCAGCGATCGCGCGATGTCCCGCGGTGATCGGCGTGTCGTACAGGTGTCGCAGGGGCGTGTCGTCGCCCACCCGTCGGGACGGGTCCGCCGCGTCGCGTCGCGCGGGTCGGCCCCGGGTGGCAGGCTGGACGGCGGGCCGGCGCGGCAGGAGCGAGGACGCGCGGGCCGGCGAACCGTCGTGAAGGAGAAGATCGACCCGATGGCTGCGAGTGTGACCGGCACCGACGAATGGCAGGCGCTGCGCAAGCACGCCGAGACGATCCGCGCCACCCATCTGCGGGAGCTGTTCGCGGCCGACCCGCAGCGCGGCGAGCGGCTCACCGGCGAGGTCGCCGACCTGCACGTCGACTACAGCAAGAACCTGGTCACCGACGAGACGCTGGGGTTGCTCACCGCGCTGGCCGCGCGGGTCCGGCTGACCGACCGGATCGCCGCGATGTTCGCCGGGGAGCACATCAACTCCACCGAGGACCGGGCGGTGCTGCACACCGCGCTGCGGCTGCCGCGGGACGCGTCGCTGAGCGTGGACGGCCAGGACGTGGTCGCCGACGTGCACCGGGTGCTGGACCGGATGGCGGCGTTCGCCGAGCGGGTCCGCTCCGGCCAGTGGCGCGGCCACACCGGCGAGCGGATCACCACGGTGGTCAACATCGGCATCGGCGGCTCCGACCTCGGGCCGGTGATGGCGTACGAGGCGCTCAAGGCGTACCGGGACGCCGGGATCAGCTGCCGGTTCGTGTCGAACATCGACCCGACCGACATCCACGACAAGACCCACGACCTGGACCCGGCGACCACCCTGTTCGTGGTGGTCTCGAAGACCTTCTCCACCCAGGAGACGCTGGCCAACGCCAACCAGGCGAAGATGTGGCTGCTCTGCGGGCTGGACGCCGACGACGACGCGGCGATCGCGAAGCACTTCGTCGCGGTCAGCACCAACGCCCAGCGGGTGACGGACTTCGGCATCGACCCGGAGAACATGTTCGGCTTCTGGGACTGGGTGGGCGGCCGGTACTCGCTTCCCTCGGCGGTCGGCCTGTCGGTGATGCTGGCGATCGGCCCGGAGCGGTTCCGGGAGCTGCTGGCCGGCTACCACGCCGTGGACGAGCACTTCCGGACCACGCCGGTGGAGCGCAACGTCCCGGCGCTGCTCGGCCTGCTCAACGTCTGGTACGTCGACTTCCTCGGGGCGCAGACCCACGCCGTGCTGCCGTACTCGCAGTACCTGCACCGGTTCCCGGCGTACCTGCAGCAGTTGACCATGGAGAGCAACGGCAAGTCGGTGACGCTGGACGGCACCGCGGTCGACCACCCGACCGGCGAGATCTTCTGGGGCGAGCCGGGCACCAACGGCCAGCACGCCTTCTACCAGCTGATCCACCAGGGCACCCTGCTGATCCCGGCGGACTTCATCGGGTTCAGCCAGCCCAACCACGACCTGGGCGAGATGCACGACCTGTTCATGTCGAACTTCTTCGCCCAGACCGCCGCGCTGGCGTTCGGCCGGACGAAGGAGCAGGTGGAGGCCGAGGGGACGAAGGCCGACGTGGTGCCGCACCGGGTGATGCCGGGCAACCACCCGACCACCTCGATCATCGCGCCGAAGCTCACCCCGGCGACGCTGGGCCAGCTGATCGCCCTCTACGAGCACATCGTCTTCACCGAGGGCGCGATCTGGGACATCAACCCGTTCGACCAGTGGGGCGTGGAGCTGGGCAAGGTGATGGCCAACCAGCTCGCGCCGAAGCTGACCGGCGACGCGCCGGACCTGTCGGACGTGGACTCGTCGACGGCGGCGCTGATCCGCCGCTACCGGGCGGAGCGCGGCAGGGGCTGAGGCTTGCCGGGGGCGGCCGGGTCGTGACGACCCGGCCGCCCTTTCTTCGGTACGAAAAACTGGTCCAACCAGTTGACCGGTTGATGTGTTCGCCGCCACACTGCTGCCGTGGCCTTCGTACCCGTGCCCCGCAGCTCCGTCTCCGACCACGTCTTCGGCCAGCTCCGCGACGCCATCGTCAGCGGGCGCTACCGGGCGGACGACCCACTGCCCGGCGAGCGCGAACTGGCCGCCGCGTTCGCGGTCAACCGGCACGCCGTGCGGGAGGCGCTGCGCCGCCTGCAACAGCTCGGCCTGCTACGGATCAGCCAGGGCGGCGCCACCCGGGTGCTCGACTGGCGGGTGCACGCGGGCCTCGACCTGGCCCTGTCCCTGACCCAGTCCGGCGACGTGCTGCCCGTCGACAACCTGGTACGGGACATGATGGAGATGCGGGCCTGCGTCGGCGTCGACGCCGCCCGGCTCTGCGCCGACCGGGCCACCCCCGCGCTTCGGCACACCGTCACGACCACGGTCGAGGAGTACGCCGCCCTCGCCCCCGACCTGCACGCGATGGGCGCGGCCAACATCGCGCTCTGGCGGCACATCGTGGACGGCTCCGGCAACACCGCCTACCTGCTGGCGTTCAACAGCCTGGTGGCCGGGGCGGTGGCCGTGGGCGAGGTGCCGCCGCAGCGACGCGCCGCCGAACTGCTCGACGTCGCCGGGCACCGCCGGCTGGCCGAGGCGATCGCCGACGGGCGGGGCGACGCCGCCGCCGCGCAGGCGCACACGCTGCTCACCGCCGACCTCACCACCCCCGCCACCCCACCCGGAAGGGAATGCCGAGCATGATCCCCGCCGTGCTCTACGCCGTACCGGCGTTCCTGCTGCTCATCATCGTCGAGGCGCTGTCGTACCGGTTCGCGCCGGACGACGACGAACGCGGCTACGAACTGCGCGACACCACCACCAGCCTCTCCATGGGCGCCGGCAGTCAGCTCATCGGCTTCCCGTGGAAGCTGCTCACCATCGGCCTCTACGCCGCGCTCTGGACGGTGGCGCCGGTGCACCTCTCCCCCACCAGCGCCTGGACCTGGGTGCTGCTCTTCTTCGCCGACGACCTGGCGTACTACTGGTTCCACCGCACCCACCACGAGGTACGCCTCTTCTGGGCCAGCCACGTGGTGCACCACTCCAGCCAGTTCTTCAACCTCTCCACCGCACTGCGGCAGAGCTGGACGCCGATGACCTCGCTGCCGTTCTGGCTCCCGCTGGCCCTGCTCGGCATCCCGCCGTGGATGATCTTCCTCCAGCAGTCGATCAGCCTGCTTTACCAGTTCTTCCTGCACACCGAGCGGATCACCCTGCTCCCCCGGCCGATCGAGTGGATCTTCAACACGCCGTCGCACCACCGGGTCCACCACGGCGCCAACGCGGAATACCTGGACCGCAACTACGGCGGCATCCTGATCGTCTGGGACCGGCTCTTCGCCAGCTTCGAGCCGGAACGCGCCACGGTCCGGTACGGGCTGACGAAGAACATCACCACCTACAACCCGCTGCGGGTGGCCACCCACGAGTACGCCGCGATCTGGGCCGACGTGCGCCGGGCCAGCTCGTGGCGGCACCGGCTGGGGCACGTCTTCGGCCGGCCCGGCTGGCAGCCCGCCCGATGAGGCGACTCTGGCCGGCGCTCTTCGGGGCGGCCGTCGCCGTCGAGCTGGTCGGCGTCGCGCTGGAGGCGCCCGCCCTCCAGTGGGCGGCCAAGCCGCTGCTCGCCCCGCTGCTGCTGGTACGGCTGCTGGCCGTACGCCGGCGGTGGGACCTGGTGGCCACCGGGCTGGTGTGCGCGACGGCGGGCGACGTGGCCCTGCTGCTGCCCGGCGACACCGCGTTCCTGGCCGGGATGGGCTGCTTCCTCGGCACCCAGGTCTGCTTCCTGACCGCGTTCCTGCGGCACCGGCGGGCGCCGGCGGCGGTCTTCGCCGGCTACCTTGCCCTCTGGGCCGGGGCGAACGCGCTGCTCTGGGGCCGGCTGGGTGACCTGCGGCTGCCGGTGCTCGGCTACAGCCTGGCGCTGAGCCTGATGGCAGCCGCCGCGGCCGGGGTCTCCCGGCGGGCGGCGGTCGGTGGGGCGCTCTTCCTCGCCTCCGACCTGCTGATCGGGCTGGGTGCGGCCGGCGCGCAGTTCCCGGGGCGGGGGATGCTGGTGATGGTCACCTACATCGCGGCGCTGTTCCTGCTCACCACCGCCTGGGCCGGGCGGGGGGCCACCGACCGCCGGCCCGCCCCGGCGCGACCGCCCGCGCCGGTCCGCGCCGCGCCGGGCGAGGCGTGAGCCACCCCGTTCGCGGCGGGTGGCGGAGCCGGGGATCCCCGCCCCGCCACCGGTCCGCGAATGGTCGCGGTCACCGCCGCGTCAGGGATTCATCTCGTACGCGCCGGAGAGCGCCTCGACCTGGGCCCAGACCCTGGCCGTGCGCTGCGGGTCGGCGACCGGCCGGCGGACCTGGGTGAGCGCCCAGGCGGCCTGCTCCTCGGTGGCGGTCGGCTTGCCGTGCAGCTCGGTGGCGTGCCCGGAGAAGTCGCGGACCAGCACGTCGAAGATCTCGTCGAGCAGGTCGGCGTCGAGGCCGGTCAGCTCGGCCTGCTCCAGGATCAGCTGGCCGTAGACGACCAGCGCGAAGAGCTGACCGAGGGCGAGCAGGAAGTCCAGGTCGCGCTGCTGGTCCTCGGTGGGGGCGTGCGCGGCGAGCAGGGCGCAGAGCCCGTCGGCCTGCTCCCGGAACCGGGCCACGTTCGACACCTGGGCGTGCGCGTCGTACGCGGCCCGCCAGTCGTGGAAGCGGATCGCGCCGAGGCCGCGGGCCGGGCCCTGCCGGAACAGGAACTCGTCGTCGGCCGGATCGTGCCGGGTGGGCACCGGCGGGAAGTCGTCCGGACGGAACAGGTAGTTGGCCATGAACTTCAGGATCAGGGCCAGGTTGACGTGCACGGTGCCCTCGAGCTTCGGCAGGCCACGGATGTCCCGGGCCGCCTTGTCGAAGTAGGTGTCCGCCTCGAAGCCCTTGGCGGCGATGACGTCCCAGAGCAGGTCGACGACCTTCTCGCCCTCGGTGGTCACCTTCATCTTGGTCATCGGGTTGAACAGCAGGTACCGGCGGTCGTCCGGGCCGGCCGAGCGGAAGTAGTCGACCGCCCGGTCGCTGAACAGCTTCATCGCCGCCAGCCGGGCGTACGCGTCGGTCAGCTCCCGGCGTACGTGCGGGAAGTCGGTGACCCGCCGGCCGTAGAGCACCCGCTGGTGGGCGTGGGTGACCGCCTCGTACATGGCGTGCTCACAGATGCCGATGGAGGCGGTGCAGAGGTTGAACTTGCCGACGTTGACCGTGTTGAGCGCGGCGTCGAAGGCGGCCTTCCCGGTGTGCAGCACGTCCTCGGCGCGCACCGGGTAGTCCTCCAGCCGGAACTCGCTGACGTACATCTGCGCGTTCACCACGTTGCGCACCAGGTGGTACGCGGGGTGCCGGCTGTCGGCGGCGAAGAAGACGTACCCGTCGGGTCCCTCGACGTCGGCGCGGCGGCCGAAGACCGACACCAGGCCCGCGACGTTGCCGTTGCCGATGTAGTACTTGCCGCCGGTGGCCCGGAAACCGCCGTCGCCGTCCGGGGTGAGCAGCATGTCGGTGGAGTAGATGTCGGCGCCGTGGCTGCGCTCGGAGAGACCGAACGCCATCACGTGCCCCTCGTCGAGCAGCGCGGCGGCGCGCGCCCGGGCGGCGGCGTTGTCGCTCTGCCAGACCGGTCCGAGGCCGAGGACGGTGACCTGCCAGGTGTACCAGTAGCCGAGGCCGTAGAAGCCGAGCACCTCGCTGAGCGCGGCGTTGCGTGCGGTGTCCCAGCGCTTGGCGGGGTCCCCACCGCCCTCGGCGGCCGGGGTGCAGAACGCCGCGAAGAGCCCCTCCTTGGCGGCGAAGTCCAGGAAGTCGCCGTACCAGGAGTGGTCGTTGTAGCTGTCCACCAGGGACTTCTTGCCCCGGGCCTCGAACCAGTCGACGGTGGCGCGCAGCAGCCGGCGGGACTCGGCATCGAGGTGGGCGGGGTCGTAGGTGCGGGGGTTGAGCAGGGGCGAGCCGGCCATGGGGTGGTCCCTTCCTCGGGGGTGGTGGTCAGCGGTCGAGGTCGCGCAGGGTGGTCAGGACGTCGTCGAGCCAGTCGAGCACCATCCGCTCGTACGCGATGCCGCCGCGCAGCACCACGTGCTGGAGGGCGGCGCGGGCGTCCGGGTCGGCGGGGTCGGGGAAGTCGCGGCGCTCGCCGGCCAGGTAACTGGCGAGGACGGCCCGGTGGTCGGCGCGGTAGCGCTCGACCTCGGCGATCAGGGCGGCGCGCCCGGCCGGGTCGGCGAAGGCGGCGCCGCGGATCTTGACGGCCAGCTCGTGCCGGACGGCCTCGGGCTGGACCGGGGCGCGCAGCCAGCCGGCCAGCGCCTCGCGGCCGGCGGGCGCGGCGGACCAGCACCGCTTGTCGGGCCGGCCGTCCTGCCCGACCTCCTCGGCGGTGACCCAGCCGTCGGCCTCCATCCGCTTGAGCACCCGGTAGATCTGCTGGTGAGTGGCGGTCCAGAAGCGGCCGATGGAGCGGTCGAAGCGACGGGCCAGCTCGTATCCGGACGCGGGCCGCTCCAGCAGGGAGACCAGGATCGCGTGTTCGAGGGCCATGCCGGCATCCTGCTATGCAACGAGTTGCATAGGCAAGGCGCCAGCGGCGTGGATCACAGACGACGCCGCGACCGGGAGGTCGCGGCGTCGTGGACGGAGCAGGCGCGGTCAGCGCCGGCGACCGGTGGCCGGTCGGCGGGTGAGCAGCACGCCCAGGGCGATCATGCCGATGCCCAGCAGCAGGTGCAGCCAGTTGTCCGCATTGTTGAGCGGCACGAAGTTGGCGGCGCTGTCGTAGCCGATGACCAGTCCGTAGAGCCAGAGCACCAGGTAGATGACGCCACCGCCGATCAGATACGCGCGCGCACCCGAGACGGTGCGGGACAGCGCGAGCCCGGCGACGCCGTAGAGCAGGTGCACGATGTTGTGCAGGACCGACACCTGGAAGAGCCCGAGCAGCTTCGCCTCCGACTCGTGCCCCGCGAACATCATCGTGTCGTAGTTGCTGGTGATACCGGGGATGAAACCGAGGATTCCGACCAGCAGGAAGACCACACCGGCCGCCTGCGCGGCACGTCGTACGGGCGACGCGGCGGTCGCCCGGCCACCGGGCCTGTTCACCATGTCAGTCACCTCCGTCAAGGTCCATGGCGGCGGGATGCCCCGCCCGCATCCCGGCAAACCCGTCACGCCGACCTGGGCACCGGCCTCTGATCAGCCACGCGCCGGTGCGCCCGCGCCGCCAGATTCGGTGTCATCCGGTCATCGTGCCCCGCAACGGGCGCCGCCGAACCGTAAGACGTGGCGATCACCACGCCGCCGGGGGTTTACCGGACCGCCCGGGTGGAGAGTTTGCCCAGGTGACGACAGAGGGGGAGACCGTGTCCGAGAACGACCGACCGCAGCCGCCCGCCGGGGTGACCGACCCGCTCCTGTGGCGGCTCGCCGCCGAGGTGGTCGAGGCCCACCAGCCGGACGAGACCGGGCACTGCGACAGCCTGCTCTGCGACCACCAGGAGTGGCCCTGCCAGGCCGCGCGCAACGCCGAGCGGGCGCTGGTCGTCTCCGGCGCCGCGCCTTTCTCCGACACCGAGGCCGAGACCGAGGCTGAGGTCGAGGCCGAGCGCCGGGACGAGGAGCCGCACGCCATGTCGACCCTGCCGCAGCGCCGCTCCCGCGCCGCCGCCGAGGCCGCCTGAGACCACCCTGGCCTCGGCGTCCCCCGGCCATGGGCGCGCTCAGCGGGACGCCTCGACGCGCAACTGCTCCTCCGAGACGCCGCGCCGCCAGTAGCCGGCGAAGGTGATCCGCCGCCGGTCCAGGCCGCGCTCGGCGACCAGGTGCCGGCGGACCGACCGCACGGTCGCGGCCTCCCCGGCGATCCAGGTGTACGGGCTGCCGGTGGGGAGCCGGGCGGCGCGGATCGCGGCCACCAGCAGGCCGCTGCCGGGCGGGGTGCTCCCCCGCACCAGCCAGTGCACCTCTGCGTCGGCCGCGGTGGGCAGCTCCCGGATGTCGCCGGCGTCGGGGACCTCGATCCAGCTCTGCACCCGGGTGCCCGGGGGCAGCCAGGCCAGGATCCCGGCGGCGGCGGGCAGCGCCGTCTCGTCGGCGACGAGCAGCACGTGGTCGGTGCCGGGCGGCGGCTGGAAGCGGACGCCCCGCTCGTCGGGCACCGCCGGCCCGAGCAGCGCGACCCGGTCGCCGGGGCGGGCCCGGGCGGCCCAGCGTGAGGCGGGCCCGGTGTCGCCATGGTGGACGAAGTCGACGTCCACCTCGGCCGCCTCCGGCCGCTGGGCACTGATCGTGTACGACCGCATCACCGCGCGCACCGCCGGGTCGAGGGCCCGCCAGCGGGCGTACCAGTCGTCGTCGAAGTCGAGCGGGACGACGGGCGCCAGCTGGCCGGGGTGGGGCAGGAAGAGCGAGACGCTCTGGTCCCGCCCGCCGCCGGCGAAGCCAGCCAGCTCGTCGCCGTCGAAGGTGACCCGGATCAGCGAGGCACCGACCCGTCGGGTGTGCCGTACCCGCGCCCGGTGGAAGCGGTAGCGCACGGCGGCCGGGGCGGCGGCGGTCGTCACCCCAGCCGCCGGGCGGTCCGGATGGCGGTGGCCAGGTTCTCCAGCAGCGGCGCCGCCCCGGCGTACGAGAAGCGGGGCACGGCGTCCCAGCCGGTGACCTGGCCGGCCCGGACGGCGGGCAGCTCCCGCCAGGTGGGCCGGCCGGCCAGGTCCTTGGGCTGCAACGCGGTGGAGCGGTTGTCCAGCAGGATCAGGTCGGCCGGGAACTTGCCGGCGTTCTCCCAGCTGAGGCTCTCGAAGTAATCGCCGCCGGAGAGCTTGTTCGGCACCACGACGTCGACGCCCAGCTCGGCGAAGTACATCAGGTCGGTGCTGACCTTCGGGTTGGAGACGTAGAACAGGTCGGGGCTGCCGGAGGCGGCGAGCACCCGGATGCCGGGGTTCGCCCGCACCGCCTGGCGGACCGACTCGGCGGCGGCCTCGAAGCGGGCCCTGGCGTCGGTGACCTTCTTCGCGGTCAGGTCCGCGCCGAGGGCGGCGGCCAGCTCGGCGTAGCGGGCGATCGGCCGGGTCATCGGCACGCGGGCGGTGGTGACCACCGCGGTGGGCGCCAGCGCCAGGATCTTGTCGCGGCTCTCGTCGGGCACGTACCAGAGGGCGTCGGGGTCGTACATGTGGGTGACCAGCAGCTCCGGGCGGAGTGCGGCGTACTTCTCCAGGTTGAACTCGCCCCACACGTTGCCGAGCACGGTCACCCGGTCCACGTCGAGGTCGCCGGCCTGCGGCTCGGCCGAGCCGTCGCCGCTGGTGGTCTCTCCGAAGACGCCGACCAGTTGGGCGTCCAGGCCGAAATCGATCAGCGCGGCGGCGACCCCGGTGAAGGCGACGACCCGCGTCGGCACCGCGGCCGCCTCGACCTTCCGGTTGCGGTCGTCGGTGAACGACCACGGGCCGGTTGGTCCCTTGGCGCTGCCCGTGGCGTCGGAGGAGCCGCCGCAGCCGGCGAGGAGCGCGGCCAGGGCGGCACCTCCACCGGCGGCGAGCAGACCCCGGCGGGAGAGACGGTGAGCGGAGGCGGAAACAGGCATGGTGACGTCTTTCGATCATGCCCGGACCATGCTGGCCCGGGACGGCGAAGTTAGGTTAACCTAACCTAACTTCGAGTCAAGAACACCCGCGCCGTTTCTGCCCAGAGTGGAGCCGACACTGTCCGTCACCGCCACCGCCGACGCGCCGCCGTCAGCGCCGCCACCGCGCCGGGGCGGCCGATCCGGCGTACGGGCCGCCGGCCTCGCCGCCGGCCTCCTGCTGCTCCTCGCCGTCACCGTGCTCAGCATCGCGATCGGCGCCAGACACCTCTCCCCCACCGAGGCCTGGCACGGCCTGATCTCCGCCGCCTCCCCCGACCACCCGGTGGTGTACCGGATGCGGCTGCCCCGCACGCTGCTCGGCGTGCTCGCCGGCGCCGCCCTCGGGGTCGCCGGGGCGCTCATGCAGACGCTCACCCGCAACCCGCTGGCCGACCCGGGCCTGCTCGGCGTCAACGCCGGCGCGTCCGCCGCGGTCGCCACCGCCACCGCGCTGCTCGGCGTCGACACCACCGCCGGCTGGATCTGGTACGCCCTGCTCGGCGCGGTGGTGGTCACCGTGGGCGTGCACGCCGTCGCCGGTGGACGCCGGGCCACCCCGGAACGGCTGGCGCTGGCCGGCGCGGCGCTCAACGCAGTGCTCTACTCGTACGTCAGCGCGGTCATGCTGCTCGACGCGGCCTCGCTCGACCGGCTGCGGTTCTGGACGGTCGGCTCGCTGGCCGGCGCCGAGTTCGCCACCGCGCGTACCGTGGCACCCTTCGTGCTGGCCGGCCTGGTCGTCGGCCTGGCCGCCGCGCGCCCGCTCAACGCGCTGGCCCTCGGCGACGACGCGGCCCGGGCGCTCGGCGCCCGGCCGGCGCTGGTCCGGGCCGCGGCGGTGGTCGCCGTCACCCTGCTCTGCGGCGCCGCCACCGCCGCGTGCGGGCCGATCGTCTTCGTCGGACTGCTGGTGCCGCACCTGGTCCGCGCGCTCACCGGACCCGACCTGCGCTGGCTGCTGCCCGGCTGCGCGGTGTTCGCGCCCACCCTGCTGCTCGGCGCCGACGTGGCCGGCCGGGTGCTGGGCCGACCCGGCGAACTCCAGGTCGGACTGGTCACCGCGGTCCTCGGCGGGCCGCTCTTCCTGCGGCTGGTGGCCCGACGATGACGGTGCTGCGCACCCGGGCCGGCCACTCACTGCGCTGGCGCGCCCGCCCGCTGGTGGTCGGCACCGCCGCCGCACTGCTGGCCGTCGCGCTCGGCGTGCTCGCCGTCGGCGGCGGCGACTACCCGATTAGCCCCGCCGACGTGCTGCGCACCCTGGCCGGGCGCGGCAGCCCGGCGGAGCAATTCATCGTCGGGGAACTGCGGCTGCCCCGGCTGGTCACCGCGCTGGCCGCGGGCGCCGCGCTGGCGCTCTCCGGCGCGGTCGTCCAGACACTGCTACGCAACCCGCTGGGCAGCCCCGACGTGCTCGGCATCACCCAGGGCGCGGCGACCGGCGCGCTGATCGTGGTGGTCACCGGCGGCGGCAGCCTGGCGCTCTCCGCCGCCGCGCTGGCCGGCGGCACCGCCGCCGGCCTGCTGATCCGCGCCGTCACCGGTGCCCGCGGGCTGACCGGCCACCGGCTGATCCTGGTCGGCATCGGCGTCTCGGCCGTGCTCACCGGGGTCAACGGCTGGCTGCTCACGCGGTCGTCCCTGATGGACGCCGCCCGGGCGGTGCTCTGGCTCACCGGCAGCCTCGACGGGCGCGGCTGGCAGCAGGCCGGGCCGCTGCTGCTGGCCCTGGCGGCGCTGGGCCCGGTGCTGCTCGGCCGGGCCCGGGCGCTGACCGCCGTCGAACTCGGCGACGACACCGCCACCGCGCTGGGCGTGCCCGTCGACCGGGTACGGCAGGCACTGCTCGGCGCGGCGGTGCTGCTCGCCTCCGCCGCCGCGGCCGCCGCCGGCCCGGTGTCGTTCGTCGCGCTCGTCGCGCCGCACCTGGCCCGCCGGCTCACCCGGGCGCCCGGCCCGAACCTGGTGACCTCGGCGCTCAACGGCGCGGTGCTGCTGCTCGCCGCCGACCTGCTGGCGCAGCGGGCGTTCGCCGACCGCCAACTGCCGGTCGGGGTGGTCACCGGCGTGGTCGGCGGGGCGTACCTGGTGTGGCTGCTCGCCGCGCGGCGGGCGGGACGGAACTGAGGAGGTCCGATGTCGACGGAGACACGGCTGCGCGGGGACGGGCTGACCCTGGCGTACGAGCGGCGGGTCGTCGCCGAGGCGCTGACGGTCGCCGTACCGGACCGGTCCTTCACCGTGGTGATCGGACCCAACGCGTGCGGCAAGTCCACCCTGCTGCGCGCGCTGGCCCGGACGCTGCGGCCGAGGGCGGGAACGGTGCTGCTGGACGGGCGGGACATCCACACCCTGCCCTCCCGGGTGGTGGCCCGTACCCTCGGCCTGCTGCCGCAGACCGCGGTGGCGCCGGACGGGATCACCGTGGCCGACCTGGTGGCCCGGGGCCGCTACCCGCACCAGGGGCTGCTGCGGCAGTGGTCCCCGGCCGACGAACGGGTGGTCGCCCAGTCAATGGCCGCCACCGGCGTGGCCGACCTCGCCGACCGGCCGGTCGACCGGCTCTCCGGCGGCCAGCGGCAACGGGTCTGGATCGCCATGGCACTGGCCCAGGAGACCCCGCTGCTGCTGCTCGACGAGCCGACCACCTGGCTGGACGTGGCCCACCAGGTCGAGGTGCTCGACCTCTGCGCCCGGCTGCACGCCGAACAGGGCCGCACCCTGGTCGCGGTCCTGCACGACCTGCACCACGCGGCCCGGTACGCCACCTACCTGATCGCCCTGCGCGACGGCCGGGTGGTGGCCGAGGGCGATCCCCGCGCGGTGATCACCGCCGACCTGGTCCGGGACGTGTTCGGGCTGGACTGCCGGATCGTGGCGGACCCGGTGACCGGCACCCCGCTGGTGGTCCCCGCCGCCGGCGTGCCCGGGCGACGCTGAGCACCCTCGATGGGCCGCCCCGGGCCCGCCGATCCACCCCGGTCGGCCGGCCGAGCTGCGGGTTTACCGGCCCGACCGGTCCGGGTAGTGGCCCCCTTAGGACCGGTCGACACCGGAGATCGCAATCCGGTGTGGACCGGACCGACCACGGAGGCAGCGGCACGTGCGAGACAGGATGCGGTCGGCCGCCGACCGGCTGCGGCGCGGCGCCGTCCCGGCCCTGGAGGCGGCGGCCGCCGCGACCCTCGCCTGGATCATCGCCGCCCAGGTCATCGGCCACCCGGACCCGTTCTTCGCACCGAGCGCCGCGCTGATCGTGCTCGGCGAGACACGCGGGAAACGGCTCCGGCAGACCCTCGAGATGGTCCTCGGGGTGGCCGCCGGGATCCTTGCCGCCGACCTGGCGGTGCAGTCCCTCGAACCGGGCACCGGCACGGTCTTCCTCGTGCTGCTGCTCACCATCGGGGTGATGCTGGCCCTGGGGGCGAGCAGCACGCTGACCATCCAGGCCGCGATCTCCGCGCTCTACCTGGTCGCGGTCGCCGCCCCCAAGGGCAGCATGCTGCCGTTCCGGTTCGTCGACGCACTGATCGGCGGCGCGGTGGCCCTGGCCGCCAGCCAGCTGATGGTCGCCCGCGACCCGCTCGCCCCCCTGGTGGCGCAGGCCCGGCAGACCTTCGCCGACCTGGCCGACCTGCTCGGCCGGCTCGACGAGGCGCTCGCCGGCGGCGACGAGGCGGCCGCCGACGCCGCGCTGGACCGGGCCCGGGAGCTTGACGGCTGCGTGGACGAACTGCGGATTGCGGTGGAGGCCTGCGGCGAGTCGCTTCGGCTGCGGGTCCGCAAGCGTCGCCACCTCGGCCAGATCGAGGAGGTCGAGGCGACCTGCCGACAGCTCGACTACGCCGTCCGCAACATCCGGGTACTGGCCCGCAACGCAGTGACCCTGACCCGACTACGCACCGGCACGCCGACGGAACTGGGCGACGCGATCCGGGCGCTGCGCGACGCGGTCCGCGCCGCCGCCGACGCCCTCTCCACCGACCTGCGGGGCAGCGAGGACGCGACCCGGTACGCCGAGCGGGCCGACGCCGCGGCGATGGAGGCTGTCCGGATCGCCGCCGGCCTGCTGCGCCGCGACCCGCCGCTGCCGGTGGTGATGATCGTCGGCCAGATCCGGGCCACCGCCATCGACCTGATGCGCGGGGTCGGGGTCGACGACGGCGCGGTGCTCGTCCGGGTGGACGAGGCGTGCGGCCTCCCGGACCGCTCCTCGTCCGCGCCGCAGCCGGTCCCCTCGTCCGCGTGACCCGGCGCGATCACCTGACGCTGCTGGACTTCGACCCGGTGGTGGTGGCCATCTGTGCCGCGCTCCGCGCCGGAGACATCCCCGCCACCGGCCCGCTCATCTGAAGAGCTGACCCGGAAGACGCCAACCGCACGAAGGGGAAAGAACAGCCATGGCCTGGTGGCGGCAGACCCTGATCAGCATCGCCGCCGCACGGGCCCGTTTGGAGTCGTGATCACGTGGCTGGGAAAGGACTGGACG
This sequence comes from Micromonospora sp. BS32, assembly GCF_059089345.1. NCBI lineage: Bacteria > Bacillati > Actinomycetota > Actinomycetes > Micromonosporales > Micromonosporaceae > Micromonospora > Micromonospora sp. BS32. The sequence goes on from NZ_JBSSHR010000003.1 coordinate 255,145, forward strand.
GGATGATGCTCGGGCTTGTAGCTTGCAGCTGACCGTGACACCGCCCGAGGAGGTGAGACCCATGAACGCTGTATCGATGTGGGTGCTCCCCCTTCCCGTCACGGGCTGGCGATTGACGTAGGTGTCGCCGGGAGCGCCTCGCCAACAAGGCACTCCCGAAAGGCAACACCTATGCACTCTCTGCAGTTCACCGCCGAGCCGTCGTCGAACGACATGGTCGAGCGCGACTCCACCGCGGGTGACGTCCCCGGACTCCCATCGCCGGCCTCCGGCACCGATCGCGCGCCCCTCATGTTCGACGTGATCATTGCCGGGTGCGGGCCGACTGGTGCGATGCTGGCCGCCGAACTGCGGCTGCACGATGTGCGGGTACTCGTCCTGGAGAAGGAAACCGAGCCCGCGTCGTTCGTCCGCATAGTCGGTCTGCATATTCGCAGTATCGAGCTGATGGCAATGCGCGGGCTGCTGGAGCGCATTCTCGAACACGGAAGACAGCGTCCGGCCGGCGGCTTCTTCGCCGCCATCACCAAACCCGCGCCCAAGGGCCTGGATTCCGCGCACGCCTATCTGCTGGGCATCCCGCAGCCGGTCATCGTTCATCTGCTCGAAGAACATGCGATCGGACTGGGTGCGCAGGTCCGGCGCGGTTGTGCGGTGGCCGGTTTCGAGCAGGACGACGACGGTGTGACCGTCGAGCTGGCCGACGGGGAACAGCTGCGTTCGCGCTATCTCGTCGGCTGTGACGGCGGGCGCAGTACGGTGCGCAAACTACTCGGCGTCGGCTTCCCCGGCGAGCCCTCGCGGACCGAGACGCTGATGGGCGAGATGGAAGTGGGTGTGCCGCAGGAGGAGATCGCCGCCAAGGTGACCGAAATCCGCGAGACCGATAAGCGATTCAGTCTCGCGCCCTTCGGCGAAGGGGCCTATCGCGTCGTAGTCCCCGTCGCGGGAGTCAGCGATCGTGCGGAACCGCCCACCCTCGAGGATTTCAAACAACAGTTGCGCACCATCGCCGGAACCGATTTCGGCGTGCACTCCCCGCGCTGGTTGTCCCGCTTCGGGGATGCCACACGGCTAGCCGAACGTTATCGGGTCGGGCGGGTGCTGCTGGCCGGCGACGCGGCACACATCCATCCACCCATCGGCGGGCAGGGCCTCAATCTGGGCGTTCAGGACGCATTCAACCTCGGCTGGAAACTGGCCGCACAGATCCGCGGCTGGGCGCCGGAAACACTGCTGGACACCTACCAGGCCGAACGTCATCCGGTCGCCCAGGACGTGCTGGACAACACCCGCGCCCAGATGGAACTGCTGTCCAACGAACCGGGCCCGCAGGCCGTGCGCAGGCTGCTCACCGAACTGATGGACTTCGACGAGGTGAACCGCTATCTGATCGAGAAGATCACCGCGATCGGCATCCGCTACGACTTCGGCGCAGGCCCCTACCTGCTCGGCCGCCGCCTGCGCGACATCGAGGTGAAACAGGGCCACCTCTACGGTCTGCTGCATCGCGGCCGCGGCCTGCTGCTGGACCGCACCGAACGCCTGACCGTCGGCGGCTGGTCGGACCGGGTCGATTACCTTGGGGATCCCACTGCGGTACTGGATGTTCCGTGCCTCCTGCTCCGCCCCGACGGCCACGTTGCCTGGATCGGCGACGATCAGCAGGACCTGGACGACCACCTCTCCCGCTGGTTCGGCAAGCGCGGCGCCCGGGTCAATCGTGCGCGGGCGCGGCGGCCGGGACGGGCGGCTGCGGGCCGAACGCGGTGAGGAACCGGTCCCGAAAGCCGTCCATCCGCCAGACCGGCGCCCCCGGGCCCGGCCGCAACCCCTCCTGCCAGCCCCAACCGTCCACCCGGGCCAGCACCGCCGGATCCCGGGCGACGATGGTCACCGGCACGTCCCGGCTGGCGTCCTCGCCGGTCACCACCGGGGCGGGTTGGTGGTCACCGAGGAAGACCAGCACCAGATCGTCGTCGCCGTACGTCTGGACGTAGGAGATCAGGCTGTTCAGCGAGTACTCGATCGACCGGCGGTAGCCCTCGCGCACCTGGCTGGTGCTGCGCCCCACCACGTCCTTCGGATTCGCCGCCACCGAGGTCGACTGCCGGTAGATCGAGCCATCGCCGACCCGGTCCCAGTCGAGCATCCGGGGAATCGCCGCCCACGGCGAGTGGCTGGAGATCAGCGGGATCTCCGCCATCAGCGGGGCGTGGCCCGGGGTCGCGCGCTCCCGGCGCTGGAAGGTGGCCAGGGTGTACTGGTCCGGCATCGGCGCGTAGCTGAACCTCGGGCCGCGGTAGCCCAGCCCGGCCGCGTCGTGGTAGCGGTCGTAGCCGAAGAACGTCCCCTCCGGCCACGGCTGCGTCGCCGCGGGCATCACCCCCACGGTCTGCCAGCCGGCCCGCCGGAACGCCCCGTTGAGGGTGAGCCGGTCACTGGCCAGCAGGCTGCGGTGGCGCTGCTGGTTGTCGATCCACAGCCCGGAGAGCAGGGTGTCGTGGGCCAGCCAGCTCCCCCCGCCCGCCGTCGGCGAGGTGAGGAAGCCGCTGCGGGCGGCGAAGCCGGCGGCGGCCAGCCGGCGGGTGCCGCCGTCCAGCACCGCGCCGACCTGCGGCGCGAACTCCGGGTCCTCGACGGCGTCCCGGCCGTAGCTCTCCACGAACGCCAGCACCACGTCCTTGTCGCGCAGCGCCGTGAGCAGCTGATCGCCCGGGGCGTCCCGGAAGGCGTCGGTGGACACCTCGGCGGCGAAGGCGTCGGCGTCGCGCAACCCGGCCCCGACCGCGCCGACGTGCTGCCGGACCAGCGCGGACGTCGAGGAGTCGGCGGCCGGCACCCCGAGCGTCGCGCCGACGACCCAGAGCGCGGTGAGGGCCGCGACCACCCGCGACGCCGAGCGGTCGTGCGAAGCCGCCACCCGGGTCAGCCGCAGCACCGACCGGGTGGTGAGCGCCAGCAGCGCGACGACCAGAGCCACCAGCGCCACCGACGCGCCGACCGCGCCGGCCCGGCCGACCGCGTCGGTGACGAAGCCGTACGCGTCGTCCAGCAGCACCCAGTCGATCACCAGGTCGAACGGCCGGGCCAGGCTGGCCGACATCCCCACGTCGAGCAGCTTGACGACGGCCAGCAGGCCGATCGCCACCCCGACCAGCAGCGCCGCGGCCCGCCGGGCCCGCCCCCGCAGCGCCAGCAGCACGGCCGCGGCGACCAGCCCCTCCAGCGGGAGCCGGAGGAACGCGACCGGGTGCAGCTGGTCGTACCGGTCGGGCGCGGCCAGCACGACGAGCACCAGCAGGCCGGCCAGCGCGGTGGTCACCGTCGCCGCGACGGTACGCAGCCGACCCCGGCCGTCGTCCACGTCGGGTGGGGCCGCCGCTCGGCGGCGCAGGCGCGACAGCACTGACACTGCGATTTCCCTTCCTGGGAGGTTCCGGCGGCGGGGGCGGCCGGACGGTAACGCTCAGACGGGCTGGTGCGCGGCGAGCGGCCGGTCGGCCCGGTCGTCGGGCCGGCGGGCCGGGACCGACGCGGGCCGGCGGGCCGCCGGGCGGGCCGGCGTGGGCATCGCCGGGCCGGTCCGGATCGGACGGTGCCACCAGAGCCAGCCGACGTCGTGGCCGAACGACTCGACCAGCAGCGCCAGCGCGACCGCCACCACCACCGCGGCCACCGCCCGGGGCAGCACGTCCGCGGCGACGGCCAGCAGCAGCACCCCCTGCGCGGCGGCGACCACCTTGCGCCAGTAGCGCGGTGGCAACGTGCCCCGCATCCAGGGCAGCACCCAGCTGGCGGCGACGTAGGCGTACCGCATCATGCCGATGGCGAGCACCCAGCCGCCGGTGGACGGCGCCACGTGCACGCTGAGCACCAGGATGAGGAAGGCGTCGACCTCCATGTCGAAGCGGGCCCCGAGCCCGCTGGCGGTGCCGGTGCGCCGGGCCACCCAGCCGTCCACCGCGTCCAGGGCGAGCGCCACCACCGCCAGCGGCACCAGCACGGCCAGCGGCGCCGGCCCGCCCAGGGCGGTCGCCACCAGCGCGGTCACCCCGCCGACCAGGACGGCCCGGGTGAGCGTCACCCGGTTCGCCGGGCCCAGCCGGTCCGCGCCGCGCCGGCGCAGGCCGCGCTGCAGCGCGGCGGCGACGACCATGCCGTACGCCCCGCCGGCCAGCCAGCCCGCGGCGTCGAGCCCAACGGCCGCGGCCAGCCCGGCCAGCAGGACGATCTGGGCGGTCAGGCCGACCACCGGACCCGTTCGAACCCTGGACACCCTGCCTCCGTGTTTATGATCGACGGCCTCGACAGAGAACACGGAGCCGGCGGCCGTTCGGTTCGGTTCCACGGCCAGATGTTCCCCAGCGCGACGAAAAGAGACCGCGTGACCCGCGACGCCCGCGCCTTCTGGCTCCGCTCCCCCGGGGTGGGCGAGATCCGGGCGGTGACGCTACCCGAGCCCGGCCCTGACGAGGTCCTGGTGCGTACCCTGCACTCCGGCGTCAGCCGGGGCACCGAGACGCTGGTCTTCACCGGCGGTGTGCCCCGCAGCCAGTACGCGGCGATGCGCGCCCCGTTCCAGGAGGGCGACTTCCCGGGCCCGGTCAAGTACGGCTACCTCAACGTCGGCGTGGTCGAGGCCGGGCCGGCGGCGCTGCGCGGGCGGACCGTCTTCTGCCTGTACCCGCACCAGACCGCGTACGTCGTGCCCGCCGAGGCGGTGACGCCGGTGCCGGACGGCGTGCCGGCGGCCCGGGCCGTGCTGGCCGGCACGGTGGAGACCGCGGTGAACGCGCTCTGGGACGCCGCGCCGCTGGTCGGCGACCGGGTGAGCGTGGTCGGCGGCGGCATGGTCGGCTGCACGGTGGCCGCCCTGCTGGCCCGGTTCCCGGGCGTCCGCGTCGAGCTGGTCGACGCCGACCCGGCCCGGGCCGAGGTGGCCGCGGCGCTGGGCGTCGGGTTCGCCCGGCCCGACGGGGCGGCCGGCGGGCGGGACCTGGTGGTGCACGCCAGCGCCACCGGCGCCGGGTTGCAGCGGTCGCTGGAGCTGCTCGCGCCGGAGGGCACCGTGGTCGAGCTGAGCTGGTACGGCGACCGGGAGGTCCGGCTGGCGCTGGGCGGGTCGTTCCACTCCGGCCGGTTGACCATCCGGGGCAGCCAGGTCGGCACGGTCTCCCCCGCCCGGGCGTCCCGCCGCAGCTACGCCGACCGGCTGGCGCTCGCCCTGGAGCTGCTCGCCGACCCGGTCTTCGACACGCTGCTCACCGGCGAGTCCCGCTTCGCTGAGCTGCCCGACGTGCTCGACCGACTCGCCGCGGGGAGCCTCCCCGCGCTGTGCCACCTGATCAGCTACGACGGGGAGTGACGCCGTGTTCAGCGTGACCGTACGGGACCACATCATGATCGCCCACAGCTTCCGGGGCGAGGTCTTCGGGCCGGCGCAGAAGCTGCACGGGGCGACGTTCGTGGTGGACGCGACGTTCCGCCGGGCCGACCTGGACGCCGACGGCATCGTGGTGGACATCGGCCGGGCCACCGACGAGCTGAAGTCCGTGCTCGGCGCGCTGACCTACCGCAACCTCGACGACGAGCCGGCGTTCGCCGGGCAGAACACCACCACCGAGGTGCTCTGCCGGACGATCGCGGACCGGCTGGCCGAGCGGGTGCACGCCGGCGGCCTCGGCGCGGGCGCCCGGGAGCTGACCGGGATCACCGTGACGCTGCACGAGTCGCATATCGCCTGGGCCAGCTACGAACGGGCACTGTAGACCGTGCCGGTGGTGCACGTCGTCCTGCCCGGCGACATCGACGACCCGGCCACCCCGAGCGGCGGCAACAGCTACGACCGCCGGGTCTGCGACGGGCTCGCCGCCGTCGGGTGGACGGTGCGCGAGCACGGCGTACCCGGGGAGTGGCCGCACCCGGACGGGCCGGCGCGGACGCGGCTGGCCGGGGTGCTCGCGGCGCTGCCCGACCGCGCGGTGGTGCTGCTGGACGGGCTGGTCGCCTCGGTCGTGCCGGAGGTGCTGGCCGCGCACGCCCGGCGGCTGCGGCTGGTCGTCCTGGTGCACCTGCCGCTGGCCGACGGCACCGAGGCCGCCGCGCTGGCCTGCGCCACCGCGGTCGTCGCCACCAGCGGGTGGACCCGGGACCGGCTGCGCGAGCACCACCGGCTGGACCCCGACCGGGTGCGCGTCGCGGAACCGGGAGTGGCCCCGGCCCCGCCGGCCGTCGGGACGGCCGAGGGCACCCGGCTGCTCTGCGTCGCGGCGGTCACCCCGCTCAAGGGGCACGACGTGCTGGTCCGAGCCCTGGCCGGGGTCGCCGACCGGGCCTGGACGCTGGACTGCGTCGGCGCGCTCACCCGGGACCCGGCCTTCGTCGCCGGGCTGCGCCGGCAGGTCGACGAGCTGGGCCTCACCGACCGGGTGCGGCTGGTCGGCCCGCGCACCGGGGACGCGCTGCACAGCGCGTACGCCGGTGCCGACCTGCTGGTCCTCGCCTCGCACGCCGAGACGTACGGGATGGTGGTCACCGAGGCCCTCGCCCGCGGCGTCCCGGTGCTGGCCACCGCGGTCGGCGGGCTGCCCGGGGCGCTCGGCCGGGCGCCCGACGGCGAACTGCCGGGCCTGCTCGTCGGAGCGGACGACCCGGCCGCGCTGACCGGGGCGCTGCGTCGCTGGCTCGGCGACCCCGGGCTGCGGCGGCGGCTGCGGCGGGCGGCGGCCGGGCGCCGCCGCACCCTGCCGGGCTGGCCGGCCACCTGCGCGACCATCGCCGACGTCCTGGATGGAGTGAGGGTATGAGCACGTACGCGACGGACCCGTTCGCCGACTGGCTGCGGCTGCGGGAACCCGCCGACGCCGACGCCCGCGCCGGGGAACTGGTCGACCGGCTCCGCGACCGGCTCACCGGCGACCGGCCGCTGGTCGTGCACGACCTGGGCAGCGGCACCGGGTCGATGGCCCGCTGGCTGGCCCCGCGGCTGCCCGGCCCGCAGCACTGGATCCTGTACGACCGAGACCCGGGGCTGCTGGACCGGGCCCGTGCCGAGCCGCCCCGGGCCGCCGACGGCTCCCCGGTCGAGCTGTCGACCCGGCAGGCGGACATCACCCGGCTGACCGCCGCCGACCTGGCCGGGGCGGGCCTGGTGACCGCGTCCGTGCTGCTGGACATGCTGACCGCCGAGGAGATCGACCGGATCGTGGCGGCCTGCGCGGGCGCCGGCTGCCCGACGCTGTTCGTGCTCTCGGTGGTCGGCCGGGTGACGGTCGACCCCGCCGACCCGCTGGACGCCGAGGTCGCCGCCGCGTTCGACGACCACCAGCGGCGTACCGTCGACGGCCGCACCCTGCTCGGGCCGGACGCCGCCGCGGCGACCGTGGCGGCCTTCGCCCGGCACGGGGTCGACGTGACGGTGCGGCCCAGCCCGTGGCGGCTCGGTCCCGCGCGGGCCGCGCTGACCGCCGAGTGGTTCGCGGGCTGGCTCGACGCGGCCGTCGAGCAGCGCCCCGAGTTGGCCGACCGCGCGGCGGAGTACGGCCGGCGGCGGAGCGCGCAGGCGGCGGCGGGCGAGCTGACGGTGACCGTCGGGCACGACGACCTGCTCGCCGGCGCGGAATGAACCGCCCGGGCCGCCGGTACGTGGAAGGAGATGACGATCTTCTTCAGGAGGCCCAGGTGCCAGAGGCTGTCGGCGAACCGTCCCCCGCGTCCGCGCGTCCGGCCTGGGGCTGGGTGAGCAACCTCGGCGGGGCCGCGCTGGTGGCCGGTCTGCTGTGGTGGCTGGGAACCGGACCGGTGCTGGCCGGGCTGCGCCGCATCGACGCTCCCGCCGTCGCGGCGGCGCTGACGCTCGGGGCGCTCACCACGGTCTGCTGCGCCTGGCGCTGGCGGCTGGTCGCCGAGGGACTCGGGGTGCGGCTGCCGCTGGGCGCCGCGGTGGCCGACTGCTACCGGGCGGTCTTCCTCAACGCCACGCTGCCCGGCGGGGTGCTCGGCGACGTGCACCGGGCGGTCCGGCACGGGCGGGACTCCGGTGACGTCGGCCGGGGCATCCGGGCGGTGGTCTGGGAACGCACCGCCGGGCAGGTGGTGCAGGCGGCCCTGGCGGTCGGGCTGCTGCTGGCCCTGCCGTCGCCGGTGCGGCCGTACCTGCCGGCGGCGACCGTGCTGACGGTGGTCGCCGCCGTGGCGCTCGTCGTGCTGCTGCGGGCGCTGCCCCGGTCCGGGCCGTCCCGGCGGGCACGGGCGCTGCGGGCCGCCGCCGACGACGTCCGGGCCGGCCTGCTCGGCCGGCGGACCGCGCCGGGGGTGCTGGCCGCCTCGGTGGTGGTGGTCGCCGCCCACCTGGCCACCTTCGTGCTGGCGGCCCGGGTCGCCGGCGCCACCGCCCCGCTGGGCCGGCTGCTGCCGCTGACCCTGCTGGCGCTGCTGGCGATGGGGCTGCCGGCCAACGTCGGCGGCTTCGGGCCGCGCGAGGGGGTGGCGGCGTGGGCGTTCGGCGCCGCCGGCCTGGGCGCCGCGCAGGGGGTGTCCACCGCGCTGGTGTACGGGGCACTGGTGCTGGTCGCCGCGCTTCCCGGGGCCGCCGTGCTGCTCGTCCGCGCCCGTCCGTCCCGGCTGCACGGTTCTGCGGCGGGCCGTACGGTGAAGCCCGGTGGGTCTACCGCGGTTTCCGCTGCCGGGTTGGCCGGCAGCGCCTGACGGAGGAGACACATGTACGAAGCACTGCCGGTCGCCACGGTCCGCACCCAGGTCACGGTCCCCCTCCGCTTCCCCGACGGGTACGCCACGACGGCCCGGGTCTTCACCTTCGACGGGCTGGTGGACGGCCGGGAGCACCTGGCGTTCGGGCTGGGCGACTGGTCGGGCGCGCTGGACCGGCACGCCGCGGGCGGGGCGGCGCCGCTGGTCCGCCCGCACAGCGAGTGCCTGACCGGGGACGTCTTCGGCAGCCAGCGCTGCGACTGCGGCCCGCAGCTTCGGGAGGCGGTGGAACGCATCGCCGCCGCCGGTGGTTTCCTGCTCTACCTGCGGCAGGAGGGGCGCGGCATCGGCCTCTACCCCAAGCTCGACGCGTACGCGCTGCAGGACGCGGGGCTGGACACCTACGAGGCGAACGTGGCGCTGGGGCACGGTGAGGACGAGCGGGACTACCGGGCCGCAGCGCAGATGCTCGCGGTGCTCGGGGTCGGCCGGCTCGCGCTGCTCAGCAACAACCCGGAGAAGGCGGAGCAGTTGGACCGGCTCGGGGTGGACGTCGCCGAGGTGGTGCCGACCGGGGTGTACCTCTCCCCGGCCAACGCCGACTACCTGGCGGCCAAGGCCAGCCGGGCGACCGCCCGGACCGCCGACCTGCCGTCGCTGACCTGAGATGGACGTCCTACCGGCCGCGGCGGCGGTCCCGCGGGTGGCCACCCCGGTGGCCCGGCCGTACGTGCTGCTCAGCTGCGCCACCTCGATCGACGGCTACATCGACGACGCCACCGAGCAGCGGCTGATGCTGTCCAACGCGGAGGACCTGGAGCGGATCGACGGGGTCCGGGCCGGCTGCGACGCGATCCTGGTCGGCGCCGGAACGGTCCGCCGGGACGACCCGCGGCTGGTGATCCGCGCGGAGCGGTTGCGCGCGGCCCGCGAGGCGGCCGGGCTTCCGTCCTCGCCGGTGAAGGTGACGCTGACCGCCCGGGGCGAGCTGGACCCGACCGCACGCTTCTTCACCGTCGGCGACGCCGAGAAGATCGTCTACTGCGCGAGCCCGGCGGCGGGGCGGACCACCGCGCTGCTCGACGGGCTCGCCACGGTGGTGGACGCCGGCGACCCGCTGGACCTTCAACGGCTGCTGGCGGACCTGGCCGGCCGCGGGGTGGGGCGGTTGATGGTGGAGGGCGGCGGCATGGTGCACGCGCGGTTCCTCACCGCCGGGCTCGCCGACGAGCTGCACCTGGTGGTCGCCCCGTTCTTCGTCGGGGACCGGCGGGCGCCCCGGTTCGTCGGCGACGGCGCCTTCCCCTGGCACCCGGGGCGGCGGGCCCGGCTGGCGGAGGTCCGGCAGATCGGCGACGTCGTCCTGATGCGCTACGCCCTGTCGGAGCGCTGCGCCGACGGCTGAGGCGGGCGGCCGGCCCGCGGCGCTCAGCCTGGCAGCCCCCGGCCGGCCCGCGAGGCGAGCGCGTCCAGGACGTCCGTCCGGGCGTCCGGCACCTCGACGTCGACCCGCAGTGACGCGCCGAGCGGTACCACCGTGAAGGTGAAGAACCCGCAGCAGGCGGTCTCCCGGTCGACCAGGTCCCGGACGGTCCGCTCGGCCGCCGGGTCGAACTCCCAGCGCAGTCGGGTCGGCGCCAGCCGGCGCTGTCCGCGCAGTGCGCTGGCGAAGAGGTCGTCGAACTCGACGACCCGCAGTGGCCGGGCCTCCGTCGGCAGGGTGCAGTGCGCGGGCACCCAGTCCTCGTCGATGCTCATCCTCCAACGGTAAGCCCGTATCCGGGTACCGGAGGCGAGCCCGCAGTCGTAAGGACATCGCAAGGTTTCCGCGTACCGCCGTCGGGACGGGCCGCGACTACGCTGGCCGGCACGAGGGGGAGGTATGCCGGTGGCGCAACGGGTGCTGGTCGTCGACGACGACCGGACGGTGAGCGACGTGGTGTGCCGGTACCTGGAGCACGCCGGCTACCAGGTGGACCACGTCGGGGACGGCGCCGCCGCGCTCGCCGCCGTGGCCGCCGCGCCGCCGCAGCTGGTGGTGCTGGACCTGATGCTGCCGGTGCTGGACGGGTTGGAGGTGTGCCGACGGCTGCGGGAGCGGCCGGACGGCGTACCCATCGTGATGTTGACCGCGCGGGGCGACGAGGCCGACCGGATCCTCGGCCTGCAACTGGGCGCGGATGATTACCTCAGCAAGCCCTTCTCCCCCCGCGAGCTGGTGCTGCGGGTCCGTTCGGTGCTGCGCCGGGCCGGCGGCGAGCCGCCGGGCGCGACGCCGGAGGTGCTGACCGACGGTGGCCTCACCGTGGAGACCGGCCCCCGGGTGGCCCGGCTGCACGGCCGGGAGCTGGCCCTCACCCTGCGCGAGTTCGACCTGCTGGCGCACCTGATGCGGCATCCGGCGCGGGCGTTCCGCCGGGCCGAGCTGCTGGAGCGGGTCTGGGGCTGGCGCTTCGGTGACCAGTCGACCGTCACGGTCCACGTGCGCCGGCTGCGGGAGAAGATCGAGACGGACCCGGCCGACCCGCGCCGGATCGTCACGGTCTGGGGCGTCGGCTACCGGTACGAGCCGGCCGATGGCTGACCTCGCCCTGATCTTCGGCGCGGCGCTCGGGGCGGCCGGCATCGTCGGCCTGCTTGGTGCCGGCGCGCTGCGGCTGCTGCGCGGCCGGTCGATCACCGTGCACATCTTCCTGCTGCTGGCGATGACGGTGGCCGCGGTGGTCGCCGGCGTCGCGGTGATCGCCGAGGCGATGTTCCTCTCCCCGCACGACCTGGAGGTCGTGCTGATCACCGTCTCGGCGGCGGCGGTGGTCAGCCTCGCCGTCGGCTGGCTCTTCGGGCGCCGGCTCGCCGCCGCGGCGGTCTGGGCCGACCAGGCCCGGGAGCGGGAGCGGCGGATCGAGAAAGGACGCCGGGACCTGGTCGCCTGGGTGTCGCACGACCTGCGCACCCCGCTGGCCGGGCTGCGGGCGATGGCCGAGGCGCTGGAGGACCGGGTGGTCGCCGACCGGGCCACGGTCCACGAGTACCACCGGCGGATCCGGGTGGAGACCGACCGGATGACCCGGCTGGTCGACGACCTGTTCGAGCTGTCCCGGATCAACGCCGGGGCGCTGCGGCTGTCGCTGTCGGCCGTACCGCTGGGCGACGTGGTCTCCGACGCGCTGGCCGGCACCGCGCCGCTCGCCGCGGCCCGCCGGATCCGGCTGGTCGCCGCCGAGTCGGGCTGGCCGACGGTGACCGCCAGCGAGCCGGAGCTGGCCCGGGTGGTAGGGAACCTGCTGCTCAACGCCGTCCGCTACACCCCGGACGACGGCACGGTCCGGGTGGACGCCGGCCGGGACGGTGACGACGCCTGGCTGGCCGTCGCGGACACCTGCGGCGGCATCCCCGAGGGTGACCTGCCCCGGCTGTTCGACGTGGCGTTCCGGGGCGAGCCGGCCCGCACGCCGCGACCGGGCAACGGCGGGATCGAGGGCTCCGGCGGGCTGGGCCTGGCGATCGTGCGCGGCCTGGTCGAGGCGCACGGCGGCCGGGTCGAGGTCCGCAACGTCACCGGCGGTTGCCGGTTCGTGGTCCGGTTACCGCTGGCCTCCGCCTGACGCTCGGCCTGCGGGCTACGGACCGCTCAGCCTGAGGGCCACGGACCGTAGTGTCCACCCCCCACTCGTGGCGGAGAGCGGTATGACTCTGCGTCATGATTATGACGGAGAGTCATACGAACTCTGGCGACATCCTCTCGCCGCCGCCCACGCCCGCTCCGCTCGCCCCGCCCCCGCCTGGCCGGGCCGAGCGGACCGCTCCGCCGTCGGTCAGTCGGCGGCCAGCTCGGCGAACCAGCGGTGACCGGCCGCGAACACGTCCCGCACGACCAGCCCCGCCGCGGCTGCCGGGACGTGCACCGCTCGGGTGTCCAGCCGCGCCCAGCGAAACGCCGGCCCCCGGTACCGGCCGGACAGGACGTGCGCCTGCCCCTGCCAGGTGCCCGAGCCGGGCGGGTCCAGCTCCACCAGGGCGGTGCCCGCCGGGCGGAGCAACGACCGGCACCGGCGCAGCAGCGCGGCGGGGTCACCGCCGATGCCGATGTTGCCGTCCAGCAACACCACGTGCGCCCACCGGCCCTCGGCGGGCAGCGGCGCGAACAGGTCGGCCTGGACGGCGACCGCGCCGCGGGCCCGGGTCAGCGCCACCGCGCGGGGCGACACGTCGACGCCGAGCGTGGTGAGCCCGGCCCGGGTCAGCGCCAGCGTGAGCCGGCCCGGTCCGCAGCCCAGGTCCAGCGTCGGGCCGGCGCAGCGGGCGACCACCGCCACGACGGCCGGCTCGGCCGGCCCGTGCCAGCGGTCCACCGGCAGCCGGCTGCGGGCCCCGTCGGCGTGCACCAGCCAGTGCGCGTCGGCCCCCCGGTCGCGCAGCGCGGTGGCGAAGCCGTCGACGCTCACCGGCCCCCTCCCACCAGCGTGGCACGCCGCAGGGCGGCGACCTGGCGGGCGAACCGGCCGCCGCGGACCGTACCGGCCACCGCGAGGGCGTCGGCCCAGCCGTCGACGTCGCGCAGCACCGCCAGCGCCGCGATCCGCAGGCCCCGTTCGGCGAGCGCCGCCCAGGTGAGCCGCCCGGTATCGGCGGTGGACATCGGTACCGTCCGCAGGGCGGCCGCGTGCCGGGGGTCGCGCAGGCCCAGCGCCCACCAGCCGCCGTCGGCGGCCCGGCCCAGCACCGCGTCGGTGCCGGCCAGGTCGAGCCGGCGGACGGCGGCAGCCAGCCGCGCCGGGGTCAGCTGCGGGGTGTCCATGCCGATCTGGAGCACCGGCCGACCCGGGTACGCCGCCGCGACGTCGGCGTGGGCGTGCGCCAGCCGGGCCGCGAAGTCCTCGCCCCGCTGCGCCAGCACCGGCCAGTCGGCGACCGCGGCGGCCAGCGCCATCCCGTCCTCGGCGTCGGCGAACCGGCCGGCCAGCGAGAGCACCGGCGTCACCCCCGGGGTGGCGGCGACGGCGTCCAGGGTGTCGCGCAGCGCGGCGGCGGCGATCCGGGCCGCCTGCTCGGGGGTCGCCGGCGGGCAGAGCCGGGTCTTCACCGCACCGGGCACCGGCGCCTTGGCCACCACCAGCAGCACGGTCACCGTCGGCCGTCCACGGTGCGCAGCACGGCGGCGAAGTCGCGGGTGGCGCGCAGGGTGCCGCGTACCGAGCCGGAGACCTTGGAGCGGGTGCCGGCGGCGCGCGGGGCGTACGCGACGTCGCGCTCGTGGATCCGCCAGCCCGCCGCGGCGGCGCGGATCAGCAGCTCCAGCGGGTACCCGAAGGCCCGGTCGGTGACCCCGAGGGCGAGCAGTTCCTCCCGGCGGGCCACCCGGATCGGGCTGAGGTCCCGCAGCGGTACGCCCCGGTGCCGCAGCAGCGCGGCCACCAGCGCGGTGCCGGCGCGGGCGTGCCAAGGCCAGACCCCGGCCCGGACCGGTCGGCGGCGGCCCACCGCCAGGTCCGCCCGCCCGTCGGCCACCGCGGCGACCAGCGCGGGCAGCTCGCCAGGGTCGAAGGAGCCGTCCGCGTCGAGGACGCAGACCAGCTCCGTGTCGGCGGCCTCGATTCCGGCGTGCACCGCCGCGCCGTAGCCCCGGCGGGCTTCGTGCACCACCCGGGCGCCGTGCCGGGCGGCCACCTCCGGCGAGCCGTCCCGCGAGCCGTTGTCCACCACGATCGCCCGGTAGCCGGGCGGCAGCGCGGTCAGCACGCCGGGCAGGGCGGCGGCCTCGTCGAGGCACGGCAGCACCACGTCGATCTGTGTCGGCATACTGCCGACGCTAGGACCGAAGCCGCTCGCGCGGGCCCCGATCGGCCTTACGGAACCCTTACCGCGCCGCCACTTCTTACCGTCCGGTGACGGGCCGGCGGTTCGGCTGACGGGTGGCGGGCGCGGGCCGTACCGTCCGGTCGACATGAGACCCGCCACCGCCCTCCCCCGCTCCCCCGTCGCGGACCGCGCGCCGGCCCGTGGCCGGGGCGACCTGCTCGTGCTGGCCGTCGAGGCGGCGCTGCTCACCGCCGCCGTGACCGTCGGGATCGTGCTCAACCGGCGCGGCGCGGGCCTGCACGCGGACGCCGCGCCGGCCTACGCCACCTGGCACCCGCACGTCGGGTGGGGCACCCCGCTGGCGGTGCTGGTGGCGGCGGCCGTGCTCGGGCCGGGGCTGCGCTGGGCGCGGACCGCCCGGTGGGGGCCGCTGCTGGCCGCCGGCTGGCTCGCCGCGGTGGCCTGGACGCTGGCCCTGGCGCTGGTCGACGGCTGGTCGAGGGGGTTGACCCGGCGGCTCACCCCGCAGGCGGAGTACCTGCACGAGGTGCCCGGGGTGGCCGACATCCCCCGGATGCTGGCCGGCTTCACCGACCGGATCCTGGACTTCCAGCCCGACTCCTGGTCCACCCACACCGCCGGACATCCGCCGGGCGCCCTGCTGGTCTTCGTCTGGCTGGACCGGGTCGGCCTGGGCGGGGGCACCGCCGCCGCGCTGTGCTGCGTGCTGGTCGGCGCGACCGTCGCCGTCTCGGTGCCGGTGACCCTGCGGGCGCTGGGCGCCGCCGAGGCGGCCCGGGCGGTGCTGCCGTTCCTGGTGCTGCTGCCGGGCGCGGTCTGGTTGGGCGCCTCCGGCGACGCGATCTTCACCGGGGTGGTCGCCGCCGGCCTCGCCCTGCTCGCGGTACGCGGGCCGGTCGCCGCGCTGGCCGGCGGGGTGCTGCTCGGTTTCGCGCTGCACCTGTCGTACGGGTTCGTGCTGGTGGGGGCGCTGGCGCTGGCCGTGGTCGCGCTGCGCCGGGACCGCCGGCGGGCCGCGCTGCTGGCCGGGGCGGCCGGCGTCACCGCGGTGGTGGTCGCCTTCGTGGCCGCCGGCTTCCGCTGGTGGGAGGGGTACGACCGGGTGGTCGAGCGCTACTACCAGGGCTGGGCGGCCGACCGCCCGTACGGCTACTGGGTCTGGGCGAACCTGGCCGCGCTGCTGCTGTCGGCCGGCCCGGTGCTCGGGCCGGCGCTGTACCGCACCCTGCGCACCGCCCACGCCCGGTGGCGGTCGCCGGGGTCCACCCCGGTCGCCGTGGCCCGCCCGCCGGCCCGGCTCGGCGGCTGGGTGGTCACCGATCCGGCTCCCGGGTCGGTGTTCGGCAGCCGGGTCGCGGCGCTCGTCGGCCGGGTGCGCGGCCTCGGGCCGACGGTGCTGCTGCCGGCGGCCGCCGCGCTGGCGGTGCTCGCCGCCGACCTGTCCGGGATGAGCAAGGCCGAGGTGGAGCGGATCTGGCTGCCGTTCGTGGTCTGGCTGCTGGTCGCCGTCGCGCACCTGCCCACGCCGGCCCGCCGCTGGTGGCTGGCCGGCCAGGCGCTGACCGCGCTGGCCGTCAACCACCTCCTGCTGACCGTCTCCTGACCGTTGGACCCGGCGGGTCAGCCGGCGACGGCGGCGGGCTCGCGCAGCGGGTCGGTGGCGAAGGCGGTCACCCCGTCGACGAACCCGACCCGCGCGGCGTAGCCGAGCAGCGCGCGGGCCCGGCGCGGGTCCGCCACCACGTGCCGGACGTCGGCCGCCCGCGCGCCGCCGACCACCACCGGCTCCGGGCCGCCCATCGCCTCGGCCAGCGCCGCGGCCAGCTCGCCGACGGTGTGCGGCTCACCGGAACAGACGTTCACCGGGATCAGGCCGTCCGGGGCCGGCGCGCTGAGCGCCAGCAGGTTGGCCCGGGCCACGTCGGTGACGTGCACGAAGTCGCGGCGCTGCCGGCCGTCCTCGTACACGCGGGGTGGGCGACCGTCGGCCAGCGCGGAGCGGAACAGCGAGGCCACCCCGGCGTACGGGGTGTCGCGGGGCATCCGGGGACCGTAGACGTTGTGGTAGCGCAGCGCCCAGACACCGCCCCCGGTCTGCCGGGCCCACGCGGCGGCCAGGTGCTCCTGGGCCAGCTTGGTGGCCGCGTACGTGCTGCGCGGCTCCAGCGGAGCGTCCTCGGGCACCAGCGCGGAGTCGAGCGTCCCGCCGCAGTCCGGGCAGGTCGGGTCGTACCGGCCGGCGGTCAGGTCGGCGGGGCGGCGCGGGGCGGGACGGACCACGCCGTGCCGGGCGCAGGCGTAGCGCCCCTCGCCGTAGACCACCATCGAGCTGGCCAGCACCAGCCGGGACACCCCGGCCCGGTGCATGGCGGCGAGCAGCACCGCCGTGCCGTAGTCGTTGTGGCTGGCGTAGTCGGGGGCGTCCGACGGGTCCAGCCCGTGCCCCACCATGGCCGCCTGGTGGCAGACCGCGTCCACGCCGGAGAGCAGCCGGTCCAGCAGTGCGGGGTCGCGGACGTCGCCGACCACCGGGTCGTGCCGCCGGGACCACTGCGGCAGCTCGCCGCCGTGCGCCTGAGGCAGCAGCGCGTCCAGGGCGACCACCTCGTGCCCCTCGGCGACCAGCAGGTCGGCGATCTGCGATCCGATGAACCCGGCCGCGCCGGTGACGAGTACCCGCATTCGGTTCACGCTAGGGCACCCGGCCCCCCGGCGGACGGGTTCGGCGCGGACGTCAGCGGTCCGTAAGGGACGGCGGTAAGCCTTCGGTAATGCGGCGAAACCGGCCGGTCGGCGGCTCCGGCGTCTAGCGTCCTGCTGAAGGGGCCGACCACCGGGGTCGGGCCCAGACCC
Organism: Micromonospora sp. BS32; assembly: GCF_059089345.1. NCBI lineage: Bacteria > Bacillati > Actinomycetota > Actinomycetes > Micromonosporales > Micromonosporaceae > Micromonospora > Micromonospora sp. BS32. The sequence goes on from NZ_JBSSHR010000003.1 coordinate 272,530, forward strand.
CGCGTCCACCAGGAGGACCCGTGCCCGCCAGCCCGCCGCCACCGGCCGGTCCGGACGGCCCGCCGTACGCCTTCCCGGCGCGGCTGTGGCGGAGTCTGGACCGCCACCGGCCACCGGGCGTCGACGCGGCCGACCGCGCCTGGCGCAGCCCGGTGCGCGGCCCCTGGTTGACCTCGGTGCTCGGTGCGGTGCTGCTGGCCACCCTGCCACTGGTGATCGTCACCGGGCTGCTCGACTGGATCGCCTACGGCCCCCGCTTCGACCAGGCGTTCCCGCGTGACGTGGGCTGGCTGCACCCGCCGGTCTTCGACTGGCCGACCCGGCCGGCGTGGCTGTTCCGGGTCACCCAGGGGCTGCACGTGACGCTGGGAATCGTGCTGGTCCCGGTGGTGCTGGGCAAGCTCTGGTCGGTGGTGCCGAAGCTCTTCGACTGGCCGCCGGCCCGCTCGGTCGCCCAACTGCTGGAGCGGCTGTCGCTGCTGCTGCTGGTCGGCGGGATCCTCTTCCAGACGGTCACCGGCCTGCTCAACATCCAGTACGCCTACCTGTTCGGGTTCGACTTCTACACCGCGCACTGGTTCGGCGCCTGGGTCTTCACCGCCGCGCTGGTCACCCATGTGGCGATCAAGCTGCCCCGGTTGGTCACCGCGCTACGGGGGCCGGGCTTCGGGCGTGCCCCGCTGGAGCGGACCGGGCCGGAGCCGGCGGATCCGGACGGCCTGGTGGTCCGCCGGCCGGGGCCGGCGACGATGAGCCGGCGCGGGGTGCTGACCCTGGTCGGCGGCGGCTCGCTGCTGCTGGCGGCGCTGACCATCGGGCAGAGCGTCGACGCGCTGCGCCGCACCGCGCTGCTGCTGCCCCGGGGGCGTCAGCACGACGACGGTCCCACGGGCTTCCCGGTCAACCGCAGCGTCGCCGCGGCCGGTGTCACGCCGGAGCAGACCGGCCCGGGCTGGCGGCTGACCCTGCGCGGCGGCGGGCGCGCGGTCGAGCTGGACCGCGACCGGCTGCTCGGCATGGCGCAGCACACCGCCACCCTGCCGATCGCCTGCGTGGAGGGCTGGTCCACCTCGCAGACCTGGACCGGGGTCCGGCTGCGCGACCTCGCCGCCCTGGTCGGGTCGACCAACCCGGCGGCGGCCCGGGTCAGGTCGCTGGAACGCGCCGGCCTGTTCAGTCAGGCCACCCTCGCCGGCAACCAGGTACGCGACGCCGACGCGCTGCTCGCCCTGCGGGTCAACGGCGTCGACCTCAGCCCGGACCACGGCTACCCGGCGCGGATCATCGTGCCCGCGCTGCCCGGGGTGCACTGCACCAAGTGGGTCCGCGAGATCAGCTTCGAGGAGCGGGCCGATGGCTGAGTTCCGGCGCGCGTACGCGGCGGCACCCTGGCACCTGCTGCTCCTGCTGGGCTGCTTCGCGGTGACCGGTTGGATCGCGCTGCGGCTGTCCGGCGAGGCCACCGCCGGTCGGATGCTGCTCTGGTTCCTCGGCGCGGTGATCGCCCACGACCTGGTCCTCTTCCCGGTGTACGCGTCGGCCGACCGGCTGCTCCGGGGCGCCCTCGGTGGACGACCCGGCCCGTCGGCGCTGAACCACGTCCGGGTGCCGGCGCTCGCCGCCGGCCTGCTCTTCCTGGTCTACCTGCCGGGCGTGCTCGGTCTCGGTGACGGCACCTACTCCTCGGCGACCGGCCTGGCGCCCCGGTCGATGCTGGGCCGCTGGCTGGCGGTGAGCGCGGCGCTCTTCGCGGCGAGCGCGCTGCTCTACGTGCTGCGCCGGCGCCACGCCAACCGGCGGTGGACCGGCACGCCGTGACCCACCGTCCCCGCGGGAGGGCCGGCGGAAGGTGACCTTCGGCCCCCCGCCGCCGGGCCGTCGTGCCATACCCCGAGGTGCGGCGGTGGCGGCAGGCTCGGACGTGGCGGAGCGGCGTCGCTCCCCCACCGACGAGCAGCGATGAGACCCACCATCACCCGGCGTCGCCTGCTGACGGGCATCGCGGGCGCGGCCGGGCTCGCCGGCACCGCCGGGGCCGCCGCATGGGCGGGCGGCGCGTTCGACCCGCGCCTGGTCACCCCGGACGCCGACCTGGTCGCCCGGACCGAGGCGGCCCGCCGCCGGCCGGGCGCCGGCACCGTCCGCGCCACCCTCCGGCCCCGACCCGCGACCATCGACCTGGGCGGGGTCACGGTCTCCACCTGGGGGTACGCCGAGCAGGCCCCCGGCCCGCTGATCCGGGCCCGCGCCGGCGACCTGGTCCGGGTGGACGTGGTCAACGAGCTGCCCGCGCCGACCAGCGTGCACTGGCACGGCGTCGCGCTGCGCAACGACATGGACGGGGTGCCGGGGCTCACCCAGGCGCCCATCCCGGCGGGCGGCCGGCACACCTACGAGTTCACCGCTCCCGATCCGGGCACCTACTTCTACCACCCGCACTCCGGGGTGCAGCTCGACCGCGCGCTGCACGGCGTCCTCGTCGTCGACGACCCGCACGAGCCGGGCCGGTACGACGCCGAGTGGATCGTGGTGCTCGACGACTGGGTGGACGGCACGGGACGTACCCCGGACGCCGTGCTAGCCGCCCTCGGCGGGATGGGCCACGGTTCGATGGGCGGGACGGGCCACGGTTCGATGGGCGGGATGGGCCACGGTTCGATGGGCGGGATGTCCGGCATGACGATGGGCGGGATGGAGTCGATGACGTCGCCGCTGCTGGGCGGTGCCGGCGACGTCGCGTACCCGCACCACCTGGTCAACGGCCGGGTGCCGGCGGCCCCGGTCACGTTCCACGGCCGACCCGGGCAGCGGGTGCGGATCCGGCTGGTCAACGCCGGCGCGGACACCGCCTACCGGGTCGCGCTGGGCGGGCATCGGCTGACCGTCACGCACACCGACGGCTTCGGAGTCCGGCCGGCCACGGTTGACGCGCTGCTGCTGGCCATGGGGGAACGCGCCGACGTCATCGTGGAGCTGGCCGACGGGGTCTTCCCCCTGGTGGCGGTGGCCGAGGGCAAGACCGGGCAGGGCCTGGCGGTGGTCCGTACCGGCGGCGGCGAGGGGCCACCGCCGACGATCCGCCCGGCCGAACTGGACCGGACGGTGTTGACCTGCGCGACGCTGCGCGCGGCCGACGACGTGGCGCTGGCCGACCGCCGGCCGGACCGGGTGCACCGGCTGGAGCTGGCCGGGTCGATGATGCCGTACCGGTGGACGATCAACGGGGCGACCTGGCCCGACGCCGAGCCGCTGCTGGTCCGGCGCGGCGAGCGGGTGCGCCTGGAGTTCGTCAACACCAGCACGATGTTCCACCCGATGCACGTGCACGGGCACACCTTCGCGGTGGCCGGCGGCGGCGCCCGCAAGGACACCGTCGTCGTGCTGCCCCGACAGACCGTCACCGTCGACCTCGACGCCGACAACCCGGGCCGGTGGATGACCCACTGCCACAACATCTACCACGCCGAGACGGGCATGATGGTCGACCTGGCGTACCGCGCCTGATCAGCGGCCGGGGTAGTGGTCGGGGCCGCCCACGGCGGGTCCGGGCGGCGGCAGTTGGCGGTCGTGCAGCCGGCCGAGCAGCGCCACCGAGGTGACCGCGCCGACCAGCGCGAGGAACATGTCCCACTGGGTGTCCCAGACGTCGCCCTGGGTGGCCAGGAAGTCGTCGGCCGCCGACCCGCCGGCCACCGCCGCCCACCACTCGATCATCTCGAAGAACGCGCTGAAGGCCAGGCAGGCGCAGACCACCAGCGGGGCGAGCCAGCGGCTGCCGCGCAACGGGGAACGACGGACCAGGACCTCCCGGACCAGGATCGCCGGCACGAAGCCCTGGGCGAAGTGACCGAGCCGGTCGTACGGGTTGCGGGACAGGTCGAACACCTCGCGCGCCCAGTCACCGACCGGGGTACGCGCGTAGCTGTAGTGCCCACCCACGATGAGGATCGTGGCGTGCGTCGCGAGCAGGCAGCACAGCAGTGTGCTGAGCGGGAAGCGGCGCCAGGTGAGCAGCACCACCGGCACCCCCACGATCACCCAGACCGTCTCCAGCAGCCAGGTGAGCCGGTCGTACGGCCGGATGCCCGAGACGACCAGCGCGAGCAGCACCAGGGCCAGCAGCGCCGGGGGAAGGAGCGTGCGTACCCGGGTCACCGGCGACCGTCCAGTCGTGAGTCGTCCGGCCGGCCCGCCGCCGGTCGGGCGCCGACGATATCAGCGCCCGACCGGAACCTCCGCCTGCCGGTCGTTCTCTGGAAGAACCCTGGCCACAGAACCTGCGGTCCCGCCCGCTGGCCCGTGCCGGCCGGGTCCGGCACCGGGTCAGCGGCGGTCAGGGCCGGTAGCGGTAGCCCATGCCGGGTTCGGTGATGAGGTGCCGGGGGCGGGCCGGATCGTCCTCGAGCTTGCGCCGCAGCTGCGCCATGTACTGCCGCAGGTAGTTGGTCTCGTTCTGGTACTCCGGCCCCCACACGTCGTGCAGCAGCTGGCGCTGGCTGATCAGCTTGCCGGGGTGGCGGAGCAGCTTCTCCAACATCGCCCACTGGGTGGGAGTGAGCCGCACCTCGGCGCCGTCGTCGCGAACGACGGTGCGGTCGACCAGGTTGACGGTGTGCCGGCCCACCCGGGGCGTGGCCGTGCCGGCGGCCGAGGCGTCCGCCGCTGAGGTGGCCAGCCGGCGGGTGACGGCGCGGATCCGGGCCAGCAGTTCGTCGACGCCGAACGGCTTGGTGACGTAGTCGTCGGCGCCGGCGTCCAGGGCAGCGACCTTGTCCTCGCTGCCGGCCCGGCCGGAGAGCACGATGATCGGCACGCTGGTCCAGCCGCGCAGCCCCCGGATGACCTCGGTCCCGTCGATGTCGGGCAGGCCCAGGTCGAGCACCACCAGGTCGGGTGGGTGGCTGGCCGCGGCCCTGAGCGCGGCGGCGCCGGTGGCGGCGACCTCGACGTCGTATCCCCGGGCCCGCAGGTTGATCCGCAGGGCGCGCAGGATCTGCGGTTCGTCGTCGACGACCAGGATGCGGGTCATTCCTGCGGCCCTTCCGACATGCCCTGCGCGGTGGCGGGCAACCGCAGCACCATGGTCAGCCCTCCGCCGGGGGTGGTCTCGGGGGTGATGCTGCCACCCATCGCCTCGGCCAGCCCACGGGACAGGGCCAGCCCGAGGCCGACCCCGGTCTGATTGTCCCGGTCGCCGAGGCGCTGGAACGGCAGGAACACGTGCTCCCACTGGTCCTCGGGAATGCCCGGCCCGGTGTCGATGACCCGCAGCTCCACCTGCCCGGCGTGGGCGCTGCCGGTGATCGTGGGCGGCTGCCCGGGCGGGCTGTGCCGCAGCGCGTTGGCCACGATGTTGACCAGGACCCGTTCCAGCAGCCCGGGGTCGGCGCTGGCGGCCGGCAGGTCGGCCGGGATGTCCGTGGTGACGTCGGCCGCGACCGGCCCGAGCTCGTCCAGGGCCCGGGGTACGGCGTCCTCCAACCCGATCGGGGTCCGGGTGACGCCCAGCGCCCCGGCCTGCAGGCGGCTCATGTCCAGCAGGTTCGCCACCAGCCGACCGAGCCGGTCCAGCGACTCGTCGGCGGTGGCGAGCAGCTCCTCGCGGTCGTCGGCGTCGAACTCGATGTCCGGGCTGCGCAGGCTGCTCACCGCGGCCTTCGCCGAGGCCAGGGGCGTACGCAGGTCGTGGCTGACCGCGGCGAGCAGCGCGGTGCGCATCCGGTCGGCCTCCGCGAGGGGCCGCGCGGTGGCCGCCTCCTCGGCGAGACGCTCCTGGCGGAGCGCGACGGCGGCCTGGGCGGCGAACGCCTCGACGATGCGCCGGTCGGCGGCCTCCAGCCGCCGGCCGGAGAGCACGACGGTGAGCCGGTCGTCCACCGGTACCGCGGTCTCCCCCGCGCTGGGGCTGCCCGCCGGCGCCTCGCCGACACTGGCCACCACCCGCCAGGCGTCCTCCTCGCGGTCCCGCCCGGGCCGCCCCTCGGCGTCGGCGACCATTTCCAGCACGCTGACCGCGCGCAGCGCGAAGGTCTCCCGGAGCCGGTCGAGCAGGGCGGGCAACGGCCGCTCGCCGCGCAGCACGCCGCCGGCGACCGTGGCCAGGGTCTGCGCGTCGGCGGACGCGCGGGCGGCCTCCCGGGTCCGCCGGGCGGCGACATCGACCACCCAGCTGACCGCGACCGCGACGCCGACGAAGACGGCGAGGGCGAGGAGGTTGTCGGCCTCGGCGATGGTCAGCGTGTGGAAGGGCGGAGTGAAGAACCAGTTGAGCAGCACCGACCCGCCGAGCGCGGCGACCAGCGCCGGCCAGAGCCCGCCAACGAGCGCCACCCCCACGACACCGGCGAGGAAGAGCAGGATGTCGTTGGTGAGGCTGAGGTCGGGCAGCGACAACAGCACGGTCAGCAGCGGCATGCCCAGCCCGGCGAGGGCGAACCCGAGCAGCCGGCGCCGCCGGGACAGCGCCGCCGGCACCGCCGACCCGCGCCGGCCCCGGCCGGCCTGGGGGTGGGTGACCAGGTGTACGTCGATCGGCCCGGACAGCGCCGCGGTGGTCACCCCGACGCCCCGGGAGAACAGCTGCGCGAAGCGCCCCCGCCGGCTCGCGCCGAGCACCAGCTGGGTGGCGTTGACGCCGCGCGCGAAGTCCAGCAGCGCGGCCGGGATGTCGACGCCCAGCACCTGGTGATACGTGCCGCCGAGGCTCTCCACCAGCACCCGCTGCCGGGCGAGCTGGGCCGGGTCCGCGCCGGCCAGGCCGTCGCTGCGGGCCACGTGCACGGCGAGCAGGTCGGCGCCCTTGCTCCGGGCGGCGATCCGGGCGGCCCGCCGGACCAGGGTCTCCCCCTCCGGCCCGCCGGTCAGCGCGACCACCACCCGCTCCCGGGCCTCCCAGGTGTCGGAGATCCCCTGCTGGGCGCGGTACGCGTCGAGCTGCTCGTCGACCTTGTCGGCGAGCCAGAGCAGGGCCAGTTCGCGCAGCGCGGTGAGGTTGCCGACCCGGAAGTAGTTGCCCAGCGCGGCGTCGATCTTGTCGGGCCGGTAGATGTTGCCGTGGGCCATCCGGCGGCGCAGCGCCTCCGGTGTCATGTCGACCAGCTCGACCTGCTCGGCGGCCCGGACGATCTGGTCGGGCACGGTCTCGCGCTGGGTGGTGCCGGTGATCTGGGCTACGACGTCGTTGATCGACTCCAGGTGCTGGACGTTGACCGTCGAGAGCACGCAGATGCCGGCGTCGAGCAGCTCCTGGATGTCCTGCCAGCGCTTCTCGTGCCGGGAGCCGGGCACGTTGGTGTGCGCCAGCTCGTCGACCACGGTGACCTCCGGACGACGGGCCAGCACGGCGTCGACGTCCATCTCGGTGAATTCGGCGCCGCGGTAGGCGACGGTCCGGCGGGGCACCTGTTCCAGGTCGCCGATCATCGCGGCGGTGTGCGGGCGACCGTGGGTCTCGACCAGCCCGATCACCACGTCGGTGCCGCGCTCGGTGCGCCGCTGGGCTTCCTCCAGCATCGCGTACGTCTTGCCGACGCCGGGCGCGGCGCCCAGGTAGATGCGCAGTTCTCCACGTGGCACGGGAACATCCTCTCGCGGCGGCGGCCCGCCCGGGCGCGCGCCGGGTCCGCCGGGCGGGCCGTCGGGGGCCGCCCGGCGGGCGGTTCAGCGGGCGGGGAACGTCTCGTCGAGGGCGAGGTTCAGCTTCAGCACGTTCACCCCGGGGGCGCCCATGAAGCCGAGCGTCCGGCCGGTGGTGTGCGCGGCGACGAGGCGGCGGACCTCCGCCGGGTCCGCGCGGCGCTCCCGCGCCACCCGGGCCACCTGGATCTCGGCGTACGCCGGGCTGATGTGCGGGTCGAGGCCGCTGCCGCTGGCGGTGACCGCGTCCGCGGGCACCGCCGGGTCGGCCGGAGCGTCGCCCCGGACCGGGACGATCACGCCGCCGGCGGCGACGTAGTCCTCGCCCGGCTTCGCCGGCTCCACCGGCACGCCCTGCCAGGAGGCGACGAACGGGGTGGCGGGGGCGGCCTGGTTGACGCTGACCGCCCGGGTGACCGGGCCGGTGAGCCCGTCGCGGTGGAACACCGCCAGCACCGCGCCGACCCCGTCCGGGGTGCAGTAGGGCCGCCGCCCGTCGACGCCGTCGAGCTGGCCGACGGCAACGCTGCGGGCGCAGACCTGGGTGAGCAGGCTCTGGGTCGACTCTTCCGGGTCGGTGGCGATGGTGTCGACCACGCTCTCCGGGCCGAGGTTGGAGGCCGCGGTGGCGGTCGGGTCGTAGCCGTCGCCGGCCGCCGACGGGCGGGACTGGAAGTAGCGCGGGACGGGGTTGCCGTCCGCGTCGGTGAAGGACTGGCCGATCAGGGTGCTGCCGACGGTCCGGCCGTTCGCGATGACCAGCGAGCCGTCGGCGTGGGCGTCGAGGCCGGGCAGCCGGCCGACGGCGACCAGGGCCAGCGGGTACGCCAGCCCGAGCAGCACGGTGAAGACCAGCAGCGCGCGCAGCGCGGCGAGGTGGGTGGAGAACCAACTGGGAATACGCATGGTCAGATCCCTGGGATGAACTGGATGAGCAGGTCGATGAGCTTGATCCCGATGAACGGCACCACGATGCCGCCGAGGCCGTAGACCAGCAGGTTGCGGCTGAGCAGCGCCGACGCCGCCGCGGGTCGGTAGCGCACGCCGCGCAGGGCGAGCGGGATCAGCGCGATGATCACCAGCGCGTTGAAGATGACCGCGGCGAGGATCGCCGACTCGGGGCTGTGCAGCCGCATGATGTTCAGCGCGTCCAGCGAGGGGTAGATGCCGGCGAACATCGCCGGAATGATCGCGAAATACTTCGCCACGTCGTTGGCGATGCTGAACGTGGTGAGGGCGCCCCGGGTGATCAGCAGTTGCTTCCCGATCTCCACGATCTCGATCAGCTTGGTCGGGTCGGAGTCGAGGTCGACCATGTTGCCGGCCTCCTTCGCGGCCGACGTACCGGTGTTCATCGCCACGCCGACATCCGCCTGGGCCAGGGCCGGTGCGTCGTTGGTGCCGTCCCCGGTCATCGCGACCAGCCGGCCGCCCTCCTGCTCCTTGCGGATCAGCGCGAGCTTGTCCTCCGGGGTGGCCTCGGCCAGGAAGTCGTCCACCCCGGCCTCGTCCGCGATGGCCTTCGCGGTCCGCGGGTTGTCACCGGTGATCATCACGGTCCGGATGCCCATCCGGCGCATCTCGTCGAACCGCTCCCGCATGCCGGCCTTGACCACGTCCTTGAGGTGGATGACGCCGAGGGTCCGGGCCACCTGGCCCTCGATGTGCTCGGCGACGACGAGCGGAGTGCCACCGATGCCGCTGATCTCGTCGACCAGCTGCCCCACCTGCTCGGTGGGGTGGCCGCCGTTCTCCCGGACCCACTTCATCACGGCCGCGGCGGCGCCCTTGCGGATCCGCCGAACCGGCTCGGTGGCCCCGCCGTCGACGCCGGTGTCGGGGGTGAGGTCCACGCCGCTCATCCGGGTCTGCGCGGTGAACGGCACGAAGGTGGCGTGCGGGATGAGGCCCGGTTCCCGCTCGCGCAGGCCGAACTCGTTCTTGGCTAGCACCACCACCGATCGACCCTCGGGGGTCTCGTCGGCGAGGCTGGAGAGCTGGGCGGCGTCGGCTACCTCGGCGGCGGTCACCCCCTCCACCGGAAGGAACTCGGCGGCCTGCCGGTTGCCCAGGGTGATCGTGCCGGTCTTGTCCAACAGCAGGGTGTTCACGTCACCGGCCGCCTCGACCGCCCGACCGCTCATGGCGAGCACGTTGCGCTGGACCAGGCGGTCCATGCCGGCGATGCCGATCGCCGACAGCAACGCCCCGATGGTGGTCGGGATGAGGCAGACCAGCAGGGACACCAGCACCACGCCGGTCACGCCCGCGTCGGTGATCGCACCGGTGTCCGGGGCGGCGGCCTGGTACTGCTTGGCGAAGATCGCCAGCGGCTGGAGCGTCACCACGGCCAGCAGGAAGATGATGGTGAGCGCGGCGAGCAGGATGTTCAGCGCGATCTCGTTCGGGGTCTTCTGCCGGTTCGCACCCTCGACCAGTGCGATCATCCGGTCGATGAAGCTCTCCCCCGGTTTCTGGGTGATCTTGACGACGATCCGGTCGGAGAGCACCTTCGTCCCACCGGTGACCGCGCTGCGGTCGCCGCCCGACTCCCGGATCACCGGCGCCGACTCGCCGGTGATGGCCGACTCGTCCACGCTGGCGATGCCCTCGACCACGTCGCCGTCGCCCGGGATGATCCCGCCCGCCACGACCAGGACGACGTCGCCCTGCTTCAACTGCGGCGCCGGGACGTCCTCGGTGCGGTAGGCACTCGGGGCCATGCCCGGGGTCCAGCCGATAAGGCGGGTGGCGACGGTGTCCGTCTTCGCCTTCCGCAGGGCGGCGGCCTGCGCCTTGCCCCGACCTTCGGCGACCGCCTCGGCGAGGTTGGCGAAGATCACGGTCAGCCAGAGCCAGACGGTGATCGCGAGTGCGAACACCGAGGGATCGGCCACCGCCAGGACGGTGGTGAACGCGGCGCCGATCTCGACGATCAGCATCACCGGGTTGCGCCACAGGGTGCGCGGGTCCAACTTGCGCAGCGCGTCCGGCAGGGACCGGATCAGCTGCTTCGGGTCCAGCAGGCCACCACCCCGGTTGCCCTGGGTGGCCGGTGTGCCGGCGGTCGCGGCGTCCGCCGTACCGTGCGGTGCCGGCGTGGAGGTGGTCATGTCGTTCTCTCTCATGGTGGTCACAGCCCCTCAGCCAGGGGGCCGAGCGCGAGCGCGGGCAGGAAGGTCAGCGCGACGAGGATCACCGTGACGCCGACGACCATGCCGACGAAGAGCGGTCGGTGGGTCGGCAGGGTGCCCTCGGAGGCGGGGGTGGGTGCCTGGCGGGCCAGCGAGCCGGCCAGCGCGAGCACGAAGACGATCGGCAGAAACCGGCCGAGCAACATGCACAGCCCCAGCGCGGTGTTCCACCACGGCGTGTTCACCGTGATGCCGGCGAAGGCCGAGCCGTTGTTGTTGCTCGCCGAGGTGAAGGCGTAGAGCACCTCGGACAACCCGTGCGGTCCGACGTTGGGCGCGGTCGAGTTGTTGCCGGTCGCGAACGCGGCCGCGGTGCCGGTCAGCACCAGCGCCGGGGTGATCAGGAAGTACAGCGAGGCGAACTTGATCTCCCGTGACCCGATCTTCTTGCCCAGGTACTCCGGGGTGCGGCCGACCATCAGACCGGCGACGAAGACGGTGATCACCGCAAGGATGAGCAGGCCGTAGAGGCCGGAGCCGGTGCCGCCGGGCGCGACCTCGCCGAGCATCATGTTGACCATCGTCATCATCCCGCCGAGCGAGGTGAACGAGTCGTGGAACGAGTTGACTGCGCCGGTCGAGGTCAGCGTGGTGGCAGCGGCGAAGGTGGCCGAGTTCGACACGTCGAACCGCACCTCCTTGCCCTCCAGCGCCGCGCCCACCGCCTGCGGCACGGTGCCGTGCCCGGCGAGCTCGAAGACGTTGGTCAGGGCGATGCTGACGAACGCCAGGATCCCCATCACGGCCGCGATCGCGTAGCCCTGCCGGTTCTGCCCGACCATCCGCCCGAAGACCCGGGGCAGGCTGTACGGGATCAGCAGGATCAGGAAGATCTCGATCCAGTTCGTCCAGGCGGTCGGGTTCTCGAACGGGTGGGCACTGTTGACGTTGTAGAAACCGCCGCCGTTGGTGCCCAGTTCCTTGATGATCTCCTGGCTGGCCACCGGCCCGCCGGTGATCGTCTGCGAGCCGCCGGTGAGGGTGCCGACGTCGGTGCCGGCCGATAGGTTCTGCACCGCGCCGCCGATCATCAGCACGACCGCGCCGAGCACCGCGACCGGCAGCAGGATCCGCAGGGTGATCCGGGTCAGGTCGACCCAGAAGTTGCCCAGCTCGCCGGTGCGGCTGCGGGCGAAGCCACGCACCAGCGCGACCACGACGGCGATGCCGACGGCGGCGGAGACGAAGTTCTGCACCGCCAACCCGGCCATCTGCACCAGGTGGCCCATCGTCGACTCACCCGAATACCACTGCCAGTTCGTGTTGGTCACGAACGACACGGCGGTGTTCCAGGCTCCGTGCGGGACCACCGGGTCGAAGCCGAGCGAGAGCCACAGGTGGTTCTGCAGCCGCTGGAACGCGTACAGGAAGAGCACCGAGACGGCGGAGAAGGCGAGCACGCTGCGGGCGTAGACGCCCCAGGACTGCTCGGCGGCCGGGTTCACCCCGACCAGGCGGTAGATCCCCCGCTCCACCCGGGACTGCCGGGTGCCGGAGACCACCCGGAACATGTGGTCGCCGAACGGCTTGTAGGCGGCCACCAGCGCGGCCACCAGCGACAGGACGAAAATGACGCCGGCTGTTGTCGTGGTCATCAGAAGCGCTCCGGGAACAGCAGAGCCACGACCAGGAACACACCCAGGCCGATCGCCAGCACCAAGCCGACGGCGTTGACGGCGCTCACAGCTTCTCCACACCCCTCACCACGAGGGCGAGCGCCGCGAACAGCCCCACCGTCACCAGTACGAACACCACGTCAGACACGCTGACTCCTCTTACCGGACTCATTCGCCGCGACCGCCTTCCGGTCGCGCCGGGCAATCAAAGCGCCGCGCCCTCCGATCGGACAGGGTCCATAACGCGACCGTGACGGCGAGCGGCGGTTTCTTGACGCGGCTTTCACGTCGGGGTCGGGTCCGGCAGGGTGATGGGGGCCATCGCGCCCAGGGCACGCCCGGGCGGTCCCACCACGCGAACAGTGCGAGCCCTCGGGGCTCGCACTGTCGGGTGTCCGGTTGTCGGTGGGGCGACGCCCCCTCAGTCCTCGGCGCGCCAGCGGTAGAACACCTTGGCCACCGCGTCCTCCGGGCCGCGCCAGGTGTCCGGCCGATAGGCGCTGATGTACGGGCTCAGGTCGTCCATGATCTTGGCGAAGGCGGGCCGGTCCTGGTGGTCCCGCGTCGCGTCGGCGAACGGCTCCCCGACCCGCTCCACCACGTGCACGTAGAGGTCGTCGATCGAGTACAGCCAGCGTCCGGTGACGCCCAGCTCGACCGGGAGCGACCCGGCGTCCGAGTCGGCGAAGATGCGCGCGACGTCGGGCTCGGCCCCCGGCTTGATCCGCGCGACGATCACCGTCCGGTCCGGCTCGGTACCGCCCAGGTCGGGCGCCGACGTCGGGTCCGGCTGCCAGTGGTAGAACTCCTTGGCGACGGAGTGGGACGGGTTCTGCCAATACCTCGGGTACGGCGTCACGTACGGGGCGATGGCTTCGGCGATCTTCTGGAACGCGGGCAGCCCACGGGTCTGGCCGGACACCTTCGGGTCCTCCCTGCGCTCGATGAGGTGGATGTAGAGGTCGTCCAGGGACAGCAGGGTCCGCCCGATCACGCCGAGGTCCTGCGGTCGGGTCGTCCTGTCGTAGTGGCCGAACACCTCGGCGACCCTGCCCTCGCTGCCGGGGACGATGTGGCAGACGATCACGTTCCGGAAGGTCATGGCTGCTCCTTGGCTTCAGTGGGTTGACCGGGGCGAGACAGGTGGGCGTGGCGGAAGGGCTATACGGCGAACCGGACCGGGAGTTCCAGCAGGCCACGGAACGGCGACGCCGCCGGCAGCCGGTGCAGCTCGGCGACCGGCACCCCGAGCCGCAGCTCCGGTAGCCGGCGCAGCAGCGCCCCGATGGCGATCTGCGCCTCCATCCGGGCCAGCGAGACGCCCAGGCAGTAGTGAACGCCGTGGCCGAAGCCGAGGTGCGGGCCGCGGACCCGGCGCAGCTCGAGCCGGTCCGGGTCGGCGAAGTGCGCCGGGTCGTGGTTCGCCGCGTTGATCGCCACGCCGACGATGGCGCCGCGCGGGATGCATACCCCCTGGTACTCGACGTCCTCGGTGGCGACCCGCGGGCTGGCCACCGGCAGCGGGCCGTCGAAGCGCAGCAGCTCCTCGATCGCCGAGGGCAGCAACGCCGGCGTGGCGCGCAGCAGGTCGAGCTGCTCCGGGTGGGTCAGCAGGGCCACCACCGCGTTGCCGAGGAAGTCCGCGGTGGTCTGGTGGCCGGCGAACAGCAGCAGGAAGGTGGTGGTGACCAGTTCCCGTTCGGAGAGCTTCCCGTCCTGGTCACAGGCCTCGATCAGGGCGCTGACCATGTCGTCGGCCGGCTGGGCGCGCTTGGCCAGCACCAGGTCGGCGAGGTAGTGGTGCAGCCGCACCTGGGCCTCCCCCACCGCCGCCCGCTCCTGCTCCTGAGGGCGACGCGACGACCCGGACGTCCGGATCACCTGGGTCCAGTCGAGGACCTGGTCGTGGTCGGGCTTCGGTATCCCGAGCAGTTCGCAGATCACCGTCATCGGCAGCGGGATCGCGAAGTCGCGCATCAGGTCGGCCTGCCCCTGCGGGACGATCTTGTCGAGCAGGTCGTCCACGATCTGCGCCACGCGCGGCCGCAGCGCCTCGATCCGGCGCGGCGCGAACGCCTGCGACACCATCCGGCGCAGCCGGGTGTGCTCCGGCGGGTCCGCGTTGAGCATGTTCCGGTTCAACGCCTCCGAGTTCGGCCCGAAGATCCGCAGGTAGTGCTCGCCGGGGCCGTAGAGGTCCTTGGACAGCCGGGGATCGGTCAGTGCCGCCCTGGCGTCGTCGAACCTGGTGACCAGGTACGAGTCGAACCGCGGCGAACTGACCGGGCACACCGGCGCGTCCGCCCGCAGCCGGGCCAGGGCGGGGTAGGGATCGGCGGCGAACTCGTCGGTGTACAGCTCCGACGCGGGTACGACATGCTCGGTCATCTGCGCTCCTCGGGCTCGCTGCGCACGCTGTGCAGCACGTGGTAGGTGTGCCGTTGCGCGGATTCGCGCAGCTCGCGGATCACCCGTAGCAGGTGGTCCCGGTGTTCGCTGCGGCCGAAGGCGTCCAGCCGCTCGCGGTCCGCCCAGTCGCTGATGACCAGGTAGCTGCGCGGGTCGTCGGCGTCGCGGACCAGGTCCTGGTGCAGGCAGCCGTCCAGGGTGGAGATCCGCTCCGCCGCGGAGCGCCACTCCGCCTCGAACCGTTCCTCGCAGCCTTCCCGGGTCCGCATCGCGAGCACGGTGCGCACCCTCGTCATCGCGCGCCGCCGAACACCAGCTGGAGGTTCTTCCGGAGCGCGTCGGCGTCGATCGGCTGGCTGCGGAACCCGACGTGCCCGTCCGGGCGGACCAGGTACAGGCCGGTGCCGGTGACGCCGTAGGTGGCGCGGAACTCGCCCCCGGCGTCGCGCACCACGGGCGGGCCGAGCATCCACGGCACCCGGGCGTCCGGGCTGGCCAGCAGGTACGCGTCGAGCTCACCGGCCGCCTGCCGGCGGGCGTCGGTGCACAGTCCCTCCACCGCGGCCACGGCCGCCTCGTCGGCCGAGCCGTCCGCGTAGACCAGCAGCGTGTGCCGGGTGCCCCGGGTCAGCTCGTGCAGGCGCAGCGGGTGTCCGACGCCCCGCCGGTGCAGGCCGCCGACGTCCGGCGCGCGGTCGCCCGGCCGGGGGCCGTTGCGCAGGGCGTCCGGGGCGGAGACGACCTCACCGACCAGGGGGCTGTCCGCGTAGCTGAGCAGCAGGGACATCTCCTGGAGGAACTGGCGCTTGAGGTCCTCGCGGTCCAGCTCGTCGGTGAAGGCCAGTCGCACCGCACGCCCGACGATCTCCTCGCCCTCCGGACGCCGTTCGGTCTCGTAGCTGTCCAGCAGGCCGGGCGCGGCGATCCCCCGCACCGCCAGGGCCAGCTTCCACGCCAGGTTCCAGGCGTCCTGGATGCCGGTGTTCATGCCCTGGCCGCCCGCGGGCGGGTGCAGGTGCGCCGCGTCGCCGGCCACGAACACCCGGCCCTCCCCGTACCGGTCCACGATGCCGTGGCTGATCCGGAACACCGACGACCAGCGCAGGTTCGACGCCGTGGTCCCGGGCGGGGCCAGGTGGTCGAGCGCGGCCTGCACGTCGGCCAGCGTCGGCTCGGCGAGTTCCTCGCTGAACCCGGGCGGGGCGTCCTGCCCGCCGGTCTGGGCGAAGAACCGGGGCGGGGCCAGCGTGGCGATCCGGTACCGGGACCTGCCGCGCAGCGGTACGCAGACCAGCATGCCGTCCATCCGGCCGTCCGTCTCGTGCAGGAACCGGAGCAGGTGGCCCTCCGGCATGTCCCAGTCCACGTCGACGTCGCCGAGCATGAACAGCTGCGGGAACCGGCCCAGGCCACCGGAAAAGGTCAGCCCGAGCAGCTCGCGCACCCGGCTGTGCGCGCCGTCGCAGCCGACCAGGTACTTCGCCCGTACGGTCTCCTCGCCGCCGCCGGCCACGGCGAGGGTGGCCAGCACGCCGTCGTCGTCCTGGGTGAACGTGACCAGCTCGGCGCCGCGTCGCGGGCGGACGCCGAGCGTGGCCAGCCGTTCGGTGAGGATCCGCTCGGTCTCGTACTGCGGCAGTCCGAGGTGCGCGTACGGCAGCTCCGGCAGCTCCCAGCTCATCCGGTGGGTCTCCCGGCCGTTGACGAACACCATGTTCCCGGTCAGCCAGATCCCGGCGTCCATCGCGTCCCGCGCGATGCCCTGGTCGGCCCAGATCTCCATCGTGCGGCAGTGCACGCCGATCGCCTTGTCGGCGTGCGCGGGCGGCGCGGCCAGCTTCTCGACCACCCGGCAGTCGATGCCGCGCCGGGCCAGTTCGACGGCGGCGGTCAGCCCGGTGGGTCCCGCCCCGACGATGAGTACGTCCGTTGTCGTGTGCACGTCGATCTCCCTGCCCGTACTCGGTTCTCGCCTGGTCCTGGGATCCGCCGCGACGTGGAAGAGGCGGCGCCGGATGTCGAGGAGAAACGGCGCGATCGGCCCGGCCTCCTCCTCCGCGTGTGCCGGATCGGCGATCCAGCGGTGGAACTCGGCTTCGCCGCGCCATTCGGCGAAGATGTGGAAGACGTCGGACCCCCGCTCGCGCAGCAGGTCCTCGCGCAGGTACCCGGGCACCTCGGCCATCCGCGCGGTGACCTCGGGATAGCCACGGGCGAACTCCGCGTACCGGGAGGCCGGCACGGTGAGCTCGACGTCCACGAAGACCGTCGACCCCCGGCCCGCCGGCGCGTCGGCCATCACCCGGTAGCTCTCCGACCCGGCGGACTCCCGCAGCGGGCGCAGGGCGTCGGCGAAACGCGCCGCGACCGGCCCGCTCTCGTAGCCACGCAGCGCGGACTCGTCGGCCCATTCGGTGACGACGACGAACGAGCGCGGATCGTTGGCGTCCAGGAGGAGCTCACGCGCGAGGTTGCCGGGCAGCCGGCCGATCTGGCCGGCGACGGGCAACCACGCGGCCTCCACGGCGGGTTCGCACCCCGGGAGCGCGCGGATCCGGAGCATCGTTCTGATCATGCGGTCCCCCGTCACGGTGGGCGGGTCCCGACCGGTGGCACCCGGACCAGGACGTCGTCGTTGCACCCTGCCGGGGGTCGCGTCACCCTGCCGTCACCGGCGACCGGTGCGGGGTCGGCGATCGTTGACGCCACGGGGACGGGCCCTGGCGGTACGCGGGAACCCGAGCCCGCCCGCGCTCCGACGACCCCGGCGGCCCGCCGCAAGAAGCGGCGGGCCGGCTGGTGGACCGGCCAGGGCTACGGCTGATCCGTTGGCGTCCCGGTCACGGACCCGTCCGTCACGGCGTCTGGCCGCCGTCACCGAGCGTCCCGCCGGCGGCGGCCGGCAGCAGATGGCGCACGTCGGGAGCCCCCTCGGCGAGTTCCCTGGCCCGGTCCTCGGCCCGCTGATCGGTCTCCGTCAGCCGGCCGCCGTGCTGGCGCAGGTGCTCGTCCCAGGACGGCACCAGGTAGACCTCGGCGAACTGGTCCGGAGCCTCACCGGCGCGGAACAGCCCCCACCGCATCGCCCCGGTGCGCTGCCGGAAGCCGCGGATGTCGTCCATCACGGCCAGGAAGGCGGCCTCCCGGTCCGGTCGGACCGTGTAGGTGACCACCACCAGCACCGGGCCCACCCGGGGGTCGGGCTCGATCGCCAGTGCCAGCGGGGGCCGGTAGGTGGCCGGGTCCCGGTTCACCCCGCGCAGGTCGGGCAGCGGCCAGATCTGCGACGTCACCGCGCCGACCAGCATCAACGCGGCCGCCACCAGGAACGCGGTGACGAGCCCGGCCAGGTCGGCCACCACACCCCAGACGAGCGCCCCGACGGCCTGCCCGCCGCCCTGGACCACCTGGTAGAAGGCCAGTCCGCGGGCGCGTACCCAGCCGGGCAGGAACAGCTGGATCTCGGCGTTGACGTTGGCCAGCACGGTCACCCAGGCCACCCCGGCCGGCAGCAACGCGACCAGCACCACCGGGACGATCCGGACCGACGCCACCACGATCAGCACCACGCCGTACGCCGCCCCGGCCACCAGCAGGAACTGGTTGGCGGTCAGCCGGGTGCGGATCCACGGCAGCAGCAGGCCGCCCAGGATGGCGCCGATCCCCAGGGCGGCCAGCAGCAGGCCGTAGCCGCTGGAGTCCAGCCCGAGTCGACGGGCCGCCACCAGCGGCAACAGCGCCCACAGTGCGCTGGCCGGGATCACGAAGACCAACGCGCGGCGCAGCAGCCGGCGGACGGTCGGCGAGTGCCGCACGTACCGGCCACCGGCGCGGAGCGCGGCGGTGAACCGCTCGGGCACCTCGACCGCGCGGGCGTCGCCGGGTCGCCACCGGACCAGGGCCACCGCGAACACCCCGAACGCCACCGCGTTGAGGGCGAAGACCGGGGCCACCCCCACCCGGGCGATCAGTACACCGGCGGCGGCCGGCCCGACGGCCCGGGCGACGTTGACGCTGATCGAGCCCAGCGCCGAGGCGGCCCGTACCTGGTCGCGCGGCACCAGTTCGGGGATCACCGCCGCCCAGGCCGGCAGGGTGAGCGCCTGCCCCACCCCGAAGGCGAAGGTGAGCGTGAGCAGCAGCGCCGGCGGCATTCGGCCGGTCGCCGTGAGCAGCGTCAACGTCGCCGCCACGACGACCAGGTAGAGCTGCACCCAGATCAGGAGGTGCCGTCGGTCGAAGGTGTCCGCGAGCGCGCCCGCCGGCAGGGCGAGCAGCAGCATGGGCAGCAGGCTCGCGGTCTGCACCAGGGCGACCAGGGTGGAGGCGTTCGGCTGGTGGATCAGCAGCCACTGCGCGCCGACCGTCTGCATCCAGGTGCCGATGTTCGCGGCGAGCAGCGCCAGCCACAGGCTGCGGTAGACCGCCGTGCGCAGCGGCGCCCACGCCGAGACTACGGGCTCGGCGGTGGTGCCGGGGGCCGTTACCACCGCCCGTCCGCGCGCAGCACGCGCTCGCCGGAGACGTACAGGTCGTCGGGGGCGAGCTGGAGCAGCCGGACGACCTCGACGGCGACCTGCTCGGGCAGGGCGTAGACCTCGTCGAGGAACTCGGCGCCGACCCGCTCCTGCAGGCGGGTCGGCATCGGCCCCGGATGCAGTTGCATGACTTTGATCCGGTTGCTGTGCTGCGCCTCGGCCACCGACTCGACCAGGCTGCTGCCGTAGCTCTTGGTGGCCCGGTAGACCGGGATGCCCGGGCGGGCCTTCGTCACCGCCATCGCGCCGATGTACACCAGGTTGCCGAAACCCTGCCGGTGCAGGTGGTACAGGGCCTCCTTGAACACGTACGTGGCGCCGAGCGCGTTCACCTCGACCGCCCGCCGGATGTGCTGCGGGGAGAGGTCCGCCAGGTCGCCGCCCGCCCAGATCGACGCGCAGGTGGCGACGCCGTGGACCGGGCCGTACCGGTCGACCACCTCGGCGAACGCCTCCCGTACCTGGTCGTAGGAGGAGACGTCGCAGACGATCCCGCAGCAGCCGAGGCCCTCGGTCATCGTCGCGACCTCGTCCGGCAGGTCACCGAGGACGGCCACCTGGTGCTCGTCGACGAGCAGGCGGGCCACCGCCAGGCCGAGGCCGCTGGTCCCGCCGACCACGATGAAAGTCCTGGCGCCCATGCCTCTCCAGTCGCCTCAGGCACCAGCCGGTTCGCAGGTGCATGGCGGCGGCCTTCCCGTTTCGCGGGGATCCACACCGATGGTGGCGGCGGGCAAGGCATGTTGCCGGTTCAGCAAGACAGCCCGGCGCTTCCCCCGGGCTCCGGGCGGTCCAACTTCAGGCTCCCCTGCCTGCTACCAGGGCAGGGCGCCTTCGGCGCTGGAGTAGCCGCCGGTCGGACCGTCGGGACCGACCTGCGCCATGCGCACGATGATCTCGGCGCCCTCCTCGACGGTCTGGGTGCCCGTGCGCATGTTCAGGTCTGTCGCCGTGTAGCCGGGCTCCACCGCGTTGATGCGCATGTTCGGGAAGGCCTTCGCGTACTGCACGGTGATCATGTTGACCGCGACCTTCGACGCCGGATAGGCGACCCCCGGGTACGCGTACGTCGGGCCGCCCTGGGTGGTGACCCGGGCCATCGAGGCCAGGCCGCTGCTGAGGTTCACCACCACCGGGGCGGCCGAGCGCTGCAGCAGCGGCAGGAACGCGTGGGTCACGCGCACCAGGCCGAAGACGTTCGTCTCGAAGGTCTCCCGCATCATGTCGGCGGTCACCTCGGCGGCGCCGATGACGCCGCCCTCCGGCGTCCGCCCTTCCACGCCGGCGTTGTTGATCAGCACGTCGAGTCCACCGTCGGCCTCGACAGTCCGCACCGCGGCCTCGACGGACGCGTCGTCGGTCACGTCGAGCAGCAGCATCCGGGCGCCGAGCTGCTCGGCGGCCTGCCGCCCGCGTTCGGCGTCCCGGCTGCCGACATACACGGTGTGACCCGCGGCCACGAGTCGACGGGCAGTCTCGAAACCGAGTCCCTTGTTTGCTCCGGTGATCAATGTGGTGGTCATGGGCCCAGCCTAGGAACGGGTCGTGCCGGCACCGGTCGTTCCGGTTTTCCTGGGACTGCCGATACCAGCCAGTTCCGCGGCGGGCGGGGCAGACTGGTGGGCATGGAGTTCGGGCGGGCGGTGCGCCGTTGGCGTGACCAACTTTCGCCCGCGACCGTCGGGGTGCCCGCCGACGGACGGCGGCGCGCGCTGGGGCTGCGCCGTGAGGAGCTGGCCCTGCTGGCCGGGATCTCCGTCGACTACCTCACCCGCCTCGAACAGGGCCGCGCGTCCCACCCGTCGGCCCAGGTGGTCGAGGCACTGACCCGGGCCCTGCGATTGTCGTCAGGCGAGCGCGCCCACCTGTTCCGATTGGCCGGGCTGGCTCCGCCGGGTCAGGAGGCGGTACCCGCGACGATCACCCCGAGTGTGCGGCGGCTGCTGGACAGGCTGACCGGGACGGCGGTCGCGGTCTACGACGCGTCCTGGACGCTGCTGGTGGCCAACCCGGCGTACGGGGCGCTGATGGGCGACCCGTCCGAATGGCGTGGCACCCAGCGCAACGGCGTGTGGCGACACTTCCTCGGCCCGGGCGGCCGGGTCCGGCACACGCCGGAGTCACGGCGCGGATTCGAGGCTGCGCTGGTCGCGGACCTGCGCGCGGCCGCCGGCCGTTATCCGGCCGACGAGCGGCTCCGGCGGCTGGTGGCGGAGCTACGGGCGCACAGCGACCGCTTCGCGGAGCTGTGGGAGTCCGGCGTCGTCGGCCGGCACGAGGCCGCGCGCAAGACCATTGATCATCCGCAGCTCGGCGCGCTGACGCTGGACTGCGACGTGCTGACCGTCGCCGGCAGCGATCTCCGCATCATGGTCTACTCGGCCGAGCCCGGCACGGCGGACGCCGAACGCCTCGCCCGGCTCACCGCGCTCGGTACCGGCGCCCTCGCCGGGTAGCCGGACCCGGGGTGGCATCGGGTACGACCCGCGTCGGGCGCCGAGCCGGGCGGGTCCCCCGGCCAGCTACCGTACCCCCGGCGCGGGTCGCCCCGCGCCGGGCCGGGGAGCGGTGGGAGGGTCGGATGCGACTGCACGTGGGGTGCGCGATGTGGACGCACAGGTCCTGGCAGGGACGCTTGCTGGCGCACCCGCTGCCGGCCCACGAGCGGCTGCGCGCCTACGCCGGCTGGTGCACCGCGGTCGAGGGGAACACCACCTTCTACGCGACCCCGGCGCGGGAGACGGTGGCGTCCTGGGCGCGGCAGACCGATCCGGACTTCCGGTTCGTACTCAAGCTGCCGAAGGCCGTCACGCACGAACGCCGGCTCACCGGCGCGGACGAGGAACTCCGGATCTTCCTGAACGCGATCGAACCCCTCGGTCCACGAGCCCACGCCCTCTGGATCCAGCTGCCGCCCTCATTCGGTCCCGCCGACGTACCTGCGCTGGCCCGGTTCCTGCGCGGGCTGCCCACCGCCCACCGGTACGCGGTGGAGGTCCGCCACCCCGCGTTCTTCGCCGACCCCCGGGCGGTGCGGACGCTCGAGGAGACACTCGTCCCCCTCGACGCGGAGTGGATCCCCTTCGACACCACCGCGTTCTTCGAAAGCCCGCCGACCAGTGACGCGGAACGGGAGGCGTGGACCAGGAAGCCCCGTACGCCGCTGCGCACCCGCGCGCTGACCGACCGGCCGATCGTCCGGTACCTCGGTCGGGACGACCCCGCGCGGACGGTCCAGGGCTGGCGACCGTGGCTCGACGTGGTGACCGGCTGGCTGCGCGAGGGGCGCTCGCCGACCACGTTCGTGCACACCCCGGACAACGCCGACGCGCTCACCCTCGCCCGCGGCTTCCACGACGCGGTCCGGGCGCGGCTGCCCGAGGTCGAGCCGCTGCCCGAGCCGACGCCCGTCGGGCCGTTGACCCTGTTCTGACGGCCGCGGACCGCGCCTCCACCGTCACGGCTCACCCCCGGCCGCGCCCGCGCTTCGGCAGCTTGGGCAGCGTCGAGGCGCCGCCGTGCAGCATGGTGACGAGCTTCGCCACCCGGCTGTCCGTCCTGGCGTCCCGGCTGAAGGTCGTCAGCAGCATCGGAGGCTTGAACCGCTGCCGCGCGATCGCCTTCGCGTAGGTGAACTCGCGCAGCCCGTCGGCGCCGTGGATGCGCCCGAACCCGGAGTCCCCGACCCCACCGAAGGGCAGCGACGGGATTGCCGCGAACGAGATGACGGAGTTGACCGCGGTCATGCCGGAGCGGATCCGTCGGGCGAGCTCCGTACCGCGCCGGCCGGAGTAGACCGTCGCACCGAGGCCGTAGCGGGTCGCGTTGGTCAACCGCACCGCCTCCTCCATCGACGCCACCTTCTTGACAGTCAGCGTGGGGCCGAACGTCTCCTCGGTGACCGCGGTGGAGTCCTCGGGCACGTCGACCAGCACGGTGGGCTGCACGAAACGCTCACCGACCGCGTCCGCGCCGCCGACCACCGCGCGACCACCCCGGGCCAGCGCGTCCTCGATGTGCGCGCGGATGATCCCCACCTGCGACGGCATCGTGATCGGCCCGATCTTCGCCGCCACGTCGGCGTCCGCGCGCAGCTCGCGCGTCTTCTCCACCACCAGGGAGAGGAACCTGTCGTAGACCTTCTCGTGCACGTACACCCGCTCCACGCCGATGCAGGTCTGCCCGGCATTCGACATGCCGCCCCACACCGCGGCGTCGGCGGCGGCCTCGACGTCGGCGTCCTCGTCGACGAGCAGCGCGTCCTTGCCGCCGGCCTCGATCACCACCGGGGTCAGCGTCTGGGCGCAGGTCGCCATCACCTTCTTGCCGGTGGCGGTCGAGCCGGTGAACGCGACCTTGTTCACGCCCGAACGGCACAGCGCCGACCCGGTCTCGCCGAACCCGGTGACGACCTGCAGCACCGGGTGGTCCGGGCACACCTCGGCGAACGAGTCGGCCAGCCAGGTGCCGACGCCAGGGGCGTACTCGCTGGGCTTGAAGACCACCGCGTTGCCGGCGGCGAGGGCGTAGATCACCGACCCCATCGGCGTGAACACCGGGTAGTTCCACGGCCCGATCACGCCGATCACCCCGAGCGGGTGGTACTCGACCGTCGCGGCCTGGTTGGCCATCAGCATCCCGGAGCTCACCCGGCGCGGGCCGAGCTCCTTGCGCGCGTGCTTCGTCGCCCACGCCAGGTGGTCGATGGCCAGCACGATCTCCAGCATCGCGTCGGAGTGGGGTTTACCCATCTCCCGGTGCACGACGTCGGCGAGCTGGGCCATCCGCCGGGTCACCACCGCCCGCCACGTGGTGAGGTACTGCGCGCGCTCGCGGTACGGCAGGGCGGACCACCATGCGGCGGCCTCCCGCGCCCGTTCCACGGCGGCGCGTACGTCGGCCTCGGAGTGGACCGGGTACACGCCCACCACGTCGCCGTTCGCGGGGTTGTGGACCTCGAAGGTCTGCTGCTGCACGTGCTCGCCGGTGAGGGTCATCGAGCGCTCCTGATCAGGTCGGCCGCCTTCTCGGCGACCATGATGGTGGGTGCGTTGGTGTTGCCGCGCGGTACGACCGGCATGACGGAGGCATCCACGACGCGCAGCGCCGTGATGCCGCGGACCCGCAGCTCCGGGTCGACCACGGCCTGCTCCCCCGACCCCATCGCACAGGTGCCGACCGGGTGGTACAGCGTCTGGGTGTTGCGGCGCAGGTGTTCGGTGAGCTCCTCGTCGGTCGGGGACGGTCCTGGCATCCAGGCGCTCGTAAGGTACTTGGCCAGCGGTCCCTGGTGCACGATGTCGAGGATCCGCTTGCAGCCCTCGCGCATCGCGTCCAGGTCGGCGGGGTCGTCGTAGTAGGCAGCGTCGATCTCCGGGTGCCAGGTCGGGTCAGCGGAGCGCAGCCGCAGGCTGCCCCGGCTCTGCACGGAGACCAGCGTCGGTCCGGCGGTGAAGCACCGGGCCACCGGCTCGTGCAGGCCGTTGTCGTAGAACGCGCCCGGCGCCGCGTGCACCTGCAGGTCGGGAGCGGGAAGTCCGGCCCGGGTGGCGAAGAACGCGCCGCCCTCACCGATGTTCGAGGCCAGCGGGCCGGTGCCGCGGGCCTTCCACCGCAACAGGTTCGGCAGCGTGGGGGCGTCCGCGATGTCCGTGGTGCCCCGGGTGTGCCACACCATCGGCGCGGCCGGGTGGTCGTGCAGGTTCTGGCCCACCCCGGCCAGGTCGGCCACCACGTCGATGCCGTGCTCCCGCAGGTGCGAGGCCGGGCCGATGCCGGAGAGCATCAGCAGCTGGGGGCTGTTGACCGCTCCCCCGCAGAGCAGCACCTCGGCGTCGGCCCGTACCCGCTCGGTGCGGCCCGCGCGCCGGTAGGTGACCCCGACGGCACGGCCGTGCGCCAGGTCGACGCGGGTGGTGAACGCGTTCGTGCGGACGGTCAGGTTCGGCCGGTCCAGCGCGGGCCGGAGGTACGCGTCGGCCACCGACCAGCGGCGGCCGCGCTTGCAGGTCACCTGGTACAGCCCCGCGCCCTCCTGCTCCGCACCGTTGAAGTCGTCGTTGCGCTTGAGGCCCGCGACCACTGACGACTCGACCCAGGCCTCGGTGAGTTCGTGGGTGAACCTGCGGTCCTCGACGTGCAGCGGCCCGCTCTGGCCGTGGTACGGCGCTCCGAGCCGCTCGTTCGCCTCGGCCTTGATGAAGTACGGCAGCACGTCGTCGTAGCCCCAGCCGCTCGCGCCGTGCCCGTCCCGCCAGCCGTCGTAGTCGACCCGATTGCCCCGGATGTAGATCATCGCGTTCATCGACGAGCAGCCGCCGAGGGCCTTCATCCGCGGCCAGTACGCCCGCCGGTTGTGCAGCTGCTTCTGCCCGGTGGTGGTGTAGTTCCAGTCCCATCGGGTCTTGAACAGCGACGAGAACGCCGCCGGGATGCGGATCTCGTCGGCGTCGTCCTCCCCGCCCGCCTCGAGGAGCAGCACCCGCGTCCCGGGGTCCTCGGTCAGCCGCGCGGCCAGCACCGCACCGGCGCTGCCCGCCCCCACCACGACGTAGTCAAACGATTCGGTCACCGCTGCCTCCTCGGGTCCTTCCTGGGAAGGTAGCCCCGCAACCACTGCGGTGCCCAGCAGCAGTTTCGGCGCGCATGACGAGCAGGGGCGGGGCTCGGGACCGGACATGGTCCGGTGGGATACGACGGGCGACGCGGCCGCGCGCGGCTACGGGCGGAGCCACCGTCCCAGGTAGGTCCGGAGCCCGGCCAGGTCCGTGCCGCCTGTCCGGTAGCCGATGTGACCGTCGGGCCGGATCAGATATGCGGCGCTGGCGCCGGGGGCGAGGCCGAGCTGTCGCAGCGCGGAGGCGGCGGGAGCCGGCGCCGCTTCAGCGCCGTCGGCTTCGGAGAGCCGGTGCACGTCGAGCCGGCCGGAGTACCACTGACCCAACGTGGCGACCTCGCTCGGAGCCCAGGCGGTGGGTGGCCCACACAGCAGCAGGTGCCACCCGGGCGTCGCGGTGAGCCGGTGCAGGGTGCCGCCAGTCGGTAGCGGGGCGTCGGGCAGCCGGTCACCGGCTCGGGGACCCGTGCGCGGCCGGCGTGGCCCTTCCGTCGACAGCGGGCTGTTCCGGTAGCCGATGCCCAACTCGGACACCGTCCGGAAGGCGGCGGCCCGCACGAACCGAGGTGTGAGCAGCACGGGGACGAGGGCGGGGGCGATCCGGGTACGGGCGAGCCGGACGACCGGGTTGGTGGAGGTGGCGACGGTGAACGCCCGGTCGGTGAAGCGCAGCACCAGCTGGCCCACCGGTGCCCGTTCCGTCTCGTAGGTGTCCAGCAGGCCGGGGCCGGCCCCGCCCTGTAGTGCCTGGGCGAGTTTCCAGCCGAGGTTGACCGCGTCCTGGATGCCGGTGTTCATGCCCTGCGCACCGGCCGGGCTGTGGATGTGCGCGGCATCGCCGGCCAGGAACACCGGCCCGGCCCGGTAACGGATGGCGGCGCGGTGGTGCAACCGGAAATTGGTCATCCACACGGGATCCCGCAGCCGCACCGTCGCGTCGGTGTAGCTGTCGGCGAGGGCCTGCACCTCATGCAGGGTGACCGCGGTGTCCGGCGCGGGCGCCTCGCCGGGTGGGCGCATGGCCAGCAGCCGCCACGTGGTGGGGTGGCCGAGCGGGAAGAGGAACAGCATCCCCCGACCGGACAGGAAGACGTGCGCCGCCCCGGCGTCGACGCCGTCCGCCTCAAGGTCGGCCAGGACGAACGTCTGCGGGTACGCAGCGCCGGCGAACCCGATCCCGGCGAGGTGACGCACGGTGCTGTGCGCGCCGTCGCAGCCCACCACGTACCGGGCCGACACCCGTTCCTCCCGGGCGTCGCCGTGCCGCAGTGTCGCCACCGCGCCGTCGGCCGTGTGGTCCAGCCCGACCAGCTCGACACCGCGGTCGACGCCGAGCCCCGCCGCTGCGAGGTGCTCGCCGAGGATGCGTTCGGTCTCCGCCTGGGACAGGAACAGCAGATACGGGTACGCGGTGTCCTGCAGGCCCAGGTCGAACAACGGCACGGCCCGCTCCCGCCCGCGTGCGTGCAGGCACAGCCGCACCGCGCGGTTGCCGCGGGCCACCATCTCGTCGGTCACCCCGAGACCGGCGAGGACCTCCAAAGTACGGGGCTGAATCGCCAGGGCCCGGGACTCGTGGACCCGGTCGACCGCCCGGTCCACCACCCGGACCCGCACACCGAAGGCGGCCAACTGCCCCGCCATGGCCAGCCCGGTCGGCCCCGCCCCGACCACCAGAACATCGAGCGCGCTCATCGGACGGCGACAGGTCGGTGTCGGAGGATCGCGGACCGTGCCATCCACGGGCGCGCCGGAGTCCAGAACCCGATCGAATGCGTGATGCCGATCATCCAGGTCCCCCTGGCTCGATCCGACTGGTCACCTCGTGAGCTGACGATAGCCCGGTCGGGTCGCCGGTTGAGGGACCGACAGTTCGACGGTGACTATCGCCGGTCGGTCTCGTCGGCCGTGCCGCGGCCGCCGTCCGACACGAACGGGCTGCGCATGCGGGTCATCGTGGCTGCGCTCACGTCCACGGCCGGTTCGCGGTCACGGTCGGCTTCCCTCTCCTCCTTCGCACCGAATGGATTCAGGGCGGGCGGCGTCAAATCTGTCAAAACGCACTCCAAGATGTTCAGGGCAGCACAGAAAAATTCCCTGGCGACTGCACGTCGAGGCGGAAGGCGGGGTGGTTGGGGCGGGCCCATCGGCCATCGCATACCCGCTTCGACAGACTACCGCTCTCCCGCCGCGGTGCGGGCGGTGAGGTGTGACCGGGGCCGCCGCACCCTCGCGCCGGGGTGGCGAGCAGCAAAGACGTGGAGGTGCGCGTCCGGCTGCTCCCGGCCGGCTCAGGCCCACTCGCCGACGAAGAGCGGGTCGACCGGCCGCTCCCGGCGCCCGATCCGCAGATCCCCGAAGATCGTGCTTCGCTCCGCCCGCTCCACCTCCGCGTCCAGGTCGATGCGCAACTCCTCGGAGGCGTCGTGCGCCGCGCCGATGAGCACGATCTCGGTGCCGGGATGGTCGAGGAAGCCGGGCGGGTCCAGCGGGGCGAAGCGGCGGCCGTGGAACTCCTTCTGCAGCGCGGCGGGCAGCTTCCCCTTCCGGGAACCCCGCAGCCCGATCCCCGGCGGGGTGGGCGCCTGCGGGTTCTTCACCGTGACGATGTAGCTCGCCTCCGGCTCGATGCTCAGATCGTGCTGAGCCGGGCCGGGACGCAATGGCAGTTCCAACTCGTAGGCGAGGTGGGTGTGGTCGTCGTGCCGGGCGATCACGTACGCGCCCTCGGCCACGGGCCGGGCCGGCGGCTGTTCCCGTTCCCCGCTCGTCCTGGTCCGGTAGCGGCGCGCCCGTAGGGTCTCGTGCAGTTGCTCCGGCCGGTCCACCACCTCGTCGACGAACGCCCAGAAACGATCGTGTTCATCGATGTCGGGCAGACGCTTGCGGCCCACCACCAGGAGCCGCAGGTGCCGCCCGTGCCACGGGTGCATCACCACCAACAGGCGCTGCACCTCGTCGAGGGACTCCACGTGCTGCTCCTCCACCCGCGGGCGGTAGAGGAAGTAGATGTCCCCGTCCTCAAGCAGCTCGGCCATTCGCGCCGCGTACCCGAAACGGGCGCCGGCCAACACCGTCGTCCGGTGGGCGGGGTCATGTCGAGGGCCCGGCCTGCGCCGGGCCCTCCTCGCCGCATCGGGTCACTGCTGCCACCGGTGGGCGACGTCCAGCACGATCCGGCTGTGCGTACCCGGGCCCGCCAGCACGAACACCCGGAACGGCAGCCGGGCCCGCACACCGACGGCGAAGGTGGTGTAGCCCTCGAAGCTGCCCCCGAAGACCACGTCGCGCAACGTCGAAGAGCGCAGCACGTTCGCGGCGTGCTCGCCGACCCGGTACGGGACGGTGGCGCGGTGGTCATCGTCGTACGCCGGCGCCTGCAGCGACACCCGCAGCAGCTCGCCCCCGGCCGTGTACGGCGACAGCGCCAGCCCCTCGCCCTCGGTCCAGGTCTCGCCGTAGGCGACCGTGTAGCCGCTCACCGGCCCGGCGAACTCGAACACCACCCGGTCGAAGCAGTCGTGCCGACCGGTACGCACCTCGATCAGCGGGGCGCCGCTGAGCGTGCCGGCCGCCTTCTCCGCGCTGCCCCAGGTGATCCCGCAGTACGGCGATCCCGTCGCCGCTGCCGTGGTGGTCGCCGCCGTCCCGGTGCCCGCGCCGGCGACCAGGCCGGCGAGCACGACGACCAGGGCCATGAGTCCACTTCTGATCCGCATCGTCTTCTCCTGTGATCTCGTTCCAGTGGATCCCGGCGTCGTCGCCGGTGTGGTGGGCCCATGGTGGAACGCCTGCACGGCAGCAGTTTCGCTATCTGGTAACCGCCGCGTAACAGCGGTCAGCGGGCTTCGGCGCCGGCTCCGGTGGTCGACGTGAGCGCGCCGGCGCGTGCTGCCGTCAGCGGGCCAGGCTCGCGGGCGTCACGGCGCTCATGCTGGTCGCGCCGGCCGGGGCGGCGCTGCCGGCGGCACCCTGGCCCCGATCATCGCCACCGTGTACGCCACCGGTCGGTCCCGCCTCGGTCATCGTCAGCGGCAAGGCGCCGCGCCTGAAAGGCTGCGACGAGGACGGCATCGTCGGCGCCGACTCCGACGAGTACCGGATCTCTTCGATCGAGTGCGAGGCAACGGCGAGAAGGCGGTCATCTCGCCTGACGGCCGCTACGTCGCCGGTCCGGCGGGGAATCCGAGACACCGCGGGTCGACATCGGTGGCCGTCTGCGCGATCTACGGCCGGGAACTCGCCTTGTTCCGGCCGCCCGCCGAGCCCTGGCTTGCCGACAAGGGGGCTTGGACGACAGGAGCAGCCGTGGGGCCGTTCATGGGGGAATCGACTCCGGTGGCGGAGCGGCCGGCCCCGAGCGCCTCTTGCCGGCAACGCTCATCCGCCACGCCGCAGGCGCCGTGCAGGCGCGTCACCACGACGGCGAGGGGCCATCCAGTCGTACGGAAAACGACGGTCGGCCCACCAGCGGTGACGCAGTGAGCCGACCGTCGCCTGAGGCGCGCGGGCGTGAGTGCGATCGACAGGCACAATTGTCCCGCCACGTCATACGCCCGCCGCCCGGCGGTGGTTCCGTTCGGTTTAGTGGCCGGTCGGCGGGATCGACGAAGATTTGTCGGCCTGCTTGGCCTTTTTCGTCGCCCGCTTCTCCTTCAACGTCTTGCCCTGCTTCTTCACATTGCTCTTCTGGTGGGACTTGTCCGCCATGACTACCCTTTCCACAACGCCAGGATGGTGGTTCGGCCGCAGGTCGGCGGCAACTTCGATGTCCGCGTCGAGCGCGCTCTGCCCGCGGAACATGTGGACAACAGGCGATGCCTGGTCGGTTGGCCACCCCGAGCCGAGAAATTATGGTCGGACGACCATGTCCACAGCCTAACCCTTTGCAGAACGCGGGCCGCGCGGGCTTGTGGGCCCCATACTGCGAATTTCTCGACGGCTCGTTCGTCATCGCGGCGGGCCAGGGGTGACACCCCGGCGGTCGCCACCGGCACGGCTGCCTGCGCCCGGATGTCGATCTCAACGGTCCTGCCCGCCGGAACCCCACTGGTCGAGTTCGTCCCGGACGGCGGCGGCGCCAGCCGGCACCACCCGACTCGCGGTGGTGGAGACGGCGTCCTGCAGCTCGTCCGCCAGCCAGGCCGAGCCGCCCCCGGCCGCCCGCAGCTGCTCCAGGCCCGCCCGACCCAGCACAACGGCGGCAACGAGGTAGCCCCCGGTGAGCCCCGCGGTAGCCAGCCGGCGGGGCAGAAAGGTCTCCAGCACGCGCAGCACGGTCGTCGAGGCAGCCCCGGCTCCCAGGACGAGACACCCCCCGGCGGTGGCGAGCAGCGCCAGGCCCACTCCCGTCGGACGGGCCACCCTCATCAGCTGGGTGCGTACCTCCCGGACCTCCTCACGCACCACGTCGGCCACGTCCGCAGCCAAGCGCTCCGTCGGACCGACCGCCCTTCCGGATCCTCCGGACCGTCCCGCCGCCGCGTCACTCATGGGCCCCCCTCGTCCGCTGCGGGCGGCCGCTTACCCACAAGTCTCACCGCCATACCTGTCCGCTGGTGTTCCGGCAGGACCACGGACCGGGACGCTCATCACCAGAGTGGGGTGAGGCCAGGTAGGCCCCACACCGCAAGGCGGGCGTTCCTCACGCAACCGGTGCGAGCCGGGGGCACAGCTCAACGCAACGGGCCGTCGCCCGGGCTGTCGGGATCGTCGATCAGATGGATCGCGGCTTCCTCCGCGCTGGCACCGCCCGCGTCGACTCCGGCGTCCCAGGCCACCGACTCGGCCTCCTTGTCCTCGCCGAAGCCCTGGTCGTAGGCGACGAGGCGGCCCGCCCGCGGCTGCCGGTCGTACCCCCGCCGCGTCAGCTCGTCCTCGTCGTCGGACTCCTCGGCGTACGGGTCGATGTCCGGCTCTTCCTCCGCGAGCAACTGCGCCAACGACTCTCCCGCTTGCGCCTCGGCGGGCGTCGTGCCGAACCGGTTCGCGCCCCGCCAACGATCGTCGGCGCTGACGCCGACGTCGAGAGGATCGCTGACGAGATCGTCGTCCAGGGTGTCGGAGGCGTCCAGAAGCCCGTCATCCTCGGCGACGTTCCACTGCTCATCGCTGTCGGTTCGGTCGGTCTGACTCATGGCAGTCTCCTTCGTGACGATCTTGCCGGAGCGCGAACCGAACTTGATCTTCAATCGGTGGTGCGCTGGGGCGGGGCTTGCCTCGCGTATTCGTTCTCCGCTCCGCCGGGTCGGGCCCTCGTTGCACCGGAAGCGGTGTGGAGTCGTGGCGCCGGGTGGGGCGGGTTGCCGCGACGGCCGGGTGGCCGCCCCGGCGCTGTCCGGACGTTCGGCGTGCCGGCCGGAGTGTCAGGACGAGTGTGCCGGACGGGTCGCCGCTGCTCAACAGCTCCGCGGCCGCATCTGACGGTCTCGTGGGCGGGTGATCGCCAGCGCGGGCGCCGAGGTGATGAGGTTGCGCGCGACCAGCACCCCCAACTGCAGCACTGGTACCTACCTCGAGCGGCGCGCTGGCTCGCGGGCGAAGCCCGGCAACGCGTGCCACTGCGGTTCGCGCCCGACATGACCAGAGGGTCGGCAGCCAAAAATCTTTGTCCGGTTCCTACAAATGGAGCCACCCAGGGTTCGGTGGTTACGACATGGCGCCGGCAGTCGGCAGGCGGAAGGGTGATCACTGCCGGAGGCCAGGGTCTCACGGCGCGTACGTCGTGGGTCTATCGGAGGGGTTGGTCAGGTGTTCAGCCGTGTCGCCATCGTCAATCGTGGTGAGGCCGCGATGCGGCTCATCCACGCGGTCCGGGAACTCGCCGCGGAGACCGGGACCCGGATCGAGACCGTCGCCCTGTACACCGACGTCGACCGCACCGCCACGTTCGTGCGTGAGGCGGACATCGCGTACGACCTCGGTCCGGCGTCGTCGCGCCCGTACCTGGACCTGAAGGCGCTCGAGCGCGCGTTGGTGGAGACCGGGGCCGACGCCGCGTGGGTCGGCTGGGGCTTCGTCGCGGAGGACCCGGCGTTCGCGGAGCTGTGCGAGAAGGTCGGCGTCACCTTCGTCGGGCCGAGCGCGAAGGCCATGCGCAAGCTCGGCGACAAGATCGGCGCGAAGCTGATCGCCGAGGAGGTCGGCGTGCCGGTCGCGCCGTGGAGCCGTGGCGCGGTCGAGACCTTGGACGCCGCCCTCAGGGCGGCGACCGAGATCGGCTACCCGCTGATGCTGAAGGCGACCGCCGGTGGCGGCGGGCGCGGCATCCGCATGGTCACGAGCGGGGACGAGCTCGCCGACGCCTACGAGCGCACCAGCCAGGAGGCGGCGCGGGCGTTCGGCAGCGGCGTCGTGTTCCTGGAGCGCCTGGTCACCGGTGCCCGGCACGTCGAGGTCCAGGTCATCGCCGACGGCCAGGGCACCGCGTGGGCGCTCGGTGTCCGCGACTGTTCGGTGCAGCGGCGCAACCAGAAGGTCATCGAGGAGTCGGCGTCGCCGGTGCTCAGCCCGGCGCAGGCCGCCGAGCTCAAAGCATCGGCCGAACGGCTGGCCATCGCCGTCGACTACCAGGGTGCGGCGACCGTCGAGTTCCTCTACCACCCCGGCGACCGGACGTTCGCGTTCCTCGAGGTCAACACCCGTCTGCAGGTCGAGCACCCGATCACCGAGTCCACGACCGGGTTCGACCTGGTCAAGGCCCAGCTGCACGTCGCCGCGGGCGGGCGGCTCGAAGGCGAGCCGCCGGTGGAGCGCGGGCACGCCATCGAGGCCCGGCTGAACGCCGAGGACCCCGACCGCGACTTCGCGCCCTCCCCGGGCCGCATCGCGCGGCTGGACCTGCCCGCCGGGCCGGGCATCCGGGTGGACACCGGCGTGAGCGAGGGTGACACCATCCCTGCCGACTTCGACTCGATGATCGCGAAGATCATCGCCTACGGTCGCGACCGCGACGAGGCGCTCGGCCGGCTGCGCCGGGCGATGGCGAACACCACGGTGATCATCGAGGGCGGTGCGACGAACAAGAGCTTCGTACTCGATCTGCTCGAACAGCCCGAGGTGATCGACGGCAGCGCGGACACCGGCTGGATCGACCGCGTCCGCGCCGCGGGCAGGCTCGTCGCGCAGCGGCACTCCGCCGTCGCGCTGGCGGCCGCCGCCATCGAGGCGTACGAGGAGGAGGAACGCGTCGAGCGGCAGCGGCTGCTGTCGACGGCGTTCGGTGGGCGCCCCCAGGTGCAGCACTCCAGTGGCCGACCGCTGGACCTCAAGCTGCGTGGCGTCAGCTACCGCATGCGGGTGGCGCGGATCGGCGCGCACCGGTTCCGCGTCGGCATCGAAGCGGGCGGGGACGTCCGCACCGCCGACGTCGAGCTTGACCGCTTCGACCGGCACACCGGGCAGATCGTCGTCAACGGCGTCCGGTACCGCCTGCTCACCGGTACGCACGCGGCGATCCACCTGGTCGAGGTGGACGGCGTGACGCACCGGGTCGGCCGCGACGAGGGCGGTGTCGTCCGCTCACCCATGCCCGCGCTGGTCGTCGCCACGCCGCTGGAGGTCGGCGCCGAGGTCGAGGCGGGCGCGCCGGTGCTGGTGCTGGAGGCCATGAAGATGGAGACGGTGCTGCGGGCGCCGTTCAAGGCGCGGCTGAGGGAATGCGCCGTCTCCGTCGGCAGCCAGGTGGAGGCCGGCGCACCGTTGCTGCGGCTGGAGCCGCTGGCGGAGGAGGCCGCGGACGCCGCGGACGCCCCGACCGCGGGGTCCGTCGAGCTGGACCTGCCCGCCGCGCCCGCGGAGATCCCGGCGCGGCAGCGCGCCACCCGCGGGCAGGAGGACCTGCGCGGCCTGCTGCTCGGCTTCGACGTCGACCCGCACGACGGCCGCCGGGTGCTCGACGACTACCTCGCCGCGCGTCAGGCGGCGACCGAGGACGGCCACCGGCCGCTGGCCGAGGAACTCGACCTCGTCAACGTGTTCGCCGACCTCGCCGAGCTGAGCCGCAACCGGCCCACGGGCGAGGACGGCGGCGACGCCCACATGTACAGCGCCCGCGAGTACTTCCACACCTACCTGCAGAGCCTCGACGTCGAGCGGGCCGGACTGCCGATGTCGTTCCAGGCCAGGCTGACCAAGGCACTCGGGCACTACGGTGTCACCGACCTGGAGCGCTGCCCGGAGCTCGAAGCCGGCGTGTTCCGGATCTTCCTCGCCCAGCAGCGCGCGTCCGCCGATGCCACGGTCGTCGCGACGCTGCTGCGCGCGTGGCTGCGGGAGCCACCGCCGGACGAGACGCTGCGCGAGCCGGCGGGCCTCGCGCTGGAGCGGCTGGTGGCGGCGACGCAGGTCCGTTTCCCGGTGGTCGCCGACCTCGCCCGCGGCGTGGTGTTCGCCTGGTTCGCCCAGCCGCTGCTGCGCCGCAACCGCGCCCGCGTCTACGCCGAGGTCCGCCGGCACCTGCGCCACCTGGACGCGTACCCGGAGGCACCGGACCGCGCCGAGCGCGTCGCGGAGATGGTGCGCAGCACCGAGCCGCTGGTGCGGCTGCTCGGCCAGCGACTGGTCCGCGACCACCTCGACAACACGGTCATGCTGGAGGTGCTGACCCGGCGGTACTACGGCAACAGGGGGTTCACCCGCGTCGGCGTCCGTGAGGTCCCGGGCTGCACTCTCGTGGTCGCCGAGCGCACCGACTCGAGTGTGGTCTCCGCCGCGGTGAGCTTCGACGCGCTGGGCGGCGCCCTGCGTGGGCTCGCCGAGCTGGCCGGCGGCGAGGAGGCCATCAACGCCGACATCTACCTCGCCTGGGAGAACCAGCCGGAGGACTTCGACGCGATGGCGGCCGCGCTGCTCGAGGTCATCAACGCGCACCCGCTGCCACACCAGGTCCGCAGAGTCACCACCACCGTCGCCGGTCGCCGCGGAGCGGTGATGCACCACCACTTCACGTTCCGCCCGTCCGGCGCGGGGATGACCGAGGAACGGCTGATCCGCGGCCTGCACCCGTACATCGCCCAGCGGATGCAGCTGGAGCGGCTGCGCGAGTTCGACCTGACCCGGCTGCCGTCGTCGGACGAGGAGGTCTACCTCTTCCAGTGCGTGGCGCGGGAGAACCCGTCCGACGAGCGCCTCGTCGCGTTCGCGCAGGTGCGCGACCTGACCGAGCTGCGCGACCACGACGGCCGGCTGGTCGCGCTGCCGACGACCGAGGACACCGTCGCCGCGTGCCTCGACTCGATCCGCCGCGCGCAGTCCCGGCGACCGTCGAAGACCCGCTTCAACACCAACCGGATCGTGATCTACGTGTGGCCGCCGAGCGACCTCACCCGCGAGGAGATGGAGATGCTCGCCGCGCGCGTGCGCCCGACGACGGCGGGCGCCGGGCTGGAGGAGATCCTGTTCATCGCGCGGCAGCGCGACCGCGAGACCGGCGAGCTGACCAAGATCGCCGTACGGATCTCCTTCGACGCCACCGGAGGCGCCGAGCTGAGCATCGGGGAACCGCCGGTCGAGCCGGTCGAGCCGGTCGACGCCTACCGGCTGAAGGTGCTGCGCGCGAGCAGCCGCAACACGGTGTATCCGTACGAGCTGACCGGCATGCTCGGCGACTTCGTCGAGCACGACCTCGACGACGACCACGCCCTGGTGCCGGTGGACCGGCCCAAGGGGCACAACAGCGCGGCGATCGTCGCCGGCGTGGTCACCACGCCGACGCGGCGGCACCCGCAGGGCGTCACCCGGGTGGTGCTGCTCGGCGACCCCACCAAGTCGCTGGGCGCCCTGTCGGAGCCGGAGTGCCGCCGCGTGATCGCCGCGCTGGACCTGGCCCAACAGATGCGGGTGCCGCTGGAGTGGTACGCGCTGTCCGCCGGCGCCCGGATCTCCATGACGTCGGGCACCGAGAACATGGACTGGGTGGCCGCGGCGCTCAAGCGGATCGTCGAGTTCACCCAGGACGGCGGTGAGATCAACATCGTGGTCGCGGGCATCAACGTCGGCGCGCAGCCGTACTGGAACGCCGAGGCGACGATGCTCATGCACACCAAGGGTGTGCTGGTGATGACACCGGACTCGGCGATGGTGCTCACCGGCAAGCAGTCGCTCGACTTCTCCGGTGGCGTGTCCGCCGAGGACAACTTCGGCATCGGTGGCTACGACCGGGTGATGGGCCCGAACGGGCAGGCGCAGTACTGGGCGCCGAACCTCCCCGCCGCGCGGGACGTACTGATGTCGCACTACGACCACACGTACGTCGCACCCGGCGAGGACGTGCCGCGGCGGACGACCACCACCGACCCCACCGACCGCGACATCGCCGACTTCCCGCATGCCGTAGCCGGCAGTGACTTCACCACCGTCGGCGAGATCTTCTCCGCCGAGGCCAACCCGGACCGCAAGAAGCCGTTCGACATCCGGACCGTGATGCGGGCGCTGTCCGACCAGGACCACCCGGTGCTGGAACGCTGGGCGGGCATGGCCGACGCGGAGACCGCGGTGGTGCAGGACGCGCACCTGGGCGGCATGCCGGTGTGCCTGCTGGGCATCGAGTCACGGTCGGTGCCGCGGCGTGGCTTCCCGCCCACCGACGGCCCGGACACCTACACCGCGGGCACGCTCTTTCCGCGGTCGTCGAAGAAGGCCGCGCGGGCGATCAACGCGGCCAGCGGCAACCGGCCGTTGGTGGTGCTGGCGAACCTGTCGGGCTTCGACGGCTCGCCCGAGTCGATGCGAAAGCTGCAACTGGAGTACGGCGCCGAGATCGGCCGCGCGATCGTGAACTTCCGGGGGCCCATCGTGTTCTGCGTGATCTCGCGGTACCACGGCGGCGCGTTCGTGGTGTTCTCGAAGGCGTTGAACCCCAACATGACCGTGCTGGCGTTGGAAGGCTCGTTCGCCTCGGTGCTCGGCGGCGCTCCCGCCGCCGCGGTGGTGTTCTCCGGCGACGTCGACGCCCGCACCGCGGCCGACCCCCGGGTGCGGGACCTGGAGGCCCGCGCCGGGGCCGCCTCCGGCGCCGACCGTGCCGCGTTGACCGCGGAACTCGACGAGCTCCGCTCGTCGGTCCGCGCGGAGAAGCTCGGCGAGGTGGCCACGGAGTTCGACCGGGTGCACAACATCCAACGCGCCGTTGAGGTCGGCTCCGTGGACGCCGTCATCCGCGCAGCCGAACTCCGTCCGCGCATCATCGAGGCCATCGAGGCACACCTGCGGTGACCGGCCGGGTCACCACGCCACGCGCCGTCGCGGCGAGGGCGGCGGTGCCCAGGTGAAGCCGGCCGCGACGAAGATCGGCTCTGGGCGTACGCAGCGCAGGTCCTCGCGGGTTTGCTGAGCATGCCCGAAAGGCGCGGCGCCGGTCGGCGCCGCGCCTTTCGTCGCCTCCCGGCGCCGTCGCCCGGGGCAAGGGTCCGGTTTCACGACCCGGCCGGGCCGCCCGGGGTGGCCCCGGCGACGATGCTCACCCGCCACGGCTCAGCCGCTCGTGGCCGGCAGCGCTGATCAACAGCAGCGCGAGCACGCCGAGCGCCGCCACGGCGGGCAACACGTGGCCGAGCGGCGTCAGGAGCAGCGCCAGGGCGGCGAACGCCACCTGCACCGGCTCGACGGCGCCGGTGGAGAGCCGGAGGAAGAGCAGCCGCCCGGCCAGGTAGAGCGCGGCGCCGCCGTACAGGGCGACAGCGGTCGGCCAGGCCAACGACGACCCGACGGCGCGGTGCCCACCGGTGTCCGGATCAGCGGCGTACGGCTCGGCGACGTGCGCGAGCACCTGCTCGATGCCGACCGCCAGGTAGATCACGCCGACGATCAGCAGCACGTGGGCCTCGCTGTAGGCATCGGAGGCGATCCGGTCGCGCCGGTCCCCGGTCGCCGCCCGCAGGGCGCGGGCACCGGCCTGCGCGGCGCCGTCGAAGTACAGCCACCACAGGCACACGGTCACGGTCAGGCCGAGCACGGCGACCCCGAGGACCGGCAGCGCGGTCACCGCGGGGCTGGCCCCGACACCGGCGGCGACCAGCGACTCGCCGAGCGCGATGATCACGACGAGTCCATGCCGCTCGGTGAAGTGGCTCGGGCTCTGCAGCGGCCAGGCACCGCGCCGGCCGTACGAGAGGCGCTGCCCGCCGATCTCGACGACGAACGCCAGCACCCACAGCACGGTCTGCACCACCCCGCCGAGCAGCGCGCCGAGCAGCAGCGGCACCCAGCTGAGCGCGCTGATGCCCGCGAAGAACCGGATCCGGGACCGCAGGCCGGGCACGCTCCCCGCCGCCCAGTGGTACAGCGTCAGATGCACCACGCGCAGCAGCACATAGGCCAACGCGAGGAGCAGCGGTCCGTCCAGGCCCGGTCCGGGCGTCCAGGCCCGGGGCATGACCAGCGCGGCGACGAACAACGCCGCCATGCCGACGAGCACCCCCGCCCGAACCACACCGACATCCGCCGGCGTCTGGTTGCCCAACCAGGTGTACGACCCCCAGGCGATCCAGAGCAACACCAGCAGGAGCAACCCCTGCGCCATGGCAATCAGGGTCGGCGGCTGCCCGATCAACGCCATGATCCGGGTGAGCGCGAAGACGAAGACGAGGTCGAAGAAGATCTCGAACGGCGTCGCCCGGCGATCCCGGGCCGCCGGCGCCGGCGGCATCTGGCTGATCAGTCCGTCTCGGAGAAGGCCTCGATGCTCTCGTACGCGTCGCAGAGGCCGTGGCCCCGACGGTCGTGCGCGACCACCCGGAAGGCGTTCATGCCGTTGCTCCTGATCATCCAGACGAACGCGGGCGGGTGGCGGTGGACGTCCCTCCCGCCGGTGCCGTCTCCGCGGACACCTTCCGGCCGGGGTGATCACCGGACGACCGATGGGTCCAGGTCGGCTCTCCCCGATGCTATGTGGCCGGCACCGGGCGTCACCGGCCGTTCGCCGAACCCGGACCGCCGCAGGGGGCCGACGCCCCGGGGCCACTGGCGCGCGCTGCCTCCGTTGTCACGGATCGGCGAACTGCCTGGTCGTATCGGATGACAATGGCGGTGCCAGGATGCACCGCCGGCTGACAGGAAGTGATTCCATCATGAAGATCGTCGTCATCGGCGGCAGCGGACTCATCGGCTCGAAGGTCGTGGCCATCCTCGGCAAGCGGGGCCACGAAACGGTGGCGGCCTCCCCCAAGTCCGGCGTCAACACGCTGACCGGGGCGGGCCTGGCCGAGGCGCTCGACGACGCCGACGTCGTCGTCGACGTGTCGAACTCCCCCTCGTTCGCCGACGCCGACGTGCTGGAGTTCTTCGAGACGTCCACCCGCAACCTGCTCGCCGCGGAGGCCGCGGCCGGCGTACGGCACCACGTGGCGCTCTCGGTCGTCGGCGCCGACCGGATCCCGGACAGCGGGTACCTGCGGGCGAAGGTCGCCCAGGAGAAGCTGATCGCGGCGTCCGGGCTCCCCTGGTCGGTCGTACGGGCGACCCAGTTCTTCGAGTTCGTGCCGGGCATCGTCGACAGCGCGACGGTCGGCGACACCGTGCACCTCGCCCCGGTGCTGATCCAGCCGATGGCCGCGGACGACGTGGCGGCCGCGGTGGCCGAGGTGGCGGCGGGCACGCCGACGAATGCGGTCGTCGAGGTCGGCGGCCCCGAGCAGTTCCGCCTCGACGAGCTGGGCCGGGCCACCCTCGCGGCCCGACACGACACCCGCGAGGTGGTGGGCGATCCCGCGGCGCCGTACTTCGGCGCGGTGCTGGCGGAACGCTCGCTGGTGCCGGCCGACGGCGCCCGGCGCGCCGAAACCCGCCTCGAGGACTGGCGCGCCAGTTCCGCCCAGGTCGGCTAGTCGCTCGCGGGGGCGGCCGCTCCGGAGCCGGCCGCCCCGCGACCCTGCCGGGGGCGCCTAGGTTGTGGGAGTGAGCAGCGAGCCGGACATCGGGGGCCCCCGCCCGGTCGACCACTGGCGGGGACACGGTCCCGGCGACGGATGTGGCGGCGTTCCTGGCCGTCCGCCCGCGACTGTTCGGGCTCGCCTACCGGATGCTCGGCAGCGTCGCCGAGGCCGAGGACGTCGTGCAGGACGCGTGGCTGCGCTGGCAGGGCGCCGACCGCCGAGCCGTGCACAACCCGGCGGCGTTCCTCACCACCACCACGACCCGGCTGGCGATCAACGCCGCGACGTCGGCGCGGTCCACCCGCGAGACGTACGTCGGGCCCTGGCTGCCCGAGCCGGTGGACACCTCCGCCGACCCGACGCTGGGCGCCGAGCGGGCGGAGGCGCTGGACCTTGCGGTCCTGCTGCTGCTGGAGAAGCTGACCCCGACCGAGCGTGCCGCCTACGTGCTGCGGGAGGCGTTCGGCTACCCGTACCGGGAGATCGGCGCGGTGCTGGACACCTCCGAGGCCAACGCTCGCCAGCTCGCCGCGCGGGCGCGGCGGCACCTCGCCTCGGACCGGTCGACCCCCGCACGCCCGCCGGAGCGCCGCCGGCTGGTCGAGGCGTTCCTCGCCGCCGCCCGCGACGGCGACCTGGCCGCCCTGGAGCGGCTCCTCACCGCGGACGTGATCGCCCACTCCGACGGCGGCGGCCAGGTGCCCGCCGCCCGCAAGGACGTGCGGGGCGCAGCCCGGGTGGCGAACCTCCTGGACAACGTCCTCCGCAAGTACTGGTACGCCGCGACCTTCCGGCTCGTCGAGGCCAACGGCGACGCCGCGCTGCTCGTACTCGACGCCGACGGCAACCCGCTGGCCGTCGTCGCCCTGGACGCCTCGGCGCGCGGGATCGAAGGGCTGCTCCTGGTGCTCAACCCGGACAAGCTGCGGGAGTTCGCGGCCGGCGGCTGAGCGGAGGGCCGGCCGGGTGATCGCCCAGTGCGCCCGGCACCACCGGCAGGGCGCAGCCGACGAGCGCTGGCGCAGCGGTCGTCCGGCGAGCGACCAGCCGAGCAGCATCAGGGAACGGCTGGACGATGTCCCGGAGCCTGGTCATGAGCGGACGGATGCGTTGTCCGTGGGGGTGAGCCGGGCGAGGCGAGACGCCCGGTCGGGCGAACGGGATCAGCTCGGCGGCCAGGCCCGGTGCGCGGCCACCGGCAGATCCGCATGCCGAGCAGGTCAGTGCCACTTGGAAGATGTGTGCTTGGCAAGGCAGACGGGCCTTCTCGGTGAGTGGTCAGTCAAGGCAGAATCTCGACGTACCCGTCGCTTCCGTGCACGCGGATCCGCTGCCCATCGGGAATGAGTCGGGTGGCATCTACCACACCGACGACAGCCGGGAGGCCGTACTCGCGTGCGATCACTGCGCCGTGTGTCATCAATCCTCCGACCTCCGTCACCAGGCCTGCGATGGCGACGAAGAGGGGCGTCCAGCTCGGGTCCGTGTGGGCCGTGACGAGGATGTCACCCGGTTTGAGATCAGCCTGGGCCATGTCCAGGATGACGCGGGCGCGCCCTTCGATGGTCCCGGCGGAGACCGGTAGGCCGATCAGGGCGCCGATCGGCACGTCGTCGCGTCGATACGCCCCGGCGATGGCCTCGCCATCCGATGTCAGCACCCGGGGCGGCGTGAGCGCGTGGTACGACCGGAACGCGTCCTTGCGCTGCTGGATGAGCTGGTCATCCACCTGGCCCGAGCGCACGACGTCGTGGAGCTCCTGGAACGTGAGGTAGAAGATGTCTTCCTTCTCAGCGAGCACGTTGGCCTGCATGAGGCGCTCGGCCTCTTCCAGCAGGGCCTGCTTGTAGACGAAGTAGCGGCTGACGATGCCGTACTTCGGGTACTCCCGGTAGCCGATGAAGGTCCGGACCCGGTCGATCATCCGCTTGGCCTCGTCGGCCTTCTGCTCCCCGTCCGGCAGTGCCCGCAGGCGTTCGAGCACCTCCTGCGTCTTCTTCTGCGCCTCCTGCCCTCCTTGCTCGAAGCGCCGCTTGGCGGCGCCCGGCTCGAAGTTCCTGACGTTGTCGAGGATC
Organism: Micromonospora sp. BS32; assembly: GCF_059089345.1. Classification (NCBI taxonomy): domain Bacteria; kingdom Bacillati; phylum Actinomycetota; class Actinomycetes; order Micromonosporales; family Micromonosporaceae; genus Micromonospora; species Micromonospora sp. BS32. Next base: position 315,483 of record NZ_JBSSHR010000003.1, read on the forward strand.
ACGGGCACGAGCGTGGTGGGGCGTTCGCGCCAACGCGGCCTCGTGATGTCGATCTCGCCGACGCAGCGCATGCCGTACCGGTCGAGGTAGGCCTCGATGCCGTCGCGCGCTTCGGTCCCGCCCGCGAGCTTCGGCAGCTCGTCCAGGAAGCCCTCGTCCTCCACGCCCTGCAGGAACGCCACCACCTCCGGGTGCGGCCGGATCACGTCCGCGACGTCGAGCAGCGCCAGCCCCATCTCCGACGTGACGTTGCCGGGGGCGGACAGCGTGAGGGTGTCGGCCGCGTTCTTCTCGCCCAGCCACACCTGCAGCTGGTCGTTGAGCCACCAGGTGGCCTCCATCCCCGCCATGATCGCCTGCATGCTCAATGGATCACTGAGGACCCGCTTGTGCTCCTGGAAGGCCTCCAGCAGGAAGTCGAACAGCGCCGGTCCGGTCTTCGTCCGGATGTCGCGCCGCAGGGCGGCGATGGAGGCCTGGCTGCGCTCGATTAGCCTGGTGACGATGGCCGGATCGGTCTCGATCGGGGCGGACGCGCCGCCGGCCGGCGGCCCGCCGGGACCAGCCTCCGGGAGCGTCGGAACGAAGTCGCCGCGGTCGAGGACGGTCTCCAGCGCGTCCCTGATCAGCGGATCGCCCCTCCCCACCACCTCCAGGAGGCCGGCGCGGCTCGCGGGCGAGGCCAGGCGCCGGGTGACGTCCACGAACAGCCTCCCGCCGGCCTCGTGCATCGGCGCCATGGCCGTCAGCTGCCACACGGAGACGCCCAGTGGCTTCATGGGGTCGGTCATCATCTGCTGATGACCAACGGAGACGTAGACGTGGTTCTCCCGGTCGCGGGCCGCGGGGATGGGGAACAGCGTGGTGATTGGCCGGCTCTGCACGATCTGGAAGTCATCGTCGACCAGGCACCATTCGATGTCCTGCGGGCGGCCGAAATGCGCTTCGATCCGCCGCCCGAGCTGCACGAGCCGCACGACCTGCGCATCCGTCAGCGCCGGCTGCTCCTGCCGCTGCGGGTCGATCGCCACGTCCTGCGTCCCGCCAGCCGGCAGAGCGTGAACGGCACGCTGTTTGGCGGCGACCGCCTCGGCGACGACCTCGCCGTCGCGCACCTTGAAGACGTCCGGGTTCACCAGGCCGGAGACCAGGGCCTCGCCGAGGCCGAAGCTGGCGTCCACGGTGGCGAGCTTCCGGTTGCCCGTGACGGGGTCGGCCGTGAACAGGATGCCGGCCGCATCCGGGAAGACCATCTGCTGCACGACCACGGCCATGTGGACCGTACGATGGTCGATGCCGTTCCGCAGGCGGTAGGTTACGGCCCGCTCGGTGAACAGCGACGCCCAGCACCGGCTGACGTGCTGGAGGATCGCGCCCGGCCCCACGACGTTCAGGTACGTGTCCTGCTGACCGGCGAAGGATGCCGTCGGCAGGTCCTCTGCCGTCGCGCTGGATCGCACGGCGTAGCCGGCTTGCTCGCCGAGCTGGGCGAGCGCGCGGGTGATCGCCGCCGCCAGATCGCCCGGGATGGCAATCCCTTCGATGGTCCGGCGGATCTCCGCGCTGAGCGTGCGGATCGCCTCCCGGTCATCCGGGTTCAGGCGCGACAGCTGATCGAGCCGATCGTCGATCGACGGCGCTTCCGCCATGATCCGCCGGAAGGCGGCCGTCGTCACGCAAAACCCAGCCGGCACGCGGATGCCTTCGATCCGCGACAGCCCGCCCAGGTGCGCGGCCTTGCCGCCAACGACCGCGACCTGCGTCTCGTCAACCTTCTGAAGATCCAATGCGTACTGCTCGATCATTGCGATACCTCCGAGGCAGCCGTGCTCCGTTTCACTGCACTGGCCGATCGAATCACCGGCGCCTCGATCTGTGTCGAACCTCTTGTTGGGCACGTCCTCATGTCTGGTTGGCTTCCCTCTCACGAGTCGGCCGGCCGCCGCGCCCGGTCGGGTGGCGCGCACCCCCGCACCTCCGCGTCAAGCGCCCGCAACTGCACCGCCAATCTCATCAGCGGTTGGAGGTCGCCGCGTCCCCCGTACATCGACAACACACCCACGTCGTGCCCCCCATTTCCTCGTCGGTGCTGTGTCCGGCCGCCGAGTCTGCGGCAAGACCTGGGTGCCATGCCGACCGACCCTAGTGATGAGTTGTCGCGCCCGCGCCCGTCACACCTACGACGGGACACGACGAGCCGGAAGGATGACGTGATGAGTGCGGACACGCGGCTGGAGGTGCTGGGCGTGAGCGGGCTGGGCGAGGTCGACGAGCCGGCGTTCTCGGGGCTGGCGCAGCGGCACCGGCGGGAGCTGCACGTGCACTGCTACCGGATGCTCGGGTCATTCGAGGACGCCGAGGACACCGTGCAGGAGACGTTCCTCCGTGCCTGGCGGCGGCGGGAGACCTTCGAGGGGCGGTCGACGTTCCGGGCCTGGCTGTACCGGATCGCCACCAACGCCTGCCTGGACCTGCTCGCCAAGCGCCGCCCGGAGCCCGCGACCGGCGGCGAGGTGCTGTGGCTGCAGCCCTACCCGGACCGACTGCTCGACGAGCTGCCCGCGGGCGACGCGGACGAGCCGGAGACCGTCGCCGTCGCGCGGGAGACGATCGAGCTGGCGTACCTGGTCGCAGTCCAGCACCTCGCGCCGCGCCCGCGGGCCGTGCTGATCCTGCGGGACGTGCTCGGCTGGCCGGCGAAGGACGTCGCGGAGCTCCTCGGGGACTCCGTCAACTCCGTGAACAGCGCGCTGCAGCGGGCCCGTGCCGGCATGCGGGAGCACCTGCCTGCCGAGCGGCAGGACTGGACCGGCGGCAAGGAGGACGCCGGGACGCGCGAGCTGGTGCGCCGCTTCATCGACGCGAGCGTGGCCAAGGACATCGACGGGCTCGCTGCCATGCTGCGTGACGACGTCCGCTGCTCGATGCCGCCCACGCCGGGCGTGTGCGTCGGCCGCGACATGGTGGTGAACGACTGGGTCGAGGACGGCTTCGAGGACCTGGGGCACCTGCGCTGCGTCCTCACGTCCGTGAACCGACAGCCCGCCGTCGCCTTCTACCTCTGGCGGGAGCAGGAGGACGCGTACCTGCCGCTGACGATCGACGTCCTGCGCGTCACCGGCGGCGCGATCACCGAGATCGTCATCTTCCACGACGACCAGTTCCCGCGGCTCGGGCTGCCCGAGCGCCTGCCGGCGGACGGCACCGAGTAGTCCCGGTGTGGACGCTCACGCTGCGCGGTGGCACGCGTGTCGCGGTGGTCGCGGCCCAGTGGTGCGACGCGTTCGGCGTCGTCACCCGCGGGCAGGTGCAGCTGGAGCTGCGCGACGGCGAGCCCGGGCCGGTCCTCGGACGCGACGCCGATTTCTGGCTCCGCGGCACCGGCGTCCGCGCCCTGCGGCGCACGGCGAGGGTGTGCATCGTCACCCCCAGGGCCACGACCGTCACATGCCTGTCGACACACCCCGTACGCCAGTTACCGATCATGAAGGAACGACATGAACAGCATGAATGACAGCGGGGTCGTCGCAGGCCCGGCATCGGGCCAGACCAGCCACACCCATCGGCTCCGCGGGCTCGCCGGCACCGGCTTCATTGCCACGCTCGCAGCGATGGTGGCCACCACCCTCGCCGCTGCGCTTGCCCAGGCCGTTGGCGTCGACTTCGAGATTCCCGATGGTGGCGAGACGATCCCGTTGCCCGGGTTCGCCGTGGTGACCGGCTTCTTCTCGGTCGTGGGCATCGTCATTGCCGTCGCTCTTCTTCGTTGGAGCGCTCGCCCCGCCGAGCGATTCGTGTGGACGGCAGTGTCGCTGACCGCGATCTCGTTGGTCCCGCCCCTCCTCTCCGGGGCAAACACCGCCACCACCACCGCCCTCCTCGGGCTACACCTCGTCCCTGCGACGGTGATGATCCCCACCCTGGCGCGGAGCCTCCGCACCCGGACCGATTGACGATCCCGCAACGGGACGACGCGCGGCGCAAGGGCGTGCGTGAGCGCACTAACGTGGCCCCCGGTGCTGCCACCCTCCGTTCCAGGTTCCTTTTCTTGGTCAATTCGAAAGCTGAGTCGCGTGTGCCAAGAAGCACAGGGCACCTTGCGGGATGAAGACCAAACGCCATCCGCTTCGGTTGGGGCGCACCGGGTACCGCGCGTTCACCCTGGCCGACCCCGCCGTCGCGCGCCTCCCTCGTGGATTCGGCTCCTGCGCGGCGGCTTGAGCCGGGATCTGACCCTCTCGGGTCGACGCCAGGCTCAAGCCGCGCCAGGACGCGCTCGCAGCCGAGCCCCGACACCTACGCCTGCGGGAGGCGGCCACGCCGTAGCCGGCGGGGGCAGGGAGCGCTGTTTGTGACGTGGGAGGTTGGAAAGGCTCACTGATCGCGACCATCAAACCCCGCGACATCGACGTCCGCTTGTCAAGGGGCTGGGCGCTCTCTCGCTGGCGAAAAGCATTCAGCGGCCAGGATCAGACCCGGACGACGGGCGCCACTGCCGCCTGATCAGCCCGTACACCCATGAGTCCGACACCTCGCCGTTCACGACGCAGTCTTCCCGCAACGTCCCTTCACGCACGAATCCGAGCTTTTCCAGGACGCGAGCAGATGCCGTGTTGCGCGTATCGGTCTCGGCCTGGACTCGATTCAGGTCCAGCGTGTCGAATGCCCACTGCAGCAAGGCGCGCGCGGCCTCCGTCGCGTAGCCGTTGCCCCATGCCGCATCGTCGAGGCAGTAGCCCATCGACGCGCTGCGATAGTCGGGGTTCCATCGGGCCAGACTGCACCAGCCGATAAATGCCCTGTCGGAAACACGGTCGATGGCCAGCCGCGCCCCGCTGCCTTCGTCCGCCATTTGCTGGCAAGCCGTGATGAAGCGTTCGGCGCGCGCTCGTTCGCTCCAGGGCGGCGCGTCCCAGTAGCGCAGCACGTAGGCGCTGCTGTGCATCGCGAACAGGGCGTCCGCGTCTGCGCTGGTCACGGGGCGCAGTAGCAGGCGAGCGGTGTGCAGCGTGGGGGTGGGCAAGGACATACGCGCCATGTTGCCTTGTCATGAGGGGCGGCCGGGGGGCGGCATAGGCCGTGCCCTAGGAGCGCGCGGCGCAAACGCCGTCCTGAGGAAACAGGCAACTCTGTCAGACTCGCGTGTCCTCATTGCATTCGCTAGCCAGGAGGCGCCGGCTTCCCAGGCACTCAGCTAGGCACGCGCCGCCGCCACGTTCTTCGGGGTGCGGCCGAACAGTGCGCCCGCGCGGCGGCGGATCGCGGATACCGCTGGCAGGGCCACGTGACCGGCCGTTGCGCCAGGCAATACCTACCAGTACTATGCATCATACTTCTAGGGTTAGGAGCGGGGTGAGGTCTCGTGAAGGTCGCTAAGGATTTGGTGGCCGCCTCGGCGACACCGATGGTGCTCGGCATCCTGGCCGAGGGCGAGAGCTACGGCTACGCCATCCTCAGGCGGATCAACGAGCTGTCCGGGGGCGAGCTGAACTGGACCGAGGGGCTGCTGTACCCGTTGTTGCACCGGCTTGAGCGCCTCGGTTATATGGAGTCGAGCTGGCAGTCGGTCACCGGCGAGCGAAAGCGCAAGTACTACCGCATCACCGACAAGGGCCTGGCTGAGCTGGCCGAGCAGCGCCGGCAGTGGGACACCGTCGTGGACGCGCTCAAGGAGATCTGGCATGACCGTGTGCCGCTGACGGTGAACCCGCTGGAGGGCCTCGCATGACGGCACAGGACGGGCAGGAGGAGTTGGAAGCGCAGTTCGAGCAGTGGCGCCAGTACGTGCTCCGCCGCAGGGAGCTGCAACCGTTCGACGCCGACGAGCTCGAAGACCACCTCCGCGGCTCCGTTGACGAGCTCGTCGCAGCAGGCCTGAGCCCGCATGAGGCGTTCCTGGTCGCGGTCAAACGGATGGGCAGCCTCGATGAACTCTCCCGCGAGTTCGCCCGGGAGCATTCGGAACGGCTGTGGAAGCAGCTGGTGCTGACCGCCGACTCCGGCAGCCCGGTCGCCGGCACGCGCTCCCGGCGGGACCTGTGGGCCATGGTCAGCTGCGCGGCGGGCGCGGTGGCGTCCGTCAAGGTGCCAGCACTGTTCGGGCTGAGCTTTGAGGACGACAGCTCGTTCTACGCGCGGAACTTCACCCTGTTCGCGCTGCCCTGGTTGGCGGCGTTCCTGGCCTGGCGCCGGAAAGCCCGACGGTCAGTGATCGCGATACTGGTGGCGCTGTTCGCTCTCGGCGCCGTGGCGGGCAATGCCTACCCCCTGGCGGACAAGTCGCAGTCCGTGGTCGTCACCAGCATCCACCTTCCCATCGCCCTGTGGCTCGTGGTCGGTCTGGCCTATGTCGCCGACGACTGGCGCTCCTTCCGTCGACGCATGGACTTCATCCGCTTCACCGGCGAGTGGTTCATCTACTTCGTACTCATGGCCCTCGGCGGCGGCGTACTCTCCGCGTTTTTGTTCAACACCTTCAAGGCCATCGGAATCGTCCCGGAGGAGTTCATCTCGCATTGGCTCCTTCCCTGCGGCGCCACGGCCGCGGTCGTAGTGGCCGGGTGGCTCGTCGAGGCCAAGCAGAGTGTCGTCGAGAACATCGCGCCGGTTCTCACGCGGCTGTTCACCCCGCTCTTCACGGCCGCCCTCCTCGCCTTCCTCGTCGCTGTCGTCTGGACCAGCCACGGCATCGACGTCGAGCGCGAAGCGCTGATCCTGTTCGACCTCCTGCTGGTCGTGGTGCTGGGGCTGCTGCTCTACTCGCTCTCGGCCCGCGATCCGCTGGCCCCGCCCGGCCTGTTCGACAAACTCCAGCTCGCGCTCGTGGTCAGTGCGTTGGCCATCGACGTGCTGGTGCTGCTGGAGATCACCGGGCGCATCACCGACGAATACGGCAGTACGCCCAACAGGGCGGCCGCGCTCGGCGAGAACGTCATCCTGCTGGTCAACCTCGCGTGGTCGGCGTGGCTCCTGCTGACCTTCATCCGTCGGCGCACGCCGTTCGCGGCGCTCGAACGTTGGCAGACCGGCTACCTGCCGGTGTACGCCGCGTGGGCCTGGATCGTGGTCCTCGTCTTTCCTCCGTTGTTCAGCTACGTCTAACCGAGAAGGTCCACCCCAATGACACCAATGTCGCCCGCCCGGCGGTGTGACAGGCCTGTCGCAACGCTCGCGTGCCAAGCACGCCGGGCGAGCTCGGCGCGCGCACCGGGCTGACCATCCGGGCCTGAGATCCGATCAGGAATCGAGAAGCGCCAGGGCGTCGTCCCGCCTAGCCTTTTCCCAGGTGGCCGGCATACGCCGAGCCTTGAACGGCGAATGGGAGCCCGAGAATGTCCGCGAAGACTTCCCCGACCGCGTCCGACGGCTTCAGCCCTGAGGAGCGTGCCGCGATGAAGGAGCGCGCCGCCGAGCTGCGCGCCGAGGGCAAGAAGGGCGCCAAGAAGGCCGACGGGCTGCAGGCGGTCCTCGACCGGATCGGGCAGATGGCGCCGGAAGATCGTGCGCTCGCCGAGCGCGTGCACGTAACGGTGACCGCTACCGCCCCGGAGCTGTCGCCCAAGACCTGGTACGGGATGCCCGCCTACGCGAACGCGGACGACAAGATCGTCGTCTTCTTCCAGGACTCGGGCAAGTTCAACTACCGGTACTCGACCCTGGGCTTCCAGGACACGGCCAACCTCGACGACGGGGACCTGTGGCCGGTGTCGTACGCGCTGCAGAAGTGGAGCCCCGCGGTAGAGAAGAAGGTCGTCGAGCTGGTGAAGGCCGCGGTTTCCTGACCGTTGCCCCGACCGTCGCAGGGTGAACCAGAGGCCTCCCACCACCTCGCGTAGGTGACCTCCGCTGGTGAGGTGGGTACAGGCCGCGACGATGTCCTCATGGCTGGTCTGGGCTGTCACCTGTGGCTGTGCGATCAGGCGAACTCTGGCACGCGAGACTCGTGGCGCGGTTCGAGCGAGATGTGCGCGGACAGCGCACGGAGGAAGTCGGGCGCGTCGAAGATCTCGCCGGCGGAGGCGACGCCGCTCGTCCTCGTCTGACCGCCGAGGATGCGATGGACCGCTTCGACCGCCAGCGGTGCGCTGACGGCGTAGATGTCCTGGCCCCTGGCGACGACGCGGCGTTGTGTGTCGCCGGAGCGCACGATGACGTCGACGGTGAACGTCTGCGCTGACCGGCCGAGCTCGTCGACCGCAGTCGGTGCGGGTGTGTCTGTAGCGGCCAGGTCCTTGGCCGCGTCGGTGGTCATGTACGTGCGCACCTCGGGGATGGACAGGTGGGTGGGGATGGTCACGACGTCGGCCATCGTGAACTCGGCGAGGACGGTCCGGCGGCCCAGCGGAGCGGGAAAGTCCCATTCCAGGGTCGGCAGGCTGGACTCGTCGACGTAATACTCCAGCCGGCCTCCGGTGTAGCGGACCCGGTGGCCATCGCGCCGTTCCCGGGAGACGGTGCCGGAGGCGAGGGTCCCGGCCGTGGGGTGCCAACTGCTCAGTCCGTACGCGACGTGCGCCTCGTCGGCCGCCATCCAATCGCCCATCGCCGCCGTGACCAGTAGATCGCCGAGTCCGCCGAAGAAGGCCATCGCCGGCACCACCGCCACGCCTGCGGTTCGAGCGCGGTCGGTGAAGTGCGTGAAGGTGTCGAGGTTGGCCTCGATCTCGGCCGCCACATCCACGTACGGGACCCCGGTGCGCAGCGCGGCCTCGATCACGGGGGCCGCAGTCGAGGCGAACGGGCCGGCGCAGTTGATGACCGCGGCCGCGCCCTTCAGTGCCTGGTCGAGCGAGGCCGGATCGTCGACCGGCGTCACCCGGTATGCGAGCCCCGGACGCGACGCCGCCAGCGCCTGGAGCTTGCCCGCGTCGCGGCCGAGGAGGAGCGGGACGAACCCGCGATCGCGCAACTCCGTCACCACGAACCGCCCGGTGTGTCCGTACGCGCCGAACACCGCCACGATCTGACCCGAACCCATCTGCGGTTCCTCCCGTGCTCCTCGAAAGATCGACTGAGGAGAGCCTCCCGCAGCGGCCGGCCCCGGACCAGTGTCTGGAACGCCATGCCCCATACAATTTCGGACATGGCCACTGTCGCGCTCGCCGCCACCGACGCGATGCTGCACTTCGAGCTCGCCATGGCCTGCGAGGTCTTCGTCCGCGACCCCTCCGGCCTGGCAGACCCGTGGTACGACCTCGTGGTCTGCGGCCCGGGCCCGGTCCGGATCGGCAGATTCCGGATGGAACCTGACGACGGGTTGGACCGACTCGCCCGCGCCGACACCGTGATCATCCCTGCCGTGGAAGACATCGACGCGGACGTGCCACCCGATCTGCTCGACGCCGTCCGCGCGGCCCATGAGGCGGGCGCTCGGATGGCCTCGCTGTGCACCGGTGCGTTTGTGCTGGCCGCCGCCGGGGTGCTGGACGGGCTGCGCGCGACGACGCACTGGGCCCACACCGAGGCGCTGGCCGCCCGCTATCCCCGGGTGAAGGTCGACCCGGACGTGCTCTACGTCGACAACGGCAACGTGCTCGCCTCCGCCGGCAAAGCCGCCGCGATCGACCTGTGCCTGCACCTGATCCGCCGCGACCACGGCTCGACGGTCGCCAACGCCGTCGCCCGCCGCCTGGTCGTCCCCCCGCATCGCGCTGGCGGCCAGGCCCAGTTCGTCACCACCCCGGTGCCCGCCCGCGACGACCATCCCCTCGCCGACCTGCTCCCCTGGGCGATGGAACGGCTCGACCGGCCGCTGACCGTGGAGGACCTGGCTCGCCAGGCGAGAATGAGCTCGCGCAACCTGGCCCGCCACTTCAAGTCGGTAACAGGCACCACTCCGCTGCAGTGGCTGTCGACGCAGCGGATCCGCCGGGCCCAGGAGCTGCTGGAGAACACCGACAACAGCATCGACGCCATCGCCCAGGCGGCTGGTATGGGAACCGCCACGACGCTGCGCCGACACTTCCACCGCACCGTCGGTGTACCTCCGGACGCCTACCGTCGCACCTTCCGCAGCGCCTGACCCTCGGCGTCGGCCTGAAGCCATGCGCCAGAAACAGAAACGGTGCACGCCATCATCGATCTTGGCGCGCACCGTTGGGATGCGGTTGATGTCCGATGACCGAATTCAGTGGCGGGCGAGCCCCGGTCGATCGCTGGTGGATCGACCGGGGCTCGTCGGTTGGAGCCGGCTCAGGCGAGATCGAACCGATCGAGTTCCATGACCTTGGTCCAGGCTGCGACGAAGTCGGACACGAACTTGTCGCGGGCATCCTGGCTGGCGTAGACCTCCGCGAGGGCTCGCAGCTGGGAGTTGGAGCCGAAGATGAGGTCGACCGCCGTGGCGGTCCACTTCACCTCGTCGGTGGCCAGGTCGCGGATCTCGTAGACGTGCTCGTCGGACTCCGACGCCTTCCACCGGGTGCCCGGGGAGAGCAGGTTGGCGAAGAAGTCGTTGGTGAGCACACCGGGCCGGTCGGTGAGGACGCCGTGCTGGGTGCCGCCGGAGTTGGCGCCGAGGGAGCGCAGGCCGCCGACGAGGACGGTCATCTCGGGCGCGGTCAGGTTGAGCATGTAGGCACGGTCGACGAGCAGCACCTCCGGCTGGGTCTTCTCGCCGGGACGCAGGTAGTTGCGGAACCCGTCGGCGCGCGGCTCGAGGACCTCGAAGGACTCGACGTCGGTCTGCTCCGCGGTGGCGTCGGTGCGGCCGGGACGGAACGGCACGGTCACCTCGACGCCGGCGTCGCGCGCCGCCTTCTCCACGGCGGCCGAGCCGGCCAGCACGATCAGGTCGGCGAGCGAGATCTTCGCGCCGCCGGCGGCGTTGAACTCCCGCTGGATGCCCTCGAGGGTCTCCAGGACCGTCGCGAGCTGCTCGGGCTGGTTGACCTCCCAGCTGCGCTGGGGCTCGAGACGGATCCGCGCGCCGTTGGCGCCGCCACGCTTGTCGGTGTGCCGGAAGCTCGCGGCGGAGGCCCAGGCGGTGGAGACCAGCTGGGCGGTCGTCAGGCCGGACTCCAGGACCTTCGCCTTGAGGGCGGCGATGTCGACGTCACCCACGAGTTCATCGTTGACGGCCGGCACCGGGTCCTGCCACAGCTGGGGCTCGGCGACCCACGGTCCCAGGAAGCGGCTGACCGGACCCATGTCGCGGTGCAGCAGCTTGTACCAGGCCTTGGCGAAGGCCAGTCGGAACTCGTCGGGGTTTTCCAGGAAGCGGCGCGAGATCTTCTCGTACGCCGGGTCGACGCGCAGCGACAGGTCGGTGGTGAGCATCGTCGGCCTGTGCTTCTTCGACGGGTCGTGGGCGTCCGGGATGATGGCCTCAGCGTCCTTGGCGACCCACTGCTTCGCGCCGCCGGGGCTCGTGGTGAGCTCCCACTCGTTGCCGAAGAGGATCTCGAAGTAACGGTTGCTCCACTGCGTCGGCCGGTCGGTCCAGGTCACCTCGAGACCGCTGGTGATCGTGTCCCCGCCCTTGCCGCTGCCGTAGGTACTCAGCCAGCCGAGGCCCTGCGCCTCCAGCGGGGCGCCCTCGGGTTCCGCGCCCACGTGGTCGTCGGCGACGCCGGCGCCGTGGGTCTTGCCGAAGGTGTGGCCACCGGCGATGAGGGCGACGGTCTCCTCGTCGTTCATCGCCATCCGCCGGAAGGTCTCGCGGATGAAGTGCGCCGCCGCGGCCGGGTCCGCGTTGCCGCGGGGGCCCTCCGGGTTGACGTAGATGAGACCCATCTCGGTCGCCCCGACGCCGGCCGCCATCTCCTTCTCGGAGGCGTAGCGCTCATCGCCGAGCCAGGTGTCCTCCGGACCCCAGAAGATCTCCTCGGGCTCCCACACGTCCTCGCGACCGAAGCCGAAGCCGAAGGTCTTGAACCTCATCGACTCCAGGGCGACGTTGCCGGCGAGCACGAGCAGGTCGGCCCACGAGATCTTCTGGCCGTACTTCTGCTTGACCGGCCACAGGAGCCGGCGCGCCTTGTCGAGGTTGGCGTTGTCCGGCCAGCTGTTGAGCGGGGCGAACCGCTGACCGCCGTCGCCGGCGCCGCCGCGACCGTCCTCGATGCGGTAGGTGCCGGCGGCGTGCCAGCTCATCCGGATCATCAGGCCGCCGTAGTGGCCGAAGTCGGCCGGCCACCAGTCCTGCGAGGTGGTGAGGACCTTGACGATGTCCTGCTTGAGGGCCTCGACGTCGAGCTTGGCGAACTCCTTGGCGTAGCTGAAGCTCTCCCCCAGCGGGTTGCCCTTGGACGAGTGGGCGTGCAGGACCGAGAGGTCGAGCTGGTTGGGCCACCAGTCCCGGTTGGTGCGCGGACGACCTCCGGTCTTCGGGGTCGGCGAGTCGATCGCCGGGTTCTCGCTCTCGCTGCCGTGCGCGGTCACGGAGTCGTGTGCGACCGGGCAGCCGGCCGCAGCCTTCTGGTCCACGCCCTGCGCACTGGAGGGACCGTTGTCCTGGGTGTCGCTCATCTGCTTCCTTCCGAGCTGGCGGATCACTGGGGCGTGCGTTCGGTCGCACAGTCGGGGCAGGTGCCCCAGTAGACGACCTCCGCCTCGTCGACCACGAAACCGTGGTCGTCCGTGGCGGTGAGACAGGGAGCATGGCCGACGGCGCAGTCGACGTCGGCGATCGCGCCGCAGGAGCGGCACACGACATGGTGGTGGTTGTCCGCGACCCGGGACTCGTAGCGGGCGGTCGCACCGGCAGGCTGGATGCGCCGCACCAGACCGGCGTCGGTGAGCGCACGCAGCACGTCGTACACCGTCTGGTGGGAGACCGTGGGCTGGTCCGCCCGTACCAGCGCGATCACCGCGTCGGTGTCGACGTGCGGGTGGTCGCGCAGCGCGGCGAGCACCGCCAGCCGGGGCCGGGTCACGCGCAACGAGACCGCCCGCAACTGCGCCTCGAAGTCGGACGTCATGTGATGAACATAGTCCACTCTTCTGGAATGAATCTAGTTTTGCCTCGGACTGCTGCAGCAGCTCACGAGGTGTCCGAGGAGCGACGCCATCCATCACCCACCGCTGGTTGTGAGGACAATCCCGTGATACGGGACGCCACGCGCGCTGGCTTGGCCGGGCAGGGTGAGGGCTCCGGCCTCCGTTCACGGTGTGTTACCGTCCGCGACCACGAACGTGGACGTGGGAGGGCCATGACGACAGTCGACGACAATGTCGCTCGCCGCGCCTTGCGGCTGCTCGCCGACGCTGGGAACGCGTCGGCCGAGCGGTTGATCCGGTTACGCGCCGAGGTGGCCGGCGACGCACGAGCACGGGAGAGTGTCGAGCTCGCGCTGACGGTGAGTGAGCGGCTGGCCGAGCGCCACCGGCGTGAACGCGAGTTGACCGCGCTGTACGAGACAGCGGGGGATCTGTCGTCGCTGCGGGACGTCGAGGAGGTGCTGCAGGCGATCGTCGCCCGCGCGCGGGGTCTGCTGGGCACCGAGGCGGCATATCTGATGCTCATCGACGAGCAGCGCGGTGACACCTATGTGCGGGTCACCGACGGCATCCACACCGAGGCGTTCAAGACGGCCCGGCTCGCGATGGGCGCGGGGCTGGGCGGACTCGTGGCGCAGACCCGCCAGCCGTACGCGACCCCGGATTACCCGCACGACAAGCGGTTCGTGCACACCGTCGACGAGGTCGTCTGCGGCGAGGGTCTGATCGCGGTGCTGGGCGTACCGCTCCTGCTGCGGGAAAAGGTGATCGGAGTACTCTTCGCAGCCAACCGGCGAGAGCGGCCGTTCGCCGACGCCGAGGTCGCCTTGCTGATCTCCCTGGCCACCCACGCCGCGATCGCGATCGAGACCGCCTCGCTCTTCGCCGACGTACGTGCGCACAGCGACCTGATGGAGCGGGCGGCCAACGTGCACGAGCGGCTCACCACCGTCGCAGCCCAGGGCGGTCAGTTGCCCGAGGTCGCGGCCGTGGTCGCGGAGGTCCTGAGCGCCGGCGTGTTCGTGGCCGATCCCGGTCTGCGGGTCCTCGCCTCGGCTGGCCCGCTCGCCCCGGCCCCGGGCGACACCGTTACCGATGACGTGGCGAAGACCTGCCTGTCGGCGATCGCCACGCGGGCGACCGCGGCGACGCCTAAGAGCTGCGCCGCGCCGGTCGTCGCCGGGTCTCAGGTCCTGGCCGTCCTGGTGGCCTGCCGAGGTGATCTCGGCGTTGCCGATCAGCGCACGGTCGAGCGGGCGGCCCTCGTGGCGGCCATCCTGCTGCTGACCGAGCGGCAGCTGGCCGAGGCCGAGCACCGGGTACGCGGCGACCTGTTGACCGAACTGCTCGCCGATGCGCAGCCGGACCCGGACGGGCTTCGACGGCGGGCCCGGCTGCTCGGATGGGACATGGATCGACCGCATGCGGTGATCGTGGCCTACCCCGAACGGAGCGAGGACCGTCGGATCGCAGCCAGCGCCCTCGGCAGCTGGGCAACACAGTGCGGCGGGTTCTGCGGCGAGCACGGCCGGAACGTCGTCGCGCTGCTGCCCGGCGCGGACGCAGCGCTGGCTGCCCCGGCGGCGGCGAATCGCCTCCGCAGAGCCGTCGCCGCGCCCGTCACCGTCGGTGCCGCCGGTCCCGGTGACGGGCCGGCGGGGCTGCGCGATGCCCACCGCGATGCGCGGCACTGCGTCGACGTCCTGCGCGCGCTCGGCAAGACCGGGACGGCGGCCAGCCCTGCCGATCTCGGGGCGTTCGGGCTGCTGTTCGGTCCGGCCGGCCGTGAGCGGGTGACTGCGTTCGTGCAACGCACCCTCGGTGCGGTGGTCGACTACGACGCGCAGCGCGGATCGGAGCTGTTGCGAACGGTGGAGGCCTACTTCGACGCCGACGGCAGTCACGTTCGCGCCGCCGCAGCACTGTTCATCCACGTCAACACGCTCTACCAGCGCATCGAACGCATCAGCGCACTGCTCGGCGAGGGGTGGCGGACCGGGCAGAAGGCACTGCAGATCCAGTTGGCCGTCAAGCTGAACCGGATCGCCAGCTTGACCGATCAGCATTCGGGCTAGTGGTTGGTCCCTCCGTCAGACTGACCCAGCAGTGTGGGGATCCTCCATCGCCCAGCGTGCTGAACGAGCCCTAGGTTTCGCACATGGAGTTTCGCTCATCCGGCCCGCGCGCGCCCGTCGATGACTTCCGGCCGCGGTGGTCGGGGTTCGCCGCGTTCTTCCGTGACCGCACCGATCTCGATGCCGCGTACCTGACGGAGCTGCACCATGCCCGGGGTACCCGACGCGGGTGGACCGCCGGCGAGTGGCGGTCCCGGGTCGAGGCGACGGCGGCCTGGCTGCGGGGGCAGGGCATCGGCCCGGGGGACGCGGTGGCGACCCTCGCCGGCAACACCGCCGAGGCGCTCGCGGTGGCGTACGCATGTTGGCTGGTCGGCGCGTGCTGCGTGCCGCTGAATGCGCAGGAGGCCACCGACCGGCAGCTGTTCGTGCTGCGCGACTCGGCAGCGCGCCTGCTGGTCCACGCACCGGAGCACGTCGACCGGGCCACCGCCCTCGCCGAGGCGACCGGCTTGCCGCTGCACCACACCGCCGACCTGCCGGCCGAGAGCACGACTTCGGTGGCGGACCCGGCGGTCGGTCTGGATGTCGCGGCGTTACGGCTTTACACCAGCGGCACCACCGGCGAGCCGAAGGGCATCATCACCACCGTCCGCAATCTGCTGACCGACCTGGACGCGCTGGCCAGCACCTTTGGCTGGGACTCCGACACCCGGGTCTACACGGTGCTGCCGGTGCACCACGCCAACGCTCTGGTCATCTCCATGCTGCTGCCCTGGCACACCGGGGCCTCCACGGTTCTGGCCGACCGGTTCCGGACTGAGCGCTTCTGGGCCGACGTGGCCGCTGAGCGGGCGACCACCGCCAGCCTGGTGCCCACCCTGCTGGAGTTCCTGCTCGGCGGCGACGGCGAGGCGCCCGAGTGTTTCGTCGAGGTGCTATGCGGCGCAGGGCCGCTGCTGGTGGAGACGGCCCTCGACTTCGAGAAACGCTTCGAGATCCCGATCCGGCACATCTACGGCCTGTCGGAGACCACCTGCGTCGCCTCCGCCATGCCCGCTCTCCCCGACGAGCAGCGCCGTCACTGGCACGCCGACTTCGGCTTCCCCAGCATCGGCAGCCCGCTCCCGCACGCGCAGATGGCGGTACTGCATCCGGTCACCGGAGAGCAGGCGCCGGCCGAGGTCCGCGGCGAGCTCGCCGTCCGCGGCGCGATCATCATGCGCGAGTACGCCGGGCACCCCGAGGCCACCACCGAGGCATTCCGTGGCGGGTGGTTCCACACCGGCGACGAGGGCTTCTGGCGGCCCGGCCCGGACGGGCAGCCCGTCTTCTTCATCACCGGACGGATGAAAGAACTCATCATCCGCGGTGGGCACAACATCTCACCGTTCGAGATCGACGAGGTGCTGCGCAGCCACCCGCGGGTGGCGTTCGCCCTCGCCGTGCCGTTCGAGCACCGGGTCTACGGCGACGAGATCGCCGCCTACGTCGTCGCCGACGGGCCCCTGACCGAGCAGGAGATCCTCGACCACTGCGCGGCCCGCCTCGACTTCGCCCACCAGCCCAAGGTCGTCGTCTTCGGCGACGACGTGCCCTACACGGCAACCGGCAAAGCCAAACGGCTCGAACTGAAGAACCGCCTCGCCGCCGAACTCGCCGCATACCGCGACGCCGGCTTCCGCCGTCCCAAGGCCGCCCCCCCAGGAGCAACCGTGACCCCCGAAGAACTCGACGTCCCCGTCGCCGGCGGCACCCTGCGGGTGTGCCGCTGGCCCGGCGAGACCGGCCCGACCGTGCTGGCCGCGCACGGCATCACCGCCAACGCCCTCTCGTGGGCACCGGTCGCCGACGCCCTGTCCGGCCGCGCCACCCTGATCGCCCCGGACCTGCGCGGACGCGCGCACAGCACCGCCCTACCCGGTCCGTACGGGCTCGCCCAGCACGCCGACGACCTCATCGCCGTCCTCGACCACCTCGGCCTCGACCGGGCGCCGATCGTCGGGCACTCGATGGGCGCGTTCGTCGCCGCCGTCGCCGCGGTCCGCCACCCGGACCGAGTCTCGTCGGTGCTGCTCGTCGACGGCGGCGTCACACTGCAGGTGCCCGACGGCGCAGACATCGACGCCATCCTGCAGGCCGTCATCGGCCCGGCCATGCGCCGTCTGCAGATGACGTTCGACAGCGAACAGTCGTACCTGGACTTCTGGCGGGTGCATCCCGCGCTGTCCGCGGCCTGGTCCCCCGCGGTGCGGGACTACGCGCTGCGCGACCTGGTCGGCGAACCGCCCGCGCTGCGCTCCTCCTGCTCGCTGGAGGCGGTGCGCCGGGACGCCACGGACACGCTTCTGGACGAGCAGACGACAACCGCCGCCCACCGGATCGGCTGCGCGGCGACGCTGCTGTGGTGCGAACGCGGCATCCTCGACGAACCGCAGGGCCTGTACGACGAGGCCCGCCTGAAGGCCGCCGGAATCGACCGCAGCGGCCTCACCGTGGAGAAGGTGTCCGACGTCAACCACTACACGATCCTGCTGTCGGCCAAGGGCGCCAGCACCGTGGCCGACCACATCGGACGGCTGGCGTGAGGCCCGTCCTGGTCGCGGGCGTGGGCATGATCCCGTTCCGCAGGCCGTCGCAGAGCCTGGCGTACGACGTGATGGGCGAGACGGCCGCGCGGGCCGCCCTGGCCGACGCGGGCGTGGACTACGCGCTGATGCAGCAGGCCTACGTCGGTTACGTCTACGGCGACTCCACCTGCGGGCAGGCCGCCCTGTACGGCCTGGGCACCACCGGGATCCCGATCGTCAACGTGAACAACAACTGTGCCACCGGATCCAGTGCGCTGTGGCTGGCCCGGCAGGCTGTCGCCACCGGCGCCGCCGACTGCGTCCTGGTGGTGGGTTTCGAGCAGATGGCCCGGGGTGCACTCGGGATGGCCTTTCCCGACCGCGACAGCCCGCTGACCCGCGGTGACGCCGCCCGGTCCCGGCTGCAGGACGACGAGAGCGTGCCGTTCGCGGTGGCCTACTTCGGCGGCGCCGGCGCGGAGTACGCCCGCCGCCACGGCACCTCGCCGGAGACGTTCGCGGCGATCGCGGTCAAGGCCCGCCGCCATGCCGCCCACAATCCGAACGCGGTCTTCCGGGAACCGGTCACCGTCGAGGAGGTGTTGGCCTCGCCGCCGATGTACGGGCCGCTGACCCGGCTGCAGTGCTGCCCACCCACCTGCGGTGCCGCCGCGGCCGTGCTGTGCAGCGCCGACTTCGCCCGTCGGCACGGCCTCGACACGACCGTGACGATCCGCGCGCAGGCGCTGGTCACCGACACACCGGGCACGTTCGACGAGGCCGACATGATGCGACTGGTCGGCTACGACATGACCCGCACCGCCGCCGATCGCGTGTATGCCGAAGCCGGAGTCGACCCGACCGACGTGCCGGTCGTGGAACTGCACGACTGCTTCACCGCCAACGAACTCATCAGTTACGAGGCGCTCGGCCTGACACCGGAAGGCATGGCCGAGAAGTTCATCGCCGATGCCGACAACACCTACGGCGGCCGGGTGGTCGTCAATCCCTCCGGCGGCCTGCTCGCCAAGGGCCATCCGCTGGGCGCGACCGGACTCGCGCAGTGCGCGGAGCTGACCTGGCAGCTGCGCGGTGCCGCCGGCGCCCGGCAGGTCGAGGGCGCGAACCTGGCCCTCGCGCACAACGTCGGCCTCGGCGGCGCCTGCGTGGTCACCCTCCTGGAGAGGACCGCATGAGCAACCTGCAGGGGCGCGTCGCGCTGGTCACCGGGTCCGGACGCGGGATCGGCCGGGCCATCGCCCTCAAGCTCGCCTCACACGGAGCACGCGTCGTCGTCAACGACCTCGATCCGGAGCCGGCGGCGGAGACGGTCGAGCTCATCGGGAAGGCCGGCGGGCAGGCGGTCGCGGTCGCCGGCAGCGTCACCGACCCCGAGTTCGCCGAGCGGTTCGTCGACACCGCCGTGTCCGCCTTCGACGGGCTGGACATCATCGTCAACAACGCCGGCTACACCTGGGACGCGGTCATCCAGAGGACCACCGACGAGCAGTGGAGCGCCATCCTCGACGTGCACCTCACCGCCCCGTTCCGCCTGCTGCGCGCCGCCCAGCCCGTCATCAAGCGGTTCGTCGAGCGGGACCGTTCCGCCGGCATCACGCGTCACCGCAAGGTCGTCAACATCTCGTCGATCTCCGGTCTGGCCGGAAACCCCGGCCAGGCCAACTACTCCGCCGCCAAGGCCGGCGTGGTGGGCCTCACCAGAACGCTGGCCAAGGAATGGGGCCGGTACGCCGTCAACGTCAACGCCGTTGCCTATGGCGTCATCCGCACCCGGCTGACCGACCCGGCAGGCCCCGGCAGCATCGATGTCGACGGGCGGCAGCTGACCGTCGGCCTCAACCCAGGCATCGCGGCCTCTCTGGACCGGTCGATCCCGCTGGGGCGCGCCGGGACCGTCGAGGAGGCAGCCGGAGCGGCCTACCTGCTCTGCACGCCCGAGGCGGACTACATCACCGGCGAGGTGCTCCTCTGCGCCGGCGGCTACAGCTTCTGAGAGTGCTACGCGTCGGACGCGGTCAGCCCCGGCCGGGGCTGACCGCGTCCACCAGAGCGCGTGCGGCGGCGCGAGCGCTTGTAGAGCGTGGCCTTGGCGACGCCGGATTCAGCGATCACGGTGTCGACACCGACGCCGTGGGGGCCGTACGCGTAGAACAGCCGGAACGCGGTGTCGAGGATGCGCTCGCGGGCCGACTGCCGGGGCCCACCCGCCTGGGCCATCGTCCCACCTGCTCGTTCCGCACGGCTGGTTGACCGTTGCGCGTTCGGCCACTGGACCTTCAGCATGCAGACAGGTCTGTTTAGCGCTCCCAGTCGTGGTCGCCCGGTTCCTGATAGCCCGCCGTCTTCTGGTAGACAGACCTGTCTGTTAGGGTCTCTTGGAGGCGCGATGACTCGCACTCAACACCATCAAGGAGCGCTCGCAATGAAGATCGCAGTCCTGGGAACCGGCATGGTCGGTCAGGCCCTCGCCGGCCGCCTGGCGGAACTGGGCCACGACGTCACCGTCGGTACCCGCGACATCGCGGCGACGATGGCGCGTACCGAACCGGACGGCATGGGCAACCCGCCCTACTCCGCGTGGGCCGCCGCCCGTCCGGCGGTACGGCTCGCCACCTTCGCCGAGGCCGCCGAGAATGCCGAGCTGCTGGTCAACGCCACCTCGGGCAACGTGTCGATCGCCGCCCTGGAGGCGGCCGGCGCCGACAACCTCGCCGGCAAGATTCTGATCGACATCGCCAACCCGCTGGACTTCTCCCGCGGCTTCCCGCCCACCCTGTTCGTCAAGGACACCGACTCCCTCGGGGAGCAGATCCAGGCCGCATTCCCGCAGCTGCAGGTCGTCAAGACGCTCAACACGCTGACCGCCGCACTGATGGTGAACCCGGCGCAGCTCGCCGACGGCGAACACAGCGTGTTCGTCTCCGGCAACGACGCGGACGCCAAGAAGGCCGTGGTCGGCCTGCTGGAGTCGTTCGGGCACACCGACGTCATCGACCTCGGTGACATCACCACCGCCCGCGGCACCGAGATGCTGCTGCCGGTGTGGCTGCGGCTCATGGGCGCACTGAACACCCCGATGTTCAACTTCAAGATCGTTCGATAGCGGTACCGGGGCCGGCGACCGCGCCGGCCCCGTCGCGCATTGCAGCCAGCCAAGGAGCGACAATGGCTTCCACTCCTCTCATGACCGGCAAGACCGTCCTGGTCACCGGCGGCACGGGCGGCATCGGTAAGGCCACCGCCGTCGGCCTTGCCGCCCTGGGCGCCCGGGTCGGCGTCACCGGCCGCGACCGAGCCCGCGCCGAGCGGGCCGCCGCGGACATCCGCGCGGCGTCGGGCAATGACCAGGTCGACGTGTTCATCGCCGAACTGTCGTCACAGGCCGAGGTTCGGCGACTGGCCGCCGACGTGCTGCAGGCGTATCCGCGACTGGATGTGTTGGTCAACAACGTCGGTGGGTTCTGGGCCCACCGGCACCTGACCGCCGACGGGCTGGAGCGCACCCTCGCGCTCAATCACCTCGCGCCGTTCCTCCTGACCAACCTGCTGCTGGACCGTCTGAAGGAGAGCGTCCCCGCGCGGATCATCACGGTCTCCTCCGGCGCGCAGGCCATGGGAAAGATTGACTTCGACGACCTGCTGGGCGAGCGGAAGTATTCGGGCCAGCGGGCCTACAACCAGTCGAAGCTGGCCAACGTCATGTTCACCTACGAACTCGCCCGACGTCTGGACGGCACCGGCGTCACCGCCACCGTGCTGCACCCCGGCGTGGTACGCACGGCCTTCGGCGCCGAAGATCCCACGGCGATGATGGGCGCCCTGACCTTCGCCGCCCGTCCATTCATGAAGACTCCCGCGCAGGGTGCGGCCACCCCGATTTACCTCGCATCGTCCCCCGATGTGGAGGGCGTCACGGGTCGGTACTTCGCCAACCGGAAACCGAAGACCTCGAACAGGTCCTCGTACGACACGACCGCCGCAGCTCGGCTGTGGCAGGTCAGCGCCGACCTGGTCGGCCTGCCTGCACACGTACAGCCCTGATCACGGTGGCCGTCGGCGAACCCGCCCCCACGGCCTTGATCACCCTCTAGCGTCAGGTCCGGGGACGACACGATCCCGGGTCTTATCCACGCCCGGCAGGAGAGAGCAGAACGATGAAGCTAGGTGTACATCTGATCAACTTCGACTTCCCGGGCGGCCCCGCGTCGATCGGGCCGACGTTGGCCCGGGTCGGCGCCGCCGCCGAAACCGCGGGAGTGGCGAACCTGTCGGCGATGGATCACTACCTCCAGATTGAAGGTATGGGTCTCGGCAATGCCGACGCACCCATGCTCGAGGGCTACACCACACTCGGCTTCCTCGCCGCGCACACCAGCACCGTCGAGCTGCAGTTGCTGGTCACGGGGATCACGTACCGTCACCCCGGCCTGCTGGCGAAGATCGTCTCCACCCTGGACGTGCTGTCCGGCGGGCGCGCGGCGCTCGGCCTGGGTGCCGCCTGGTACGAACGCGAACATGCCGCGTTCGGCGTGCCCTTCCCACCGTTGAAGGAACGCTTCGAGCGGCTGGAGGAGACGCTGCGGATCGTGCACCAGATGTGGAGCGACGACAACGGCCCGTTCGAGGGCAGGCACTACCAGCTCGCCGAAACGGTCAACTCGCCACAGCCGCTGCGCCGCCCCCACCCGCCGATCATGGTCGGCGGCGGCGGAGAGAAGAAGACCCTGCGCCTGCTCGCCCGCTACGCCGACGCCAGCAACCTGTTCGCCGGGCCACAGTCCAGTCCCGGGCAGGTGAAGGCGAAGCTCGACGTTCTCGCCGCGCACTGCGAACGGGAAGGGTCCGACTTCGACCGGATCCGTAAGACGGTGCTGTGGACCGGGCCGCTGAACCCCGATGCGGAGAGCGGCAAGGTCTTCGCCGACCAGATGGCCGGGTACGCAGAGGTCGGCATCACCGAGGTGCACGTGATGCCCTTCGGCACCGACCCGGTCGGGTTCATCGACGGGCTCGGCGACCACGTCATCGGGCACCTTGACACCATGTGAACAGCGAACCGTCTCACCCGCGTCCCACCAGCACGCTCGCGGCTGAATCGGGATCCGGTCCTAGGTGGCACGGCGCGTGTCGGCAGGGACAGCACCATGCCGAGGTCGGCATCGACGGCCCGCCCCAGCGGTGCAACCGGCCACCGTCGCCCGGAAACGAATGCCGTGCGATACGCCTGGCTCGCACCGTCGATCTTCGTGGTGTCCGAGGGACGAGTTCGACCCCACATCCATGATCCTCGTTCGTGGTGAAATGCAACTGGCAGCCGGGTATTCAAGCCAAAGCCGGTCTCCTTGTCCAGGCTGTGCCGGCAGGGTGACCCACCCTGCCGGCATGCCAACGTCGACTTGCGGAGTAGGAGGCGAGAGCCTCACGACCCGCAGTAGGTCTCAGGGCTTGAGGATCAGCCGGATCGGGCTGCCTTCTTTCTTCACGAGCCGTTCGACGCCTCGGGGGGCCTCGGACAGCGGGAGCACGTCGCTGATCGACCCGGAGAGGTCGAGGCGATGGTGGCCCACCAGGGACACGAGCTGCTCGACGTGCTCCGGTGCGCTGCCGTAGTGGCCACGGACCTGCTGCTTCAGAAAGCTGAACAGGGTGGTCTGGTGAATGGTCAGCGGTTGGGGCGCCAGCCCGACCAGGACCAGCTTGCCCTCGTTGGCGAGGACGGTCTGGGCCTGGGTCCAGACCGGCGGGGCACCGGCCAGGTCGAAGGCGACGTCGAGGCCGCGCCCGCCGGTGATCCGGCGGACCTGCTCGGCGAAGTCGGCGGCGCTGGGGTCGAGGACGTGGTCGGCACCCAGGGCGAGGGCCCGCGCCCGGGCATCCGCCAGGGGATCCACGGCGACGATCGGGGCGGCCCCGACGAGACGCAGCAACTGCACCGCGTGGGCCCCCAGACCGCCCAGCCCCCACACGCCGACCGCCTGGGTGGGGCGTACGTCACCGGTGCCGACGATCGCACCCCAGGGGGTGGAGACCGCGTCGGGGATGATCGCGGCCTGCTCCAGCGGGAGATCGTCGGGTACGCCGACCAGGGTGAAATGGTCGGCGATGGCGTACTCGGCCCAGCCGCCGTCGTAGTCGACCCCGCGGGTCAGCGGGTGCTGGCACTGGCCCACCCGCCCGAGGAGGCAGGGCGGGCAGGCGCCGCAGGGCTGGCCGGCCTGCAGCAGCACGCGCCGCCCGACCTGCCAATCGGCGGGCACCTGCGCCCCGACGGCGTCGATCACGCCGGCCACCTCGTGCCCCAGGGTCACCTTCTCCACGGCGGTGTCCAGCCGCAGGCTCCCGTCGATGAGGTGGACGTCGGACAGGCAGATGCCGGCCGCGGCGACCTTGATCCGCACCTGGCCCGGTCCGGGCTGCGGGACGGGTACCTCCTCCATGGCGAACGTGCCTGTCTTGTAGTCGAGTCGGCCGGCAAGCATGGTGGACATGACGTTCTCCTTGTCTCGCGGTGCGTACGGTCGCCCCCACCGCACGGGGCATGGTGTCCGGATGCGGCGCTCTCGCGCCGCTCGGCATGGGTGATCAGGCGAAGACGTCCTGCTGGTAGCGCCCGTCGGCGTCGAGCTGGTCGAGCCACTTCTCGGCGTCGTCGGCACTGCCGCCCGTGTGGCTGCGGTAGATGCCGGCCAGCGCCTGGCGTACCGATGGGGCCATCCGCCGGCCGTCGCCGCAGACGTAGATGTGGGCGCCGTTCTGGATCGCGTCCCAGATGGCGTCCGCGTCGGCGGTGATGGTGTCCTGGACGTACTTGTGCGGGTGACCGGGCACGGTGGAGAACGCCAGGTGCACCTCGGCGACGCCAGCCTGTTCCCAGGCCCGCATCTCGTCGCGGTAGAACCAGTCGTGCTGCGGGTGCCGGCAGCCGTAGAACACCTTCGACAGACCGACCTCGACACCGCTCGCCTGCTGGGCGGCGCGCTCCTCGAGGAAGCCGCGCAGCGGGGCGAAGCCGGTGCCGGGACCGACGAGGATCATCGGTGTGGTCGGGTCGGCCGGCGGGTGGAACGGCGGGGCCGGAACCCGGACGTACCCGAAGAACACGTCGCCGGGCCGCAGCCGGGCCAGGTACTGCGAGGCCAGGCCGCGGTACTCCCCGTCGCCGGACAGGGCCGTACCCTCCACCAGGCCGACGGTCAGTCGCGGCCGGTTCGGCTCGACCATGGCGGCGGAGGAGATGGAGTAGAACCGGGGCCGGATCGGCCCGGCCAGCTCCAGGAAGGCGGCCAGCGGCAACTCGACGGCGGGGAACCGCTCCAGCAGGATGAGTACCGAGACCCGCTTGGCGAGGATCTCGTCCTGGTAGCGCTGGCGCGCCTCGTCGGTGTCGTCGAGGTACCCCTGCAGTTGGCCGGTGGTCCACGGGCACTGGGTGTGCTCGGCCAGCGCCCGCAGGTGCGTGCGGGTCGCCACCTCCTGCAGCTCGACGAACTCCGTCAGCAGCAGCTCCGCGGTCACGGGCTGGTCGATGGGCAGGTGGGTGCCGGCGCTGGCGTCCCCGCGGCGCAGCCGGACCACCTGGTCGCGGGGTACCCGCAGCAGCCGCAGCGTCCGCGTCACCAGCTCGGGGTCGTTCTTGCCGAAGACGGCGACGTGGTTGCCGGTCTCGTAGCCGACCCCGTCGGGCAGCTCGACGGTGATCGACAGCGCCTGCGGGCGGGGTGCCTCCACGCTGAAGTCCCACAGCCCGGTCGGGTCGCCGACCAGCTCCTCGCTGGCCACGACGGTGATCGGGTATGCCTTCTCGGAGACCACTGCCGGGCGAACCTGCGCCTCGGTGAGGACCTCCAGCGACAGTCGTGGGCCGGTGACGGCGCTGGTGTCCGCACCGTACTGCTCGGCCAGCGTCGTCCACAGTGCATTCATCCAGGTGGTCGCCATGCCGTCGAAGTCGCCATTCGCGTCGACCTCACCGCGCGGCACGATCGGCGTGGCCCCGGCCGCCAGCAGCGCCGCCTCCACCCGCTTGGGAAATGCCTGGTAGGTGAGCCAGTGCGTGTTGCCGTTGCCGAGCACCGCGAACCGCACCTTCGACATCGAATCCCCGGTCAGTCCGCCGGCGGCGGCGAGGGCGTCGAAGCGCTGCGCGTTGTCGGGGGCCTTGCCGTTGTAGCTCGGCGTGACCACGACGAGGATCCCGTCGGTGGGCGGGTTGTCGGCCAGTTCATCCAGCGTGAGCACGGTGGTGTCGAAGCCGGACTGCTCGGCCCGGCCGGCCAGCTGCCGCGCGAGATCCTCCGACGCGCCCAGGTTCGAGCCGTACGCGACGCACAGCGTGACGCCGACGACGTTCACCGCAGCCGCCGCCGCCTGCGGCTCCGGCACCGCCCGCACCTCGGTGTCGAATCGCTCGTACGGCTGGCGGGAGCGCACCCGCACCAGGAAGTTCTCCGGCTTGCGGGTGAGCGTCTCCTTGACCTTGATCTGGTAGTCGTTCTGGTCGATGATCGCGAAGTTCTGCAGGACCAGGGCCAGGGCCAGCCGCGCCTCGGTGAGGGCGAACTGCCGGCCGATGCAGGCCCGCTCGCCGTTGCCGAACGGCTTGTAGGCGTGCGGGTGGTGCTGGGCGATGTTCTCCGGCAGCCACCGGTCGATGTCGAACTCGGTCGGCCGGTCCCACGCCTTGGGGTGCTTGTGCAGCGCCGGGATCACGACCATGACCTGCTGGTCCTTCGGCAGTGCGTACCGGCCACCGAGCACGGTGTCCTCGTACGGTGCCAGGGCGATCGCCGGGATGGGGCCCCACAGGCGCAGGGTCTCGTCCAGGACCCGCGGGATCACGTTCAGCTTCATGATCGTCTCATAGGTGGGGACCGTGTCACCGGGCAGCAGCCGGTCGACCTCCGCGTACGCCTGGGCCAGCACGTGCGGGTTGCGCAGCAGCTGGTACAGGGCGTACGACAGCAGACCGCTGGTGGTCTCGTGCCCGGCGATGAGGAACGTCACCACGTTGTTGCGGATGTTCTCGTCGGACAGCGGCTCGCCGGTCTCGGGGTCGACCGCGCCGAGCATCAGGCTGAGCAGGTCGCGGCGGTCATCGCCCCCACCCGCGCGGCGCTCGCGGATGACCTCCTCGACGAGCGAGTGCATGACGCGGACGTTCTCCTCGAAGGTCCGAATCT
Source organism: Micromonospora sp. BS32 (assembly GCF_059089345.1). NCBI lineage: Bacteria > Bacillati > Actinomycetota > Actinomycetes > Micromonosporales > Micromonosporaceae > Micromonospora > Micromonospora sp. BS32. The sequence continues at coordinate 342,267 of NZ_JBSSHR010000003.1, forward strand.
GCCGGCGCCGCATCGCGGTGACGAAGGGTGGCTGCTTCAGCCGCCCCATGGCCTCGTGCAGGGAGTCCGCCAGGGCCTGCAGGAACGGGTGCACCTCCTCGCTGCCGAAGGAGTCGAACCGGTAGTCGAAGCCGGTGATTCCGATCGTGTCGAGGGTCAGCCGGGTCATGTCGGCAACGACGTCGAGGTCCTTGCCCTCGTCGCGCCGCCACTTGCCGACCAGCGCATCGGCAACCTCGAGCATCTCCGGGAAGTACGACTTCATCGACCGTTGGCTGAACGCGGGCATCAGGATCCGGTGCGCCTTGCCCCAGCTCGGCTCGTCCCCCCTCGCGGTGAACAGGCCGTCGCCGGCGATCGCCCGCACGTCGCTGTGCGGCTTCTCGATCGGCTTGTAGAAGCGCGACTCGTCGCACAACTCCGCCACGAGGTCCGGGTCCGAAACCAGGACGAGCTCGCGGCCGGGCAGCGCCAGCCGGTAGATGCCCTCGGGGAACTGACCGGCCGTCTCCTCGAAGAACGCCGCCGGTCCGTCGGACGGGATCTGCAGCGCGTTTCCGACGATCGGAACTCCGCGCGGGGCGGGGATGGTCGTGAGGTTGCTCGACACGTGGGTTCCTTTCCTGAGGTTGCCGGCGGTGACCGGCCAATGGATCCGGGTGCCGGACGTCAGCCATACGCTGTATGGCTACTGCTAACATACGGTGTATGGCTACAACTGGACACGCCTCAGGCGGCCGAGGAGACGCACGTCTCACCGAAAAGGGCATCTACACCGCTGCGCTCCGGCTGATAGACGCCGACGGGGTGGGCGCGCTGAGCATGCGGAAGCTGGCCGCGGTGCTGGGCGTCAACCCGATGTCGCTCTACCACCACGTGCCGAACAAGGCCGCGCTGCTACGCGGCGTCAAGAACCTCGTCGCCGCGCAGTTTGAGCCGCAGGTCGACGGTGGGACCTGGCAGGAACAGCTGCACCGGTTCGCGGGGGACTTCCGGGCGCTGGCGCACCGGCACCCCAACCTCATCGTGCACAGCCTGGGCAGTCCGGACTTCATCGAGCCGGAAGACCCGTTCTGGACCGGGCTGACCGGCATCCTCACCAGCGCGGGCGTGCCGGCCACGGAGGTCGCCCCCGTCGGAGCGGTCCTCACCAGCCTCTTCTCCGGCTTCCTCCTCGCCGAGATCAACGGAACCCTCGGTCGCCTCGCCGCCATGCGACCCGCGCCGGGACGGGCGGAACCGACCGCCGCATCCCGCGCGGACGCCAATGACAGTTTCGAGTTGGCGGTCCAGACCCTCATCGCGGGCCTCGAGGCTCACCTCCCGCCCGCAACCGCCCGCTGACCTGCACCTGTGGCCCGTGACTTCGTCGGTGGGTCCGGGACGTCCGGACGGCGATCAAGGAGAAGTATCAGGTACCTGGTCCCGGCTCACTGGCTTGCGGTCATGCGCAGTCCACGACGTAGCAACGCCAGGCGGCGAGCGGCGGCTGGGTACGGAAGGGCTTCTGCCAAGGCGGCCGCCCGGCGGAAAGCGTCCGCCGCATCCCGCTCGCGGCCCAGCTCCGCCAGGGCGGCAGCGTGCACCGTCCGCGCGTCCGTCTCCGCAAGCCGCTCCCCCGCCCGCTCCGCGCGTGCAGCCTCCGCCGCCGCCACCTCGACAGCCTCCTGGACGCGCCCGCATGCCAACCACGCGCGGGCCGTCAGGTGCGCCGACCTCGTCGTTCGATCTGCCAGGAGCGCTGACGCCTCCTCCCGGCGCCCCTCCTGCAACGCCAACTCGGCGCGCACCGACCGCACCTCGTCCTGGGCTTGAAAGTCCCCCTGCGCGCGCGCCGCGCGCTCGGCCTCGTCCAGCAGCACCCCCGCACCGGGCTCTCCCATCCGGATCCGCACCCGGGCGAGGGCTGCCAGGGCGTACGGCACGCACCAGCCGAGGCCCGGCCCCGTCTCCCGCGCCGCGGCCTCGGCCAGGTCCCGGGCCTCGGCTGTCTCCTCCATCATCAGATGGATCTTGGCCAGGTTCGCCCGCTCGAAGACGGTCGCCGTCGGATCGCCCGACCGCTCGGCGAGGTCCAACGCCCGCCGTCCGGTGTCGATGGCCTCCCGTAACCGCCCGGCCCGAAGAGCGATCTCCCGCAGGACCGAGAGGACCAGGGCGAGTAGCTGCGGATCGCCGTACGCCTTCGCGTGCGGCAGGGCGCGTTGCGCGACCAGGCCCGTCTTCCGGAACCGCCCGGCCAGGCCCAGGGACGTCGCGCGCATCGCCAACGCCCGGGCCAGCAGCCCCCGCCGCTCCGGATCCGCCACGGCCTGTGCTGCGGTTTCCGCCGCCCGCGCGGCCGCCACTGACTCCTCGTACCGGCCGGCGACGAAACAGAGCACAGCCCTGGCCAGATGGTGGGCGCTCGCCGTCGCCGCCGGCGTGTCGGCAGCGGGCGGAGCGGCATCGAGCAACCGCAGACCCTCGTCCGTGCTCCGGGTCTTCGCCATGAGTTCGGCGAGCCGGGCGGCGGCGAGAACCCGTCCGTCCCGGTCGCCGTGGTGCTCCATCTCCGTCAGAGCCTCGCGGAGCAGCCGGGCCGCGTCCTCGAACCGGCCCATCCGGCGCAGCACGGCGCTGTGGTCCATCCGTACGCGCGCCGATTCGGCGACGAGCGCGTCGAGCCGGTCGGTGAGCTCCGTGTAGTAGCGGTCTGCGGTGTCGTTCGCGTGATGCGCCGCCGCCCGTTCCGCTGCCCGCCGCAGATACCCGGTGGCGCGCGGGTCGTCAGCGCCCGTCAACTGGACGGCGAGCGTGTCCACGGCATCCGGCCGGCGCCGGAGCACCGCCTCCGCGTACGCGGAGTGCAGCAGCTGTCGCCGGGCCGCCGACAGCATCTGGTAGCAGGTCATCCGGATCAGGGGATGGCGGAAGGCAAGCCCGGCCACCGGACGGCCCTCGACGGCGACCGGCCGCTCCTCCAGCACCGAGGCGGCGACAGCAGCCTCCACGGCCTCCGTCGCCTCGGCCGCCGACAGCTGCGGCTGCCCGCAACGCCGGGCGACGTCCAGGACCTCGGCGAGTGCCGCGTCCTGACCCGCCACCGCGACCACGTCCACCACTCGGCGGGCTGCCGGGTCGAGTCGTCCGAGCCGCTGGGCGACCACCTGCCGGATTCCCTCGGGTGCTCCCGAGACGCCCACGACTCCGTCCCGCAGCGCACGCGCCAGTTCCAGGGCGAAGAGTGGATTACCCAGGGACAGTTCCCACACCCGTTCGGGTACGGCAGCGGCCGAGGAGCCGAGCGCGTCGGCCGCGAGCTCGAGACACGCCTCCCGGGGCAGGCGGGGTGGTGCGACAGCCCGGGCGAGCGACTGGCGGACCAGCACGTCCAACGTGTGCCGGCGGGGATCGGAGTCCGGCAGCTCCTCGGGGCGCAGCGTGGCGAGAAACCGCCAACCGGTTCCGTTGCCCCGGGCCCGCCGGGCGAGGTAGCTGAGGAGCTGGAACGAGCCCGCGTCCGCGGCATGGAGGTCGTCCAGCACCACCATGACTGGCCGCTCCGCCGCCAGTTCCCCGAACAGCGCGGCCGCTGCCTGGAACAGTCGGTCCCGCTCCTCCTCGGGGCTGCGCCACGACCTCGGCTCCACCCTGCCCAACGGCAGGAGCCCGGCCAGTTCCGGATACTCCGCGCCCATGCTGGCCCGTTCCTCAAGGGACCGGTCCGCCAACCAGCCCTCAACCGCCTCCGCGAACGGGCCGTACGGCCGGCGCCCTTCCGCGTCGTGGCCGGCGCCCCACAGCACGACCGTCCCCTTTTCGGCGGCCCGGCGGGCCGCCTCGGCAACGAGGCGCGTCTTGCCGAGCCCGGCCTCGCCGGTGACGAGGAGGACGGGCGTGGTGTCGACCTTCAGCAGCACGGCCAGCACGTCATCGCGACCCCGCAGCGGCAGGGCGGGTGGTAGCCGCACCGCCGCCGGCAGCGCCGGCTGTCCCGACCGGGCGGCCGAGGTCGGCGCGGCGAGGGCTCGGCGGTACAGCGCTTCCGTCTCGGCGCCCGGCCGCACCCCGATCTCCGCGTCCAGTGCCTCCCGGCACAGGTGGTACTGGTGCACGGCCCGGCGTCGGAGCCCCTGCCGGAGGAACGCCTCGATCAGGACGCGGTGGGCGTACTCCTCGGTGGGTGAGGCCGCCAGGACCTGCTCGGCTGCCTCCACCGCTTCCTCGGTGGCGCCCGCTTCAAGATGCGCGGCGGCCAGTGCACGGAGGGTCTTCTCCCGCAGCCCGGCCAGTCGTTCCCGGCGGGCCCGCGACCACGGCGCGTACCGGTCCTCGGGAAGAAGCTCGCCGGTGAACGCGTCGAGCGCGGCCGCCAGTTCTGCTCGGCCGCCATGCGCGTGCGCTGCCTCCGCAAGCCGTTCGGCTTCATCGGCGTCGATCCATACGGTGTGCGGGTCCAACCGCAGCAGCGCCCCCTCGCCGATCAGATAGGACGACGTGGCCCGGGGCGCGAGTTCCGGTTCGACGGCCCGGCGGGCGGCGTGCAGCGCCACCCGCAGGCTGCGCAGCGCCGCCTGCGGATCGGCGTCCGGCCAGCAGATCTCCATCGCCTCCTCGCGATGGAGGCGGTGCCCCGGGGCGACTGCGAGCAACTTGAGCAGCGTCCGGGCGCTCGGCCGCGGCCACCGCTCCGCGAGCGGTGGCCCGTCGTTCCGGTGGACCCGGAACCCGCCGAGGAGGTGCAGCCGCAGCACCCGGGTCTCCCTACGCTGATGAGGGCCCCACAATAGCGGGAGCCCCCATCAGCGGTGTCAAGTCAGGAAGCGGTCACAACGCCCGTGACCATTCCGTGAATCCGGTTGTCGACCCCCAGTTCGTACCGGCTGCCGGACAGTTCGGCCATCCGGTCCTGCCCCAGGTTTTCGTTGTGCAGGCCGACGACCTCGTCCACGCCGTCACCGGTGAGGTCCGCGATCAGCACGTTCTGGGTCGCGTACCGCTGCAGCCGGGCCTCGTGATCCGGGTAATGACCGCCCTTGAGTACGCCGGAGTCCCAGATGTAGAACGCGCCTTCCGTCCCACCGACGAGCAGCCGGCGCCCACCGGGACCGGTCGCGAAACCGCCTCGGTGGATGGTCGGCAGCGTGTAGATCAGGTAGTCGTTGCCGTCCGCGCCGAAGGTTTGCAGCGAGGCCGTTCCGGTGAGGATCAGACCCTCGTCGCCGGTGAACCAGTTGCCGAGTGTGAGGGTTCCACCACCGATCGCGGTCTTCACCACCCCGCCCGTGCGGACGTCGCGGAACTCGAAGAACTCCCGCCACCAGCCGTTGTCGTCGCGCACCATCCAGGTGGCCACGGCCGCATGCCCGTCCGCGTACGGGATCGCGGGCGAGGCGTACACGCCGTGGAAGAGCTGCGCACCGTAGATCTTCGGGTCGCTACCCGTCCACACCGGCCTGGCGGTCCAGGCGACCGTACCGGTCCGGGCGTCCAGAGCCATCTGCCCGACCGTGACGGGCTCCCGCTGGTAGGCCGTCTGGTACGAACCGACCACCCGGCCGCCGGCCACCGCCAGGTCCGAGAAGGCCACCGGCCCCGTGCTCTGGGGAGCGTAGGACCACAGTTGGCGGCCACCACCCCGGTAGGCGCGGACGGCGTCGGTCGGCACGAGCACGTCGTCGGCGCCGTCGCCGTTCAGATCGGCCACGGTCACCGAGCGGACGACCTGCCCCGGCTGATCGATGGTCACCCTGACCCGACCGGTGGTGCTGTCGATGATCACCGCGGCGGTCTCGGCGGCCACCACCAGGTCGTCGCGGCGTCCGTCACCGTCCGTGTCACCCAGCACGATGTCGCCGTACACGGGGCCGGGCAGGGTGGCCTGCCACAGCACCCGTGGCTTGCCCGCAACCAGCGACGGACCGTCGAACGCCCACAGGCCGCGGGACTGGCCGCCAACCAGCAGGTCCTTGCGGCCGTCTGCGTTCACGTCGACCGCGACGCCGGTGGACAGGTCGGCAAGGAGCGGTACGAGCCCCGCCGACGTGCCGTTGTCCAGCCGGTAGAAGTGGATGTTCTGGTCGTTGTCGATGGTGCGTACCAGCCAGTCGGTGCCGGCCTGGTACGGCTCGGCGTAGATCGGGGAGGCGACCACGCCCTTCTGCGACCACCGCACCGAACCGTCCGTGCCGCTGAGCACGGTGATCGTGCCGTAGCGGCGGGTCCCCGAGTTGACGGCGCGGCCCTTGTCCGCGGTCGTCACGTACGAGGCGATGGCCTTGCCGTTCGCGATCCGCAGGCCGAGAACGCTGTCACCATCCCGGTCGTTCGACTCGTCCCGCTTCAGCGTGTACGACCAGAGTTCCGTCCCGCCGTCACCGCGCAGGCCGCGCACCGTCGCCGCGTTGATGTCGAGGTCGTCGTCGAAGGTGGCTTCGGCGACCGCGTACTCGACGCCGTCGCCGCCCTTCAGCTCGCCGACCGCCAGCTCGGTACCGACCGCGTTGACCCGCTCATCGAGCACGGTCCGGACGCCGTTGGCCAGGTCGTAGCCGACCAGCTGGTACAGCACCCCGTCGGTGTAGTCGGACTGCTCGATGGCGACGAGCCGGTTCCGGGATGGGTCGACGACCGCCTCCCGCCCGTACATCGTGCCGGCGGTCTGCCAACGCGGCGCGCCGTTCGCCGTGTCGATCACGAGGGTCTGGCTCGCGGCCGGGTCGGTGTCGGTCTTCCGCACGTACCAGGAGAGGGCTGCCGCGGTGTCGGAGAGCGCGGTGACCGAGGCCCACCGGCCGTCGCGCTGGCCGGTGTCGTACGACCAGGTCGCCGCCGGGGTCAGTCGCCCGTCGGCGAACGTGAAGCGGAAGCCGTACAACTTCGTCGTCAACGTCTGGTCGGCGCCGAAGTTGTTGGACGGCTGGTCGGCGACGAGCAGGGTCGTGCCGGCGAGGGCGACCTGCTGGGCGTCGGGGAAGATCCGCGACCACAGGGTCGCCCCGGTCTTCCCGTCGAGGACGGTGACGAAGCTACCCGTCGTCAGGGAGGAGCCCGGGGACCTGAACGGGCGGTACGGGTTGGAGCCCACCCTCGCCGTGAAGACGACGTCAGCCACCCCGTCGCCGGTCAGGTCGCCCTGCGCGAAGCCCCGGTCGGCGAGGTCCGCGTACGGACTGTTGGCCTCGTAGCCGATGGTGATCCGAGCCGGATACGGCTCTCGCTCCCACGGCCGCAGCGGCATGACCTGCCAGTCGGCGTAGAAGGACTCGTTGTCGCGCTTCCACACCGTCCGGCCGTCCGTCGTGAAACGGGTGATCATGCCGAGACTGTGCACGCCGAGGAAGTCGCCGTTGCCGCCGCCGAGTTGGGCGGTTTCGGCGTTCCCCCGGTACGTCTCCAGCGCGGACGCCTCGGTGAGGGTGACGGGTGTCGCTTCCTGCACCTGCTCGGCCGGCGGTTCGGCGGTGTCGCTCGGCGCGGTCGCCTGCTGGGCAGCGGGGGCGGCCTCGAACCGACTTTCGAGTTCAGCGGCCTGGGCCTCGGTCAGGATTCGCGCCTGCGACCCGTCCTCGGCGTACGCCGGGTTGGTGATCGCGGGGAGCGCGGCAAGCGCGAGCCCGGGCGCGAGCAGGGCAGAGGCGAGGCGCACGGCGCCTCGGGATCGGTTCTTCATCATGCCGCCTTGAGGGTGATACGGAGGGCGCTGTGGTCGGTGATGACCGGTTCGTTGAAGGAGTACTGCACGGCATCGGTGCCGGCCTGGTTCTCGATGCCGACGGTTGCTGATCCGCCCTTCTCCAGCGCCGAGGCGCCGTCGATGGACTGGTACTGCAGGACGATCGCGCCGGTCGCCTCTTCGAAGACCGCCTCGAACGTCACGCGCCGGCTCGAATCCGCGGCGAAGGTCGCGTTCTCCCAGACGATCGCGAACTTCCGCTGTCCGGCCGTGCCGGTGACAGCGGTCTTCACGGCCGACCTCTTGTCGAGGACGAGGTCGTCCCAGTAGGCAGCGAGGATGCCGTTCGGCTGCGACGCCGCCGGCAAGGCGGTGTTGACGTAGTCGCCGAGCCGCGGGGCGAGGAAGTTCACCAGCCCGTTGGTGGTGAGGCTCGCCTGGTTGTACGAGACGCCGTAGAAGCCCACCGGGAACGGCAGGGCGACGGTCTTGGCGTTCTCGTCACCGGAGAGGGCGACCTTGGTGGCGCCGCTGACCCAGGAGTACGCGGCGGGCAGGCAGCTGTTGCCGAAGGCGTCGCTGTGGGCGGGCAGTCGGACCGGCACGCTCTCATCGCCGTCCACGGTCAGGGCCTGCTGATAGCTGCCGTTGCACAGGACCGGCGCGGCGGGCGTCGCCACCAGGGTGAAGGATCCTTCGGCGACGGCCGGGAAACGGAAGGCGCCGGCGGCGTCCGACACGGCCGGGGCGAGCGGCGCCTCGACGATCCGTACGCTGGCACCGGCCAGCGGCTTGCCCGTCGCGTCGTACACCGTGCCGGTCACGGCGTGCCGGGGAACGGCGTCCAGCGCGATGTCGTGGGAGAGGGCCTGGCCGTCGGTGACGGTGAGGTTCTCCGTGGCCGTGCGGTAGCCGTAGCTGACGCTGGTCAGGGTGTACGCGCCGGCCGCCAGGACCAGCCGGTAGGCGCCCGAGGCATTCGTGGTCACGGTCCGCTGGCCGCTCTGGCCCATAGCGGTGATGGTGATTCCGGCCAGGCCGGCGCCGGTGACCCGGTCGGTGGCGGTGCCGGTGATGGTGGCCGCGGTGTGTGGGGCCTGGTCGACGGCGGCGAAGACGTCGAGCTTGCCCTCGCCCCAGACGTTGTTGGCGTCGGCGGTGCCGCCGCAGTGGGTGTCGTCGACGTCCCGCGCGGAGTCGTTCAGGACGGCCCGGGTGGCGTCGATGTCGCCGACGAGGGAGGGGGCCGCGGACCAGAGCAGGGCGACGGCACCGGCGACATGCGGGGTCGCCATGGACGTACCGGAGATCGCCCGGTACCCGCCGCCCGGCCAGGCGGAGCGGACGTTGACGCCGGGCGCGGCGATGTTCGGCTTCATGGACCCGTCGACAAGGGACGGGCCGAAGCCCGAGAAGTAGGCGATGGCCCCGGTCGCGTCGTACGCGCCGACCCCGTACGACGGGGCCTGGGCACCCGGCGCCTCGGTGGTCGAACAGGACAATCCGTTGCCGGCGTTGCCGGCGGCGAACGCCTCGAAGATGCCGGCCGCGTTCCAGGCCTCGATCATGTCCTGGTAGAAGGTGGTGTTCCCGCCGCCCCACGAGTTGTTGACGATGTCCGGGGCGAGATCGGGCCGGGGGTTCTGCCCATTCTGGTCGGTCGGCGCGAGAATCCACTGGCCGGCCTTCAACAGCGAGGTGTCCGTGCAGTAGTTGGCCTCGCAGCCCTTGACGGCGACCCACTTCGCGGCCGGAGCGACGCCGATCCCGCCCGCGCCGACCATGGTGCCCATGGTGTGGGTGCCGTGGCCGTTGTTGTCGCAGGGGGTGCCGCTGTCGGGGCACTCGCCGCTCGCGTCGTACCAGTTGTAGTTGTGGTTGTAGGTGCCGTCGCCGAGGCTGCCCCGGTAGTTGCCCGCCAGGGCCGGGTGGTTGAACTCCACGCCCGAGTCGATGTTGGCAATGACGACGCCCTCGCCGTGGTCGGCGTACTGGGACCAGACCTGGTCGGCGCCGATGTCCTTGACGCCCCACTCCGGGTCGGTGACCTCGGTCGTGGTGACGGCGCCCATCGCGACGGTGTCGATGGCGTAGCGCTGCTCCCGCCGCAGGGCGGCGACATCGGGCCGGGCGGCGAGCCGCTCGACCAGGTCCCGACCGCCGGTGACCTTCACGGCGTTCGCGATCCAGTACGACTCGTAGCCGACCTTCGCCCGGTCCAGGTAGCGGGCCAGCGAGCTCTGGTCCCGGGCGGCCTCGGCGCGCAGCGTCTGGTACGCGGCGGCCTTCCGCTCCTTGCCGCGCTGGCGAATGGCACCGGACAGGTCGGGACGGCTCTCCAGGACGACGAAGAAGGTCGCCTCCTGACCGGCGGCAACGGCGGCGGCGAGACCCGGGTCGACGGCCGCATGGTGCCGGGGTGCGGCGGTCGCGGCCGGCGCGGCGAGTACGCCGACGACGGTGACGGCAACCGCCGCCCAGGCGGTGGCCGCGCGCCGCAGGGGTGAACGGGGGAAGTGCATTTATACGGCTCCTCGATCGCCGATACAGGGGCAAGCCGGCAACTCCGCTTCACGGGAGACCGCCGGAGGGGCGACGGGAAAGCAGGGAGCTGGCCTGGTCGGGCAGGCTACGGCTGGACCGTTACTGGGGAATTACTGGCGCAGCCCACCCAGCACCGCAGCGATCGGCGCGAGGGGCGCCGGACACGGCAGGTTTATCGCCTCCCGCCGCGGCTACTCCACCTCGTGTTTCCTGGCCGGAGGTCTGGGCTTGCCGAGGCAGGGGAACGCCGTGCGCGCCTGCGGCGGCGAACCAGACTGATGACGGATGGATGAGCCGGGCCGCGAGCGGCACGTACGGGAGGAGGTCAACTGGCAGCGGGCGAGCATCCTGGAGCTGTTCTTCGATCTCGTCTTCGTCTTCGCGCTCAACCGGATCAGCTTGCGGCTGTTGGACGACTTCCACTCCGGGGGGCTCGGGTTCAATGAGTTCGCTGAGACCCTTCTGCTGTTTCTGGGGCTCTGGCTCATGTGGCAGACCACTGCCGCGTTGACCAGCCGGGTGCGTCCGGATTCGCGGCCGGGTCAGTTCTTCGTGTTCTCCTCGATGGCCGGTGCCACCGTCATGGCGGTTTCGGTGCCGCAGGGGTTCGAGGAGCGGGCCCTGGTCTTCGCCGGTGCGTGGGTTGCGGTGCGGGTCAGCCGTCTGTTGGTCTATTTCTTGGTCAGGCAAGTGCGGACCGAGGGGTCCGCACTACCGGGGTTGCTGTCGCTCGGCGGAAGCACAGTTCCGTGGATCGCGGGGGCGTTGCTGCACGACCCGCTTCTGCGCGGTGCGCTCTGGGCACTTGCGCTGGCCATCGAGTTCCCCGGGTTCGTGGTCGGCTTTCGCCGATGGGCCGGCACACAGGTCGCGGGCGAGCACCTGGCCGAGCGGTTGCAGCAGATTTTCTTGATCAGCTTGGGCGAGGCCGTCTTCGTGTCCGGCCTGGCGTTCTCCGACAGCGACATCACCCTCCCCCACGGGATGGGGTTCGCGCTGGCCTTCGTCGGCATCGTGCAGCTCTGGCGCATCTACTTCTACCGGGCCGGCCTGCTCCTGCCGCTGGCCATCACCGCCGCCCGCGATCCGGCCCGGCAATCCGTGACGGCCGCCTTGAATCATCTGATCATGATCTCCGGTGTCGTCCTCGCTGGCGTCGGCTTCGAGTTGTACATCATCGAGCCCACCGGCCGGCCGGAACCGAACTGGCTGGTGGCGATCCTCGGCGGTCCGGCACTCTTCCTGGTCGGGCGGGCTCCCTTCGAGCTGCAGGTCTTCGGCCGGATCTCCCCGTCACGGCTGATCGGGCTCCTCGCCCTCGGCCTGCTGATCCCGGCCGTGTGGCACGCTCCTCCGCTGGTCGCCGGTGCGGGCGCCACGGCCGTGCTGGTCGGAATCGTCGTCGCGGACGCATGGCGCGCTCGCGGGCGAGAGCCCGAGCCGCCCCGCTGATGTAGTTCCTCGCGCAGCTGAGCCCCATCCGCTGCGAGGCGGACGCGTCAGCCTCGCGGCCAGCGACTCTGGCCGGCACGGAGCGCCGATCGACCACACGTCCCCGGCGTCGGCCCCGTCCCATCGCCGCTATCGACGCGCCCGAGGCCAGGAGCCCGCGCCACCCGCCCCGCGGATCTGACCTATCGGGGAATCCCGCCCGAATCCCGCCGCTCACGGAGCGAGCGTCAGCGCCGCTGGCCAAGCCGGCCAACCTCGTACGGATTTGCTGATGGATCTCGACCAGTGCGCGGGTGGGCAGCGGTTCCTGCTGCGCGACCGGGATACGAAGTTCACCGAGGGCTTCGACGCGGCGTTCACCGCCGAGGGCATCGAGGTGATCAGGACTCGCCGCAGGCACCCCGGGCGAATCTTCACCGGCGCAGTGAAGCTCGCTCGACCATGGGGTAGGGCGGCACGCGACACGGTGCCGGTGGAGCGGGTATGAGTTGATCGAGGGTCAACGCGGCGTTGATCAGCGCAAGGTGACTGAAGGCTTGGGGAAAGTTGCCGAGCTGCTCGCCGGTCGGGCCGATCTCCTCCCCGTAAAGACCGAGGTGGGTGCTGTAGGTGAGCATCTTCTCGAAATTGATCAGCGCGTCGTCGACACGTCCCGAGCGGGCCAGGGCTTCGACGTACCAGAAGGTGCACATGCTGAAGGTGCCTTCGCTGCCGCGCAGGCCGTCGGGCGACGCGGAGGGGTTGTACCGGTAGACCAGGCTGTCGGAGACGAGCTCGTGGTCCATTGCCCGCAGTGTGGACTGCCACATCGGATCGTCGGGCGCGATGAACCCCACGCTCGGCATGGAGAGCAGCGCCGCGTCCAGGACGTTGCTGCCGTAGTGCTGCACGAACGCTCGGCGTCCGGGGTGGTATCCCCGGCTCATGATCTGGCGGTAGATCGTGGTTCGTTCGGTGGTCCAGCGGTCGATGTCGGCGGGTACCCCGTGCCGCTGAGCGAGGCGGATGGCCCGGTCGAGAGCGACCCAGGACATGAGGCGGCCGAAGGTGAAGTCCCGGCGGCCGCCCCGGGTCTCCCAGATCCCTTGATCGGGTCTGTCCCAGTGCTCGCAGAGCCAGTCGACGACCTTCGCCGTGTTGAGCCACGCCTGATAGGAGGTGCGCAGCCCCTGCGTGTCAGCCAAGTGGATGGCGCTCAGCGCTTCGCCGTAAATGTCGAGCTGGAGCTGGTCGGCGGCGGCGTTGCCGATCCGCACGGGGCGGGAGCGTAGGTAGCCCTCGAGGTGGTCGAGCTCCTCCTCGTCTAGGGCTGTCGAGCCGTCGACGCGGTACATGGGGTGCAGCGGTGCTGCGCGGTCTGCCGCCTCGGAGATCCGGTCGTTGAGCCATCGCAGATATCGGCGCGCTTCCTCGGTGAAGCCGAGCCCGAGCAGGGCATAGACCGACCACGAGGCGTCGCGGACCCAGGTGTACCGGTAGTCCCAGTTCCGCGTCCCGCCGATCTGCTCCGGCAGGCCGGCGGTGGGAGCGGCGATCAGGGCACCGGTCGGCGCGTACGTCAAAAGCTTCAGCGTCAGGGCGGAGCGCTCCACCGCTTCCCGCCACCGTCCGACATAGCAGGAGCCGCCGAGCCAGCCCCGCCAGAAATCCCGGGTCTGCTCGTACATGGACCGAATTTCCGCCGGTCTGATGAGCCGGGGTGGCTCGGTCGACCCGGTTTCGACGAGCACCCCGCTGGTGGCACCCTCGCGCAGGGTGGCGAAGGCTCGCACCCCGTCGCCGTCGCGTTCGATCGCGACTTCGTCCGGGGGCTGGTCGGCGTGGCGGACCCGATGCGCCGTCATGCTGAGCGTCGGGCTGCGGAAAACGGCGCCGTCGGCGTACATCTCGACCTCGTGCGGGTCGCGCCCATAGTTGAAGCGCGGCTGGCAATCCATCCGGAACTGCATGGTGCCCCGAACCACGCTGATCAGCCGGACGAGGCGATGGCGATCGGTCGCCGTATCGCCGGCCACCGGCATGAAGTCGATGACCTCGCCCACGCCGGCGGGAGTCAGGAAACGGGTGATCAGGATCGGTGTCCCCGGAAGGTACAACTGCTCCTTCCTGACGTAGTCGGCGCCATGGGGCGCGATACGGAAATACCCGCCGTTTTTGTGGTCGAGCAGTCCGGCGAACACGCTGGGCGAGTCGAACCGCGGCGCGCAGAACCAGTCAAGAGTGCCGTCGTCCGCGATCAGCGCCGCCGTCTGCAGGTCGCCGATCAGGCCGTGTGACTCGACGAATGGATACAGCTCCACTCACCGCCCTCCTGCCAGGACTCCTGCAACATGCTCCTCACCGTAAGTGCTGGCGGGACCTCAGCGGCGCACATCGGTCAGGACCAGCGCCAGTATCACGGTGCATGTCGTTCGCGACCATGCATCCCAACGACGTCCGACGCTGATCGCTGTTGATGTGTTCCGTCCTGAGACAGCGGGACCCGCGATCGCGCGGTGCGGCCTTCGCCCATAACCGCCCACGGACCCGGACTTTCATGCGAAGCGGTCAGCCGCATCGCTACCGAGGCGAAGCCGGCCTGCGACTTGCCGGTAGTGGGCGGAGTGGCATCGGCCCGGGATGCCGGCCGGGACGGATGCGGGTCGCGCTAATCCTCGCCTGCCACGTTTTCGCACGTCAACGTCGATGTGTGACGGCCCTCGCAACGGGAACGCTGGATCGGGAAAGGGGGAGTCCAAGTGTCCGATCCGACGCAGGTAGCGCGGGACGCGCTCCAGCGGATTCACCTGGCCGCCGTTAAGTACCAGGACGACGGGCTGCACCAGGCGGCCAAGGAGGTCACTTCGGTGGCTCGCTCGCTGGGGCACGATCCGGGGCCGACCGAGACGTACCGCCCCTGCCCCGTCTGTGGTGCCGAGCCAGGGGCAAACTGCCTCAAAGTGCCGGGGCACTCGATGGTGAGCGGGATGCATCCCGAGCGAACGCAGGAGTAGCACGAAGAAGGACCCCTGTCTCACCTCCCGCGGCTAGAAGCGTCGGGCGTCCGCAGTGGACGGACCTGACCTTGGCCAGCGAGCAGGAAGCCCTGGTCAGCGCATTGCCGCTGACATCGATGTGCCAGAGATTAGGAGGCGGCGATCCGCTTTTCGTCGAGCTCCGCCTCATCGGACGGTCATCTCTGGGTGAGGTCGAGGGCGATGTCCATGATCATGTCTTCCTGGCCGCCGATGAGTTTGCGCCGGCCGACTTCGCGCAGGATGTCCCGGGCATCGAGCCCGTACTGCCGTGCGGCGGCTTCGGAATGGCGCAGGAAGCTGGAGTAGACGCCGGCGTAGCCGAGGGTGAGGGTTTCCCGGTCGACGCGGACGGGTCGGTCCTGCAGCGGGCGGACGAGGTCGTCGGCGGCGTCCTGGAGGGCGAACAGGTCGCAGCCGTGTTGCCAGCCTTGCAGGGTGGCCACGGCGATGAACGGTTCGATCGGACAGTTGCCGGCGCCGGCGCCATGGCCGGCGAGTGACGCGTCGACGCGGGTGACGCCCTCCTCGACCGCGACGAGGCTGTTGGCCACGGAGAGGGACAGGTTCTCGTGGGCGTGGACGCCGATCTCCGTGCCCGGGTCGAGGACGTCCCGGTAGGCGCGCACCCGGTCGCGGACGCCGTCCATGGTGAGCCGCCCGCCGGAGTCGGTGACGTAGACGCAGTGCGCGCCGTAGGACTCCATGAGCTTGGCCTGGGCGGCGAGCCCCTTGGGCTCGGCGAGGTGGCTCATCATGAGGAATCCCGACACGTCCATGCCCAGCTCGCGGGCCGTGGCGATGTGCTGGGCGGCGATGTCCGCCTCGGTGCAGTGGGTGGCCACCCGGACCGACCGTACGCCGAGGGCGTGGGCCTGTTTGAGGTCGTGGATGGTGCCGATGCCGGGCAGGAGCAGGGTGGTGAGGCGGGCGCGGGTGACGGCGGCCGCGGCGGCTTCGATCCACTGCCGGTCGGTGTGGCTGCCGGGGCCGTAGGTGAGGCTGCCGCCGGCGAGCCCGTCGCCGTGGGCGACCTCGATGCCGTCGACGCCGGCGGCGTCGAGGGCGGTGACGATCCGGGTGACGTCGGCCGGGGTGATGCGGTGCCGGGTGGCGTGCATGCCGTCGCGCAGGGTGACGTCCTGGATGAACAGGCGGCGGGCGGGTGCGGTAGCGGTCATCGGATGGCTCCCTGGGCTGCGGTGAGGCGTTCGGCGACCCGAAGTGCCGCGGAGGTCATGATGTCGAGGTTGCCGGCGTAGGCGGGGAGGTAGTGGGCGGCGCCTTCCACCTCTAGCAGGACACTCACCTTGGTGGCGACCGGTGTCGTGTCGTCGGGCAGCAGGGTGTGCACCGGCTCGTCCGGTGCCACCGGGGTGAACTGCACAGGCTGCTTGAGGCGGTAGCCGGGGACGTACGCGGCGACGTCGCTGATCATCTGCTCGATGCTTGCCCGGACGGCCTCGTGGTCGGCGGGGCCGATGAGGCACTGCACGGTGTCCCGCATGATCATCGGCGGCTCGGCCGGGTTGAGGATGATGATCGCCTTGCCGCGCCGGGCACCACCGACCTGTTCGATGGCGGCGGCCGTGGTCTCGGTGAACTCGTCGATGTTGGCGCGGGTGCCGGGACCGGCCGACCGGGAGGCGATCGAGGCGACGATCTCGGCGTACGGCACGGGCGTCACGCGGGACACGGCCGCGACGACGGGGATGGTGGCCTGTCCCCCGCAGGTGACCATGTTGACGTTGCCGGCGTCCAGGTGCGCGTCGAGGTTCACCGCGGGTACGACGTACGGGCCGATCGCGGCCGGGGTGAGGTCGACGAGCCGCTTGCCGTACGGGGCGAGGGCGGCGGCGTTGGCCCGGTGCGCCCCGGCCGAGGTGGCGTCGAAGACCACGGCGATGTCGGCGAAATCGGGCATCGCGATGAGGCCGGCAACCCCCTCGGCGGTGGTGGGCACGCCGAGGCGGCGGGCCCGGGCGAGGCCGTCAGAGGCGGGGTCGATGCCGACCATCGCGGCCATCTCGAGGTGCTGCGACAGGCGCAGGACTTTGATCATCAGGTCCGTGCCGATGTTGCCGGATCCGATGACGGCGACCTTCGTACGCGACATCAACTGCCGCCTTTCGTGACGGGGGTGGTGAAGGTGGCCTCGACGCTGCCGAGGCCGGTGAGGTCTGCGCGGACGTGCATGGCCTGGTCGACCCGGACCATCGGCCCGAGTGCGCCGGAGAGCACGACGTCGCCGGCGCGGAGCGGGTCGTCGTGGGCCAGGGCGGTCCGGGCGAGCCAGGCGAGGGCCTCCAGCGGGTCGCCGAGGCACGCCTCGCCCGAGCCGGTCGAGGCGGGCACACCGTCCACGAACATGGTCATCCGCACCGCCGCCGGTTCGACGGCGTCGAGGGGGACCCCGTCGGCGCCGAGGACGAACAGGCCGCTTGAGCCGTTGTCGGCGACGGTGTCGGCGAAGCTGATGTCCCAGCCGGCGATGCGGCTGTCCACGATCTCCAGCGCGGGCACCGCGTAGGCGACCCGCCGGCGCACGGTGGCGGCGGTGACGCCCGGGTCGACGACGTCGTCGGCGAGGACGAAGGCGATCTCGGCCTCGACGCGGGGTTGCAGCAGCCGGTCGAGGCTGATCACCGCGGACTCCGCGCACGCCATGTCGTCGAAGAGCATGCCGAAGTCGGGCCGGTCGACGCCGAGCTGGCGCTGCACTGCCAGGGAGGTGAGCCCGACCTTGCGCCCGACCGGCCGCCTGCCGTCCCGGACCCGGGCCTCGGTCAACCGGCGCTGAACGGCGTAGGCGAGGGTCTCGTCGTCGGGGCCGATGAGGTCGCGAACCGGCGGACACGGCGTGCGGGTCTGCACGGCGGTGCGCAACCGACGAAAGGCTGCGGCTACGGGATCGGTGGTGCCGGTGGTCATGGGGCCTCCGTGGCGGGACTGCCGCCGGTCAGGCGGGTGAGGCTGTAGTACAGGGTGCGGCCGAGCAGTTCGAACAGCCGCGGCAGGTCGACGCTGTCGCCGCCGATCTCCTTGGCGATGAACAGCCCGTCGGTGGCGGCGATGGCGTACGTGGTGATCGTTTCGATCGTGTCCCGGTCGGCGTCCGGGGCGACCTTGGCGAGCACGGCGGCGAGCCGCGCGCGGGCGATCTCCCGGACCTGCAGGAACACGCGCCGGGCGCTGGGCTCCTCCGGGCGGCGCTCGAGGGTGAGCATGAGCCCGAGGCGAAGGAAGTCGGGCGAGTCCAGCAGGGTCTTGGCGACCTTCACCGCCATCGCGGCGAGGCGTTCCGGCATCGGCTCGCTGTCGTCGCCGGGGAGGGCGAGTACGTCGACCCAGATGTCGAAGCTGCGCTCGATGACGGCGGCGATGAGGTCGTCCTTGTTCTTGAAGTGCCAGTAGATCGAGCTGGCGGGCAGGCCGCACTTCTCGCTGACCAGCGCGATGCTGGTGCCCTCGTAGCCGCGCTCACCGGCGATCTCGGCGGCGGCGTCGAGGATGCGCCGGCGGGACTCCTCGCCGTTGGCCCGGCGCTTGCGTTCGCCCCGAGATTCCGTCATTGCTCGCTCCCCTGTGTTTCCGGCTGATGTCTTGACGACGCTAGGAGCGGAGCCTACCGTAGCGGCCACTACAACTGGAACGATCGCTACATTAACAGCGTCGGGTTGCGGGAGGTCAAGTGAGCGTCGAGGAAGTCACCGCGGATCAGCGGCTGGTGCGAGTCGGTGCGCGGGACATCGCCGTCACCGAGCGGGGAGCCGGTGAGGCGGTGGTGCTGCTGCACGGCGGCGGGCCGGGGGCCTCCGGGATGTCGAACTACGCCCGCAACGTCGACGCCCTCGCACAGCGGTTCCGGGTGATCGTGCCGGACCTGCCCGGCTACGGCCGGTCCAGCAAGCACATCGACCAGTCCGACCCGTTCGGTGACCTCGCCGGCGCGCTTCGTGGGCTGCTGGACGCGCTCGGCATCGACCGCGCCCACCTGGTCGGCAACTCCTACGGCGGCGCCGCCGCGCTGCGGCTCACGCTGGACCGGCCCGACCGGGTCGGACGCCTGGTCCTCATGGGCCCGGGCGGGATCGGCATCACCCGACGTCCGCCGACTCCCGGCTTGAAGCGGCTGCTCGCCTACTACGGCGGCGAAGGCCCGACCCGGACCAAGCTGGAACGGTTCATCCGCGACGACCTGGTCTACGACGGCACGGCCGTCCCCGCCGAGATGATCGAGGAGCGGTACCAGGCGAGCATCGACCCGGAAGTGGTCGCCAATCCGCCGCTGCGGCGCCCCGCCGGGCTACGCACCCTGCTGCGGATGGATCTGCTGCGGGACAAGCGGCTGTCCCGGGCCGCCACGCCCACGCTCGTGCTGTGGGGCGCCGACGACAAGGTCAACCGGCCGTCCGGCGGGATGCTCCTCGCCGAGCGGATGCCCCGCTGCGACCTGTACCTGGTCGCCAGGACCGGCCACTGGGTGCAGTGGGAACGCCCGGACCTGTTCAACTTCCTCACCGCCGCCTTCCTCTCCGAGGAGTCCGAATGAACGTCTTCGGCAAAGTGCACCTTGGCTACCTGTGCATCGAGACCACCCGGTTCGCAGACTGGCGCCGCTTCGGCGCCGACGGCGTCGGCCTGCACGTCGACGAACTCGACCGCCACCGGATGCGCTTCCGGCTGGACGACCACGAGTGCCGCCTGCTGCTGCAACGGGGCCCCGCAGAGGACGTGACCACCGTCGGCTGGCACGTCGACGACCATGCGGCGTTCGACGACATCGTCGCCCGCATCACCGCCCGCGGCGTCACCGTCGAGCAGGGCCACGACGAGGAGGCGGCGCTGCGCGGCGTGCAACGGCTGGTGCGCTTCCCCGGCCCGAAGGGCCTGGTCCAGGAGCTGTACACCACTGCGGTCACCAGCACCGCCCCGCTACACATGCAGGCCAGCGGCTTCGTCACCGGCGACGCCGGCATGGGTCACATCGCGATCAGCTCACGGCAGCCGGACGCCATCCACCGCTACTACGACAACCTGCTCGACGCCCGGCTCAGCGACTTCATCGTCGAGACGATCAGCAGGGTGCGCTTCCGGATCCGGTTCCTGCGGGTCAACGGCCGCCACCACACCGTCGCCGTGGCCAACACCGAGGGCCTGCGCATCGATCCGATCCGCACCGCGGTCCAGCACCTCAACACCCAGGTCGCCACATTGGACGACATGACCACCTCCTACCAGCGTCTCAAGCAACTCGGCTTCACCATGGCCCTCGGCATCGGGCAGCACACCAACGACAAGGAGCTCTCCTACTACGTCCGGACGCCGTCCGGCTTCGAGTGGGAGGTCGGCTGGAATCCCATCGTCGTCGACGAGGCCACCTGGGAACCCACCACCCACCAGGGGATCAGCATCTGGGGGCACACCCCCGAGGGCCAGACCGTCATCGACAAGCTCAACCAGTTCCGCCACGGCGCGGCTTCGCTGCGCCGTGCGGAGGTCACCGTCCCGGCACTGAGCGGAGCCACCGCATGAACACCGAACTGCGCGACTACGACGTCATCATCGCCGGATACGGCCCGGTCGGCGTGACCGCCGCCAATCTGCTCGGCGGCATGGGCGTACGGGTGGCCGTGGTCGAGCGCGACGCCGCCATTTTTCCCCGCGCGCGGGCGATCTCCACGGACGAGGAGACGATCCGGATCTGGCAGGGGATCGGCCTCGCGGAGCGGCTCAAGGACGACATGCTCGCCGGCCTGCCGATCGACTTCGTCGACGCGCGCGGCCGGTCGTTCCTGAGCCTCGCGCCGGCTCCGCGGGGAAACGGGCACCCGCCGCAGCTGTTCATCTACCAGCCGGCCATGGAGCAGGTCCTCCGCGACGGTGTGGACCGCTACCCGAACGTCGAGGTCCTCCTCGGCCACGAATGTGAGGCCGTCGAGCAGGACAGCGACAGTGTCACCGTCACCGCGCGGGACCTGACCGACGACACGCTACGTACCCTGCGCGGGGCCTACCTCATCGCCGCCGACGGCGGTTCCAGCCCGATCCGGACCCGGCTGGGCATCGGCTTCGACGGCCGTACCTACCACGACCGGTGGGTCGTCATCGACACCAAGGTCAAGCGGGACTGGGACACCGTCGACCGACTGCGCTTCCACTGCGACCCCGCCCGGCCCGCCGTGGACTGCCCGACCCCGCTGGGCCACCACCGCTGGGAGTTCCCCGTCCTGCCCGGCGAGGACGAGCAGAATCTCGTCAGCCACGACTACATCTGGCGGCTGCTGCGCCGCTACGGCCGGACGCCCGACGAGGTCGAGATCCTCCGCGCGGTGGTCTACAGCCACCACGTCCGCTTCGCCGCCCAGTGGCGCGTCGGCCGGATCTTCCTCGCCGGCGACGCCGCACACGCGATGCCGCCGTGGATCGGCGAGGGCATGTCCTCCGGCGTACGCGACGCGGGCAACCTGTGCTGGAAGCTGGCCGCGGTGCTCCGCGGTGAGCTGCCCGATGACGCTCTGGACAGCTACGAGGTCGAGCGCAAACCACACGTGCGGGAGATGACCGCGCAGGCGGTGCGATTCGGACGGATCATCACCGAGCGACGTCCCGGGCTGACGGCCGTGCGCAACGCCGCGTTCCGGGTCCTCATGCGAGTCCCGGCCTTCCGCGCCTACATGCAGGAGGCCGGGTGGTTCCCGGACACCAGCTACCGGAGGGGCCTGCTGGACCACACCGGTGGCAACCCGGCGGTCGGCGAGCAACTCCCGCAGCCCTGGGTCCGTACCGACGGCCGTGACCGCGTCCGCCTCGACGACGTGCTCGCCGGTCGGTGGACGCTGCTGCACACCGGCCCGGCCCGGCCGTGGTCGGCCTGGGCGGCCAGCGGAGTTTCGTGCCTGCAGGTCACGCCGGCGGGCTCGGCCCCCGCGCCCGGCACGATCGTCGACAGCGACGACGTGCTCATTCCCTGGATGCGCCAGCACCGCGGCACCGTGCTCGCACTCCGCCCCGACGCCGTCGTCTACGCCGCCGCCGGTGACGCCGACCTGCCCCGCCCACCGTTCGTCGCCGCGCCGCAGGCGCCCGTCGGCGAACACACGCCACCGCCTGCCGCGACGGCAATGCCCTGACCTGACCGGACCCCACCCAAGGAGAGCCAGGATGCTCAACCTCGCGCTCATGCTCGAAGGCACCGCCGAACGGCTGCCGGGCAGGGATGCCGTCGTACTCGGTAACACCCGCTTGTCGTACGCCCAACTCAACGGTGCGGCGAACCAGGTCGCACATCTGCTCGTTGGCAGCGGCATCCGGCCGGGCGACCGCGTCGCGCTGTCGTGCCCGAACCTTCCGTACTTCCCGATCGTCTACTACGGCATCCTCAAGGCGGGCGCCGTCGTTGTGCCGCTGAACGTGCTCCTCAAGGCCGACGAGATCGCCTACCATCTGCGGGACTCGGGGGCCAAGGCGTACTTCTGCTTCGAGGGCACCCCCGACCTGCCCATGGGTGCCGAGGGCTGGCAGGGTTTCGGCAGGGCCGACGAGTGCGGGCGCTTCTTCCTCATGACCGCGGACCCCCAGGCGCCGACCCCGATCGAGGGGGCCACCACTCTGCGGTCCGCACTCGCCGGCAAGGCCCCTCGGTTCGAGACCGTGGTTACCGAGGGCACGGATACCGCGGTGATCCTCTACACCAGCGGGACGACGGGACAGTCAAAGGGCGCCGAACTGACTCACGCCAACATGGTCATGAACGCCCTCTCGTGCTGGCGCCTCTTCGGCGCCGTCGATGGGGACGTCCACCTGGTGACGCTGCCGCTCTTCCACTCGTTCGGGCAGACGGTGCAGATGAACGCGGGTCTGTACGGTGCTGCCACGCTGGTTCTCCTGCCCCGGTTCGATGCCGCAACGGCACTGGCGCTGATGGAGCGGGAGCACGTCACCTTCTTCGCCGGCGTGCCGACGATGTACTGGGGCCTGCTCAACGTCGACCGGGAAAACGGCAACACTCCGGCGATCGCGGCCAACCTGCGGATGGCGGTCTCCGGCGGTGCCGCCCTTCCCGTGGAGATCCTCGAGCAGGTGGAGAAGGTCTACGGCGTGCGGATCCGGGAGGGCTACGGCCTCTCCGAGACCAGCCCCGTCGCGTCGTTCAACCACCCCGGCCGCGCGGCCAAGCCCGGCTCGATCGGGCAGCCGATCTGGGGCGTGCAGCTGAAGCTCGTCGACGCGGACGGGAACGAGGTCCCGGACGGCGAGTCGGGCGAGATCGCCATCCGGGGTCACAACGTCATGAAGGGCTACCACGGCCGCCCCGACGCAACCGCTGAGGCGCTCCGGGACGGGTGGTTCCGCACGGGTGACGTCGCCCGCCGCGACGAGGACGGTTACTACTTCATCGTCGACCGCGCCAAGGACATGATCGTCCGCGGTGGTTTCAACGTGTATCCCCGCGAGATCGAGGAGCTCATCCTGACGCACCCTGACGTGAGCCTGGTGGCCGTGGTCGGCGTGCCGCACGAGTCGCACGGCGAGGAGGTGAAGGCCTTCGTGATCCGCAAGCCGGGATCACGGCTGACCGAGGGCGAGCTGGTGAACTGGTGCAGGGAGCGGATGGCGAGCTACAAGTACCCTCGCCTCGTCGAGTTCCGACACGAACTGCCCATGACCTCCACGGGCAAGATCTTGAAGCGCAAGCTTCGCGACGAGGCGTGAACTGAAGCCACGGATGTCGAGGGCTGGGTCCAGCGGGACGCGCGTCTGAACGCACCGTGGGCCCAGCCCCGAGGGTTCGAGCAATGCTCAGGAGCGTGCGGTGCTGGCGAGTTCGTCGGCGTAGGCGCGGGCGTCGATGGCGTCCAGCACGGTCAGTTGAGCGTTGTAGGCCGCCCACTCGGCGAAGTCGAGGGCGTCGGCCGCGCCCATTTCGGCCCAGTCCGCATCGCCGGCGGCGGCCTTCGCGTCCACCTGCCGAGTCCGCCTGTCGATCTTGGCCTTGATGTCCTCGGTCTTTGCGGCGGCGTCGGCCTTCATCTGCGCCCACTCGCTCCGCCTTTCGGTGGCGGCCTTCTTCGTACCCTGCTGTGCCTCAGCGGCGGACCGGTTGAGCTCGCCCTGGGTTTGATCGATTCGCTGCCGGAGCTGCTCACGGGAGTCGGCGGCGGCCGCCTGCACCTCGGTCTTGGCCGCCGCAGCACGCTGTTGCAGTGCGTCGAGTCGGTCGGAGAAGTCCATGGTTCCTCCCTGTTTCCCGCCATTGCCGGTCACAACTGCCTCTCTCAGCCGGCCTTCGCAAGCGCCGGGGTGAGCTGGCATCACCCGTGCCGGATGATGTGACGCCGGGTCCCGCGCTGCATCGACCGTCCGTGTCGCCCCGCACCATTGCGGCTGGCTCCGGCTGACCGCGCGGCCGAGATGGCCGACTGGCCGGAGCTGGCCAGTCGGGCTGCCCGCACAGAGAGCGAAGTCCCGAGACCGGATATCCGGACCTCCGTTTCGTGATTGAGTGTTCAGCAGCGACGGGGGTGTCCCTTGAGCCTGCCCGACATGCCAAGCGGACTGCGGCTCGACCTCCTCGACATCGAAGCCTCGTGGCCCAATGTGGGTGGGAGCAGTGGACGGTGGTGCGTGCGGATCGCGGTGACACTCGGCGCAGGCGGGGCGCGCGGCTATGCGCACATCGGGGCGATCCAGGTCCTTGAGGAGCGTGGGTTCGACATCGTTGCGATCGCTGGCTCTTCCATGGGCGCCCTCGTCGGGGGGCTGTACGCAGCGGGCAAGCTCGACGCCTACGCCGAGTGGGTGCGCACCATCGGCCAACGCGACGTGCTGCGTCTGCTCGATCCGGCCGTCGGCGCGCCCGGCGCGTTCCGGGCCGAGAAGCTCATGGCCCGGGTCAGGGAACTGCTCGACGGCGCACGCATCGAACAGCTGCCCAAGCCCTTCACGGCGGTAGCGACCGACCTGTGGGCCGGCCGAGCCGTGTGGTTTCAGCACGGCCCGGTGGACGTCGCGGTGCGGGCCTCCATCGCACTGCCACCCGCCATCACACCGGTCATGATCAACGGCCGGCTCCTCGCCGACGGTGGCCTGGTGGAGCCGCTGCCGATAGCACCGACCACCTTCATGCCGGCCGACGCGGTCGTCGCCGTGTCCCTCAAGCCTGCCCGCGCCAACTCCCACCCGGGGGCAGCTGTCCGGGAATCGGCCGACCCGCCGGGACAAGGGGGGCGGGACCACCCGCGGGGCCCCGCCGGAGTCGTCGATCGGGTGATCTCCCGCGGCGGCGCATCTGGTGACGGCAGCCCGGCGGCGGACGCCTCCGCCGAAACCATCACCACCGACGACGGGCCACATGGCCAACTCCCCGCCGACCTGCGCGCATCCGACGTCATGAGCCTGTCGTTGGAGGCCGTACGGGATCTTCTCATCCGCTACCGGTTGGCCGGTAACCCGCCGGACCTGCTGATCGAGATACCGACAAACGCCGTCCGGACGTATGACTTCCACCGGGCGATCGACATGATCGAAGTCGGCCGGCGGGCAGCGCTCGATGCCCTCGCGTCGAGCCCGTTCGCCTGACGGCGCGTCCAGCGATCGAGACTGCTCCGCTGGTGTTTCTGCCTCTTGGCAGCGGGTAGCCGCGCCCGGTGAGCGACGCCGACGATCGATCCATGGCCCGCCGGACGCTGATCGTCATCGGTCTGGTCCTCGTCACCCTGTTCGGGCTGGCGTTGGTGTGGGAGACCCGGCGGGTGCTGATCTGGGTGGTGGTGGCCGCGTTCTTCGCGGTGGCCCTGAATTCCCTGGTGGATCGGGTGCAGCGACGGTTCGTTCGGCGTCGGGCGGCGGCCACGCTGGTCGTGTTCCTGGCCGCCTTCGTGGCTTTCGCCGCGCTCGGCGTGCTGATCGTGGTGCCCCTGCTGGACGAGCTGGCCCGCTTCGCCGACCGGGCGCCGGACCTGGTGCGTGAGGCGCGGGCCGGGCGCGGGCCGGTCGGTGAGCTGCTGGAACGGTTCCACCTGCGGCGCTACGCCGAGGCCCACGCCGACCAGTTCCAGCGCTTCGGCGGCAACCTCGGCCGGTCGACGGTCGGGCTGGTCCGCGGGACGGTTCAGGGCGTCGCCGGAGTGCTGACCGTGGTGGTGCTGGCGTTCCTGATGGTGGTGCAGGGGCCGCGGATCACCGCCAGGACGCTGGCCCTGGCCGGTGGCGCCCGGCAGGAGCGGCTGCGCCGCATCGGCCGGGAATCGGCGCGCACCATCACCGGCTACTTGAGCGGCAACCTCCTGATCAGCCTGATCTGCGGCCTGGCGACCTTCGTGGTGCTCGCGCTCACCGGGGTGCCGTTCGCCGCCGTGATCGCGCTGTTGGTCGCCATCGCCGACCTGATCCCCCTGGTGGGGGCGACTCTCGGCGCCATCGCCGCGGGCGGCGCCGGCTTCCTGCACTCCCCCACCGCCGGGGTGGTCGTGCTGGTCTTCTTCGTGGTCTACCAGCAGGTCGAGAACCACCTGCTGCAACCGGTCATCATGTCCCACGCGGTCCGACTGAACCCGCTGACCGTGCTGGTCAGCGTGCTGCTCGCCGCCGAACTGGGCGGCCTCCTGGGAGCCCTGCTGGCCATCCCGGCCGCCGGCATCGTGCAGATCCTGCTGCGTGAGTTCGTGCCCGCCGTCCGGCAGGCCGACTCCATACCCGCCGAGGCCGGCCCCGCAGACCGCGCGGGGGGCGGCGGCCCGGACCAGCCGGCGGGCGACCACCCGGGGGACGGTGGGACGGCCGGCGATGACGACGGGTAGGGCGAGCAGGCCGCTGCGAAGACCCGAGCAGGGGCGTCCTGGGTTCCTGGAACTGTTCTTCGACCTGATGTTCGTCTTCGCGTTCTTCCGGCTCTCGCAGGAACTGCTGGAGCATCTGAGCTGGACTGGCGCGTTCCAGACACTGGTGTTTGCTGCTCCCGTGTTGCATGTCTGGGCCTATATGGCGAGGTCTACGAACCTGTTCGACCCGCGGCATCCGCTGATGCAGCTGGCGTCGCCGAGCCACAGGCACGGGAGCGGATGTAACCGAATCGCCTCGACAGGGTGAACGGGTCGTGGGTTTGTGAGAGCCGGGCGGGGTAACCCCCGCCATGGCCGCTGACCGGAGCCCCCTGCCCCGCCCTGAGGAGGTGGTCAAGCAGGCCAGAGACGTAGTGGCGCAGGCTGCACGCCGTGGTGGTAGGGCCGGCCGACTGCGGCTGCGTCAGGTTGAGATCGTCCTGGTCATCGCGGCCCAATGCGGGCTCGCCGCCACTCTGGCCTGGGGGCTCGCGCACGAGGTGGCGGGGCGTCCCGCGCCGGTCTTCGCGCCCAGCGCGGCCGTCGGCACGATTGTCGCCGCACTCGGACAGCGCGCCCGACGTACGGCCGAACTGATGCTGGGCGTCGGGCTGGGCCTGCTCATCAGCGATCTCTTACTGCGTTACCTCGGGTTCGGGGCCTGGCAGATCGGCGTGGTGGTGGCGCTGGCCATCGCCGTCGCCCTGCTGATGACCGGGCACAGCGGCGCGCTGGTCGCCCAGGCCGGCAGCACCGCCGTGCTGCTCTCCACGCTGTCACCGGTCCAGCACAATCTCGAATGGGAGCGGCTCATCGAAGCCGGGTCGGGCGCTGTCGTCGGGCTGGTGGTGGTGGCGTTACTGGTGCCGATCGACCCGATGCGCACTCTCCAGCGCGCCGCCGCACCGCTGACCGAGACACTCGCATCGCAGCTTCGGGAGGTCGCACAGGCGCTGAGACAGCGGGACCCGGACCGCGCGGTGCGGGCACTCGACCAGCTTCGCGGTATGGACGGCGACCTCAACCGGCTGCACGAGGCGCTGGGTGGCGCCGAGGAGGTGACGATGATCTCGCCGGTCCGGTGGCGGCGGCGCCGCGATGTCGAACAGTACCGACGCGGGATCCAGTGCATGGATCGAGTGGCGCTCACGTGCCGGGCTATGTCCCGCTGGGCGGCGACCTCGCTGCAGTACGACGAGCCGGTGCCGGAGGAACTCATTGCCGCCGTGGAGAGGCTCGCCGAGTCGGTCCGAGTGCTGCAGCGGGAGGCACGACAGGCTGGGACGTTCGAGCAGACCCGCGAGGCGGTACTGGACGTCGCTCGGCTGGTCGGCAAGGCCTGCCGAAAAGGCCTGAGAGCGTACGGAAGTGCCATGGTGATCCAGCTCCGCACAGCGTTGAGTGACCTACTCCGGGCGACCGGGTACGAAGCGGACACGGCCAACCGTATGGTACGAGAGGCGGTCAACGCATAGATCGGTCGAAGGCCCTCCTGGCTGGATGGACGTCGGTCATGGACGGCCATCGAGGGCGGGCAGTGGCCGCTGGCAGATCTCGTGGGCCTGGTCGGGCGGAGGGCCGAGCACACGCAGCAGGTCCTCGGTGACCCGGTCGGTGGCTTCGGCGTCGTCACGCTCGGGGTGGTACAGCAGGATGCCGCGGGCAGTGTCGATGTCGGCAACGTTCAAGACCCTACGGCATGGTACGAATACTGTCAAGACCGGCAGAAACGGCACAAACGGGCGGCCGATGACCACGGGTAGGGCGAGCAAGCTGCTGCGAAGGCCCGGGCAGGGGCGAGCGGCATTCCTGGAACTTTTCCTGGACCTGGTGTTCGTCCTGGCGTTCTTCCAGCTCTCGCAGGAACTGCTGAAGCATCTGAGCTGGACTGGCGCCTTCCAGACACTGGTGTTGCTGTTCGCCGTGTTGTTTGTCTGGATCGCTGCGACGAGGTTTACGGACACGTTCGACCCGCAACATCCGCTGATCCAGCTGGTGGTCATGTCGATCATGTTCGGCACGCTCGTGTTGGCGGCTGCGGCGCCGGATGCGTTCGGCCGGCGGGGCCTGGTCTTCGCAGGTGTGTACGTCGTCGTCCGGCTTGGCATCTTCGCTGTCGCGATCCTTCTGTTGCGGGGCCACGAGGGGCAGCGCAACGCGCTGCGGCTACTGTTCTGGGTCGGCATCAGCGCGGTGCTCTGGGTCGCGGGGGCTTTTTTGCCCGGCTGGGTGCGGGGAGCGCTGTGGATAACGGCGGCGGCCGTGGAGTTAGTGGGGATCGCACTCGGCTTCCCCACGCCGCGGCTGGGCCGCAGCGGCGAGCGCCGACTCGAGGTCGTGGTCTCCGAAGAACACGTGGCCGAGCGGTTCCGGCAGTTCTTCATCATCGCCCTCGGCGAGCCGATCCTGGTAACCGGACTGGCATTCGCAAACGGCGCGTTCGGCGCTGCCCGCAGCGTCGCGACCCTCCTCGCGTTCGCCACCACAGCACTGCTGTGGCGCATCTACATCCACCGCGCCGGAGCACTGATAGCCGACGCCATCACAGCGGCACCCAACCGACTCCGCGTTGGTGTCCTGACGGTCTACGCCCACGTGATCATGATCGCCGGCATCATCACCATCGCCGTCGGCGACGAACTCGTCATCACCCACCCGCTCGGACATTCGAACCTGGCCTGGCTCCCCGTAGTCCTCGGCGGACCCGCCCTGTTCCTCGCCGGACGAGCCATCTTCGAATACGCGGTGTTCGGCCGCGTGTCCCGCCCCCGCGTGATCGGCGCACTCGCCCTGCTCGTCATCACCCCAGCGATGGCGCTGGTGCCGCCGCTGGCAGTAGCCACCACCGCTGCCTTCATCCTGGCCGTTGTCGCCACCCTCATCCTGTTCGGTGTCGCCGCATCCGACGTGGCCCGCACTCGAAGACGCCCATCCGAGCCACCGTCACCACCCCGTTAGACGATCACGGGCGGGCAGACGATCTGCTTCCCGCTGTGCTGATCCCCTTGGGTCGCTGTGATCGTGATGACGGATCGCGTTTCCGCCACACATCCGAAGCCTGCTAGCGGATCTCTCAGATCAAATTGCCCGTCCCGCCGACCTGGGCACATGGCGGTCTAGCAGCGGAAATACCTCTTGACATCTCACACCACTCCCCCGCTGTCCGTCGACCTCTTGCAGACTAGATGCGGTCTGCTCGGGGTTGGGCGGCGCGCGGAGCGCCAGTTTGGACGGAGGAGGAGCACCGCCACGAGACACCCGAAACGCCTGCTCGTGACACGGGGTAAGCCACAGCTCGTGTCCGCTCGTGCCCGTTCGGGCACCGGCTACTAGCAGGTGGCTGGGTCAGGCGGCCGACCACCTAATCCCTAGCCTCGGCCGGGCTGTCCGGATCGGTAGTCGTTGTGCTCGGCGTCTATATCTGCAACGTTCGAGGCCCACCGCGTGTACGAAGACGGTTAAGGCGGACAGAAACGGCAGAAGTGGTCGGGTGATGACGACGGGTAGGTTGGGCGTACTGCTGAGAAGACCCGAGCAGCCGCGGGCGGCATTCCTGGAACTCTTCTCCGACCTGGTGTTCGTCCTCGCCTTCCTCCGGCTCTCGCAGCACCTGCTGGAGCATCTGAGCTGGACTGGCGCGTTCCAGACACTGGTGTTGCTGTTCGCCATGATGCATGTCTGGGTCTCTACGGCGAGGTTTACGGACCTGTTCGACCCGCAGCATCCGCTGGTACAGCTGTTCACCATGCCGATCATTCTCGGCACCCTCGTGATGGCGGCTGCGACGCCTGAGGCGTTCGGCCGGCTGGGCCTGGTTTTCATAGCGGTGTACCTCGCCGTCCGGCTTGGTGGCCTCGCTGCCGCCATCTACTTTTTGCGTGGCCACGAGGTGCGGCCTAGCGCGGTGCGAATACTGTTCTGGGTCGGCGTGGCTTCGCCGGCATGGATCGCGGGTGCGCTCTTACCCGGCTGGGTGCGTGCAGCGCTGTGGATGACGGCGGCGGTCGTGGAGTACGTGGGGATCGCACTCGGCTTCCCCGCGCCGAGGCTGGGCCGCGGCGGCGCTCGTCGATTCGAGATCGTGGCCTCCGCAGAGCACGTGGCCGAGCGGTTCCAGCAGTTTTTCATCGTCGCGCTCGGCGAGCCGATCCTGGTGACCGGACTGACATTCGCAAACGGCCCGTTCGGGGCTGACCGCACCGCCGCGACCCTGGTGGCGTTCACCACCACGGGACTGCTGTGGCGCATCTACATCTACCGCGCCGGAGCACTGCTGGCCGACGCTATCGCAGCGACCACCAACCTAAACCGCCTTGCTATCGCGACGATCTACGCCCACGTGATCATGGCCGGTGGCATCGTCACCATCGCCGTCGGCGACGAACTCCTCATCACCCACCCGCTCGGACACACCGACCCGGCCTGGGCCACCGTCATCCTCGCCGGACCCGCCCTGTTCCTCGCCGGACGGGCCATCTTCGAATACGCGGTGTTCGGCCGCGTGTCCCGCTCCCGCGTGATCGGCGCACTCGCCCTCATCGCCCTCACCCCCGCGATGACGCTGATGCCGCTGCTGGCGGTAGCCACCACCGCCGCCCTCATCCTGGTCGGCGTCGCCGTAGCCGACGCGGTCCGCGCTCGAAGACGCCCCTCCGAGCAGCCGTCACCGCCCGGTTGAACGATCGCGAGCGGGCAGACATCCATGGTCTGAGCGGGTCGCAGGCCCATAAGCTGCCCGGCTTGGGCCGAGCGGGTAGCCATGGGAGCGGGGGCACCGAATCGCCTCGACAGGAAGCTCGACAAGGAGAACAAATCGTCGGGTTTGTGAGGGCCGGGCGGGGTAACCCCCGCCATGGCTGATGACCGGGGAGGCCTGTATCGCCCCAACGCCGCCGCCCGGCACGCCAAGGACCTGGCGGCGAAGGCCCGGCGTCAGGGTGGCGAAGCAGGCCGGCTGAGGCTGCGCCTGTTCACGATCATTCTGTTCGTAGCAGCTCAATGTGGGCTTGCCGCCACGTTGTCCTGGGGGCTGGCGCACGACGTCCTGGGTCGCCCCGCACCGATCTTCGCGCCCAGCGCGGCCGTCGGCACGATCGTCGCCGCCCTCGGGCAGCGCGCCTTACGTACCGCCGAGATGATGCTCGGCGTCGGGCTGGGCCTGCTCGTCAGTGATCTTCTCATCCGCTCTCTCGGATTCGGGCCCTGGCAGATCGGCCTGGTGGTGATGCTGGCCGTCGCCGTCGCCCTGTTGATGACCGGGCGCAGCGGTGCGTTGGTCGCTCAGGCCGGCAGTACCGCCGTCCTGATCGCCACGTTCTCCCACGTGCAGCAGGGCCTCGAATGGGCGCGGATCGTCGACGCGGGAGTGGGCGGCGCCATCGGGCTGGCGGTAGTGGCGTTGCTGCTACCGATCAACCCGATGCGCATCCTCGACCGCGCCACCGCACCGGTCGCCGCGGCCCTCCACGCGCAGCTACGAGAGGTTGCACACGCACTGGCCGGGCGTGACCCGGACCGCGCGATCCGGGCGCTGGACCAGCTGAGCGCAATGGAACCCGACCTCGCCCGGCTGCACGAGGCCCTGGCTGGCGCCGAGGAGGTAACGACGATCGCGCCGCTACGCTGGCGACGCCGAATCGATGTCGAGCACTACCGGCACGGCATCCAGCACATCGAGCGGGTGGTCCTCGGGTGCCGGGCGCTGGCCCGCTGGGCCGCGACCACGCTGCAATATGACGAGCCGGTCCCGGAGGAAATCTCCGGCGCCGTGGATAGGCTCGCCGAGGCGATCCAGTTGCTGAGGCGGGAGG
This sequence comes from Micromonospora sp. BS32, assembly GCF_059089345.1. NCBI lineage: Bacteria > Bacillati > Actinomycetota > Actinomycetes > Micromonosporales > Micromonosporaceae > Micromonospora > Micromonospora sp. BS32. Next base: position 374,566 of record NZ_JBSSHR010000003.1, read on the forward strand.
CACAAGCGGGTGGGCCGTTCGACCAGACCCGCAACGCGGTGTTGGACGGGGCGCGCCTGGCCGGCCAGGCGTACCACAAGGGCCTCAAGCCCTTCTCGGATGCCATCGTGATCCAACTGCGCACCATGGCGAGCGATTTGCTCCGCGCGACCGGGTACGAGCCGGAGACGGCCAACCGGATGGTGCGCGAGGCGGCCACTGCCTAGGATCGGCCCGCTGGGGCGGGTGAACATCGGCCTACGGGCGACGGCCATCCAGGTCGGGCAGCGGGCGTTGGCAGATCTCGTGGGCCTCGTCGGTCGCGAGGCCGAGCATGCGCAGCACGTCCTCCGTGACCTGGTCCGTGGCTGCGGCGTCGTCGCGCTCGGGGTGGTCGTGCAGCAGTTGCCCGAGAACCAGCGCCGCGCCGGCAATAGTCACCATCGCCAACTCGGGCTCGCGTACGCTGAACCGCCCGGCACGGACGCCGTCCTCGATGTCGCGCCGGGCTCGCGGCGCGAGTCCCTTGTCGGAATTAGCCAGGGCCAGGCCGTTGCTTAGCAGCACCTTGCTCAGATCGGGACTCCGGCGATGGAGACGTCCGGTCAGCCGGAAGCTCTGCGCGAAGACATGGGCCGGGTCGTCCAAGCCCACGGTCAGCTCGTCGAGCAGGGCGCCGTAGCGCTCGAGGGCGTCCTCCACCGCGGCCTCGAAGAGCTGCTCCCTGCTGTCGAAGTGGTTGTAGAACGACCCCATTCCCACGTCAGCGGCCTGGGTGAGCTCGAGGATCGGGACGTTCAGCTTGCCAGCCGCGATGAAGGCCTGCGCCGCGCGAACGAGCGCGAAACGGGTGCGCGCTTTCCGCCGGTCCAGGCGGCTCTGGGCGGGCCTGGTCTGCTGCACCATGCCTGCTTACTCACCTCTCCCAGGTCGGTCTGCGCCCCACCTTAACCCCGCCGACCCTCAGACCTGACGGAATCGTCATCTGCTCTTGACTGACGTTACCCTCGTAAGTGACGATTTCGTCAACACCTTGAAAGGAGCGGGACATGATCGAGCAACACGACCCGCACACCGGTCTGCACAGCGAGCAGGGTGCCCTGTCGGGCGAGCACCCGGGGCGGTCCCGCAACCCGATCGTCAAGGTGCACGACCTGGCCTGGCTGGAGTTCCAGAAGCCTGATCTGGAGGGGGCGGAGCTGTTCGCCCAGGCCTTCGGTTTCACGACGACGCTGCGCACCCAGGACGAGCTGCACCTGCGGGGCACCGACCCGGGTTCGCCCTGCGTGCTCATCCGCCGGGGGCCCCGTTCGCGGTTCATCGGGCCCGCCTTCAAGGCCGCGGAGCCGAACGACCTGCTGCGGCTCGCGGAGGCGACCGGGAGGACGATGACCTCCCTGCCGGAGAGCCTGGGCGGGGTGACGGTGGATCTGGTCGACCCGAGCGGGGTGCAGGTCCGCGTGGTCGCGGGCACGCACGAGCTTTCCGCGCTGCCCGCGCAGCAGACCTTGACGTTCAACGTCGGGCACGACGTAGTGCGGACGAACGCCACCCAGCGGCCGCCACGGGAGCCGGCCAAGGTGCAGCGCCTCGGTCACGTCGTGCTGCAGACCACCAGATACCTCGAGACGCTCAACTGGTATCTCGAGCACCTGGGCCTGATCGTCAGCGACTTCCTCTACCACGAGGGACAGCGCGAGCGCGGCCCGGTCATGAGTTTCATCCGCTGCGATCTCGGCAGCACGCCCACCGACCACCACACGCTGGCGATGACCCTCGGCCCGGCGAACCGGTACGTGCACTCCGCCTACCAGGTCCCCGACCTCGACTCGCTGGCCGCCGGCGGGGAGCACCTGCTCGACCGGGGCTACCAGCGGTCCTGGGGAATCGGCCGGCACATCCAGGGCAGCCAGATCTTCGACTACTGGCGCGACCCGGACGACTTCCTGGTCGAGCACTTCACCGACGGCGACCTGTTCGACTGCACGCTCGAGCCGGGCTGGGCGCCGATGGCGGCCTCGGGGCTGGCCCAGTGGGGTCCGCCCGCCACCAAGGACTTCCTCGGCATGAGACCCGGCCGGGAATCGCTTCGCGAGCTGCGCGCGGTCGTCGGCGCGCTGCGCGAGGAGAACGAATTCGACCTCCACCGCCTCCGCGGCCTGATGAAAGCGTTCACATCATGAGCACCTCCGTCCTGCGCACCGCCGACGCCTGGTGGGTGCTCACCCCCACCGGCGCCGCCAAGGTGCAGACCAGCGCCACCACCACCAGGGAACTGCTGGCCGACCGGCCGGCGATCCTCGCGGCCGCGACGAGCAGCGATACGGTCCCGGTCGACGACCTTGCCCTGGTCTCCCCGGTGACGGCGCCCTGCCGCGTCGTCGCCCAGATGACGAACTTCGCCTCGCACGTCAAGGACAGCGGCGGAGATCCCGCAACCGTCCCCTTGACCTTCTTCCGCAAGACCTCGGGCTCGATCAGTGGGCCGTTCGCCGACGTGGTCCGCCCCGCCCACGTGCGTCTGCTCGACTACGAGGTGGAGATCGGCCTGGTCTTCGGCCGCGAGATGCCGGTCGGCACGACCGTCACCGACGACAACCTCGCCGACTACGTCGCGGGCCTGGTGGTCACCAACGACATCTCGGCACGCGACGTGCAGCTGCCCAAGACCCAGTTCTACGAGGCCAAGTCCTACCCGACCTTCACCCCGGTCGGCCCCGCGCTGGTGCTGCTCGACGCCGACGAACTCAAGCGGTTCATCGACCTCCGGCTGAAGCTGTGGGTCAACGGCGAGCTCCGGCAGGACATGACCGTCGCCGACATGATCTACCGCCCGGCCCAGGCGCTGCAGGCGCTGACCCGCTTCCAGCGGATCGACCCCGGCGACCTGCTGCTGACCGGCACGCCTGTCGGAACCGCCCTCAGCGCGCCGCCGAAGCCGGTCATGTTCCTCGTCTCGCTGCTGCCGCCCGCGGTGAAGTGGAAGATGTTCTTCAAGGGTCAGGCCCGCAACCCCAGGTACCTCCAGGACGGCGACGTCGTCGAGGCCACCATCGCCACCGACGACGGCGCGATCGACCTGGGCCGACAGCGCACGGTCGTGAGGTACGCCGAATGACCGGGCCGCTGCTGTGGCCGGACTACGCCACGCCCGCCGACCTGGCCGCCATCGAGGCCGTGCCGCTGGAGGCGCGGGGCCTGCCCGAGTCGACGTACGCGCTGCTCGCGCGAGCGGCGACGCGCTGGCCGGATCGGACGGCGATCAGCGTCCTGCCGGACGCCGCCCACTGGCGTGAGCCGCTGCGCCGTACCTTCGCCGAACTCCTGGCCGATGTCCACCGGTACGCGAACCTGTTCCACGACCTCGGGGTGCGGCGGAATGACGCGGTCGCCCTGATGGCACCCAACTGCGCCGAGCTGATCACCGCCACGCTGGCTGCGCAGCTCGCCGGGATCGCGGTGCCCCTGGGCGGCGGCATGTCACGGGAATACCTCGCCGAACTCCTCCGGCGCTCCGGCGCCCGCGTGCTGATCACGGCCGGGCCCGACCTCGCGCCAGACACGTGGGACACCGCGCAGTCGCTGGCCCGCGACGGCCTGCTCGACGTGATCCTCGTGCTCCGGCCCACCGGCACCGCGGGCACCCCGGAGCCGCTGCCGGCCATCGACGGCGTACGCACCGGCTACCTCGGCGAGCTCGCCGCGGCCATGGATTCCTCCGGCTTCCACGGTGACCTGCCCCGATCCGCCGATCTGGCCGCGATGTTCCACACCGGCGGCACGACCGGCGCCCCGAAACTTGCCGCGCACACCCATGCCAACGAGGTCACCGACGCGTGGATGCTGGCCGCCAGCGCGCTGTTCGACCAGGAGACCGTGGTCTTCGCGGCCCTTCCGCTGTTCCACGTGAACGCGCTCGTGGTCACCCTGCTCGCGCCCCTGTTCAAGGGGCAGACGGCGGTGTGGGCCGGTCCGCTCGGCTACCGCGACCCGGCACTGTACGGCGCGTTCTGGAAGATCGTCGAGCACTACCGGATCGCCGCCATGAGCGCGGTACCCACCGTGTACGCCACGCTGGCGCAGTGCCCGGTCGACGCCGACATCAGCAGCCTGCGGTTTCCGTTGGTGGGCGCCTCACCGCTGCCCGCCGCGGTCCGGGACAGCTTCCAGGCCCACACCGGGACAGCCCTCGTCGAGGGCTACGGGCTCACCGAGGGGACCTGCGCCAGCGCGCGCAGCTTCCCCGACGTGCGGCGGCCGGGCTCGGTCGGGCAGCGCCTGCCCTACCAACGGCTACGGGTGGTCGCCGCGGACGGAACCTGGAGAGACCTACCGCCCAGAGAGACGGGTCTGCTGGCGATCAGCGGACCCACGGTCTTCCCCGGCTACGTCACCGGCCGCGACGGGAACGGCGCCGTCCTGGATGGCCGGGGCAAGCTGGTCGACGGCTGGCTGGACACCGGCGACCTCGCCCGCATCGACGACGACGGCTTCATCTACCTCACGGGCCGGGCCAAGGACCTCATCATCCGCGGCGGGCACAACATCGACCCCGCCATCGTCGAGGACGCGCTGCTGTCGCACCCGCAGGTCACGGCGGCCAGCGCGGTCGGGCGTCCTGACGTCCACGCCGGCGAGGTACCCGTCGCCTACGTGACCCTCGCGCCGGGCGCCACGGTGACCGAGGACGAACTGCGTGACTGGGCGAGCGACCGGGTGCTCGAGCGTACCGCCGCCCCCAAGGCCGTGACGGTCCTCGACGAGCTGCCGGTCACCGCGGTGGGCAAGCTCTACAAGCCCGCACTGCGCACGGACGCGATCCGTCGGGAGGTCCGCGCCGCGCTGGACAAGGTCCCGGGAGTCCACCAGATCGGGACCACGATCGAGGGCAGCTCCATCGTGGTTGCCGTCACCGTTTCTCCATCCGCCGACAAGGCGGCCGTCGAGGCCATCCTGGGCCGTTATGCCATTGATTGGCGATTGGTGGTTAAGCCATGACGCTCGCTGCGGCCATCCTCGCGGTGCTGCTCGCCCTGATCTTCCTCGCTCTCGGCACGGCCAAGATCCTGGCGGTGCAACCCATGCGGGAGCTGGCCGCCGAGGCCGGTTTCTCCGTCGCCGCCTACCGACGCATCGGTCTGCTCGAGGTCGCCGGGGCGATCGGGCTGCTCATCGGCCTGATCGAGCCGCTGATCGGCACCCTCGCCGGCGTTGGGCTGCTGCTTCTGCTTGCCGGAGCCGTCGTCGTACATCTTCGTAAGGGTGACGGCCCGCGAAAGTACGCCCCGGCCGTTGTCTGCGGACTCCTCGTCGTCGTCTACCTCGCCCTTCATCTCGTGGCGGCCCGATGAGGACGGTTCCCGTGGTGATCGTCGGCGCGGGCCCCACCGGGCTCACCGCCGCGACGCTGCTCGCCCAGTACGGCGTCGAGTGCCTGATCCTCGATCGCTGGGAGTCGGTCTACCCCCAGCCCCGCGCGGTCGCCCTCGACGACGAGGTCCACCGCATCCTGGCGCGGCTCGGGCTCCGCGACGCCTTCGCCGCGATCTCCCGCCCGCACCGGGGTCTGCGCCTCCTCGACCGGGACATGCGGGTGCTGGCCGAGTTCCAACGCGACACGGCGCCGGGCCGGCACGGCTACCCGCAGGGGAGCATGTTCGACCAGCCGGAGTTGGAGGCGATCCTCCGCCGAAACCTCAAGCAGCACCGCACGGTCACCCTCCGCGGCAACGCCGAGGTCACCGCGCTGACCCAGGACGCCGACGGGGTGCGGGTCGACGTCACCGACACCGCCACGGGCGAGCACGAGTCCGTCCGGGCGGCGTACGTCCTGGGGTGCGACGGCGCCAACAGCCTGACCAGGGCCACCATCGGCGCGACCATGCAGGATCTGGGCTTCACGCAACGCTGGCTCGTCATCGACGTGGTCACCGAGGCCGACCTCGACCAGTGGGAGGGCGTGCATCAGCTCTCCGACCCGGCCCGCGCCGGCACCTACATGCGGATCGGGAAGACCCGCTATCGCTGGGAGTTCCAGCTGACGCCCGGCGAGACCGCCGACGACTACCGCGACATGGCCCGGCTGCATCCGTTGATCTCGCGGTGGACCGGGGACATCCCCGTCGCGGAGCTGGAGATCATCCGCCTCGCCGAGTACACCTTCCGCGCGCAGCTCGCCGACCGCTGGCGCGACCGCCGGATGTTCCTGCTCGGCGACGCCGCCCACCTCACCCCACCGTTCATCGGCCAGGGCATGTGTGCCGGGGTGCGCGACGCGATGAACCTGGCCTGGAAGCTTGCCGGCGTGCTCGACGGGACTCTGCCCGAAACCGTGCTCGACACCTACCAGATCGAACGCAGGCACCACGCCCGCGCCATGATCAAGCTGGCGAGGTTCATCGGCACCGCGATGACGGCCGGCGGCGAGGTAGGCAACATCATCCGCCGCGCGGTGGCGCCGCGGCTGCGCCTGGTGCCGGGCCTCACGGACCTGGCCACGGACAGCCAGACACCCCCGCTGCACCGCTCCGACCTCGTGGTGCGGCCACGGCTGCGCCGCGGCCTCGCCGGCGGGCTGTGCCCGAACGCGATCATCGACGGCGGCCGACGTTTCGACGACGTGGCCGCCGGCCGGTTCGCGATCGTCACGTCCATCGAGCCGTCCGCAGCACAACGGGCTGACATCGAACAGCGCGGAGCAGCTCTGATCGTTGCCCGCCCGGGCAGCGAACTGCACCGATGGTTGGGGACGGGCGCTGCTCGCGCAGCCGTCGTCCGCCCCGACGGCACCGTTCTCCGTGCCAGCCGCCGGCTGCTTCCCCAGACGATCGATGCTGTCCGCCCGGTTGGCGGTGACCAATGGCTCGGACGCTCTGCCGCTGTTGTCAACGGCCCCAGTTCGCAGTTTGGTGATTGAGCACCGCTACCGATGGGAGTGTCGTTAAGCTCGCCCCCCCGGGGGAGAGCCAGGCGACCGCCGCGCTCGACCTCCTCGGCATCGAAGCCTGGTGGGCCTCGGCCCCAGTGGAAGCGGTGGGCGGTGGTGACATGCGGGTCGCACTGGCACTCGGCGCAGGCGGGGCGCGCGGGTACGCCCACATCGGCGTGCTCCAGGTCCTCGAAGAGCATGGGTTAGATATCGCCGGTGTCGCCGGTTCGTCGATGGGCGCCCTCGTCGGTGGGCTGTACGCGGCGGGCAAGCTTGACCCCTACGTCGACTGGGTACGGACCGTCGGCCACCGCGAGGTGCTGCGCCTGCTCGACCCGGCCGTACACGCGCCAGGCGCATTCCGGGCCGACAAGGTGATGGCCCGGGTCTGCGAGCTGCTCGACGGCGTGCGCATCGAGCAGCTACCCGTGCCCTTCACGGCGGTCGCGACGGACCTGCAGGCCCGCCGTGCAGAGTGGTTCCAGCATGGCCCGCTGGACATCGCCGTGCGTGCTGCGCGAGCTCCCGTCACGCTGCGGCGACGTGAGGGACTACCCAAGGCGGCGCGAGTGCTCGAGCGCGCCCCTGGCCCACCACACGCGCCGGCCCTGTGGGGTTGCCGCGCCTCGTATCCCGCTGCCGCCGTTGTTGCGTTTCGCGCCTGATCAACGATTCACAGATGAAGCGCCTGTCACATCCCGAGGAGAGGCCCATGCCGATCACCCGGCCGCTCGCCAGCACCACGGTGGCCACCGCCTTGGTGGCAGTCGCCGCCACGCAGGCGGAACGATCCGTTGTAGGACAAGCAGTGGGGCCTGCGGCAGATCTACGCCGGACGACCTTGGGCCGCGACGGACTGACCCCGGCGGGACGCGGTGAATGAGGATGTTTCTCGCATTAACGCCCAAAGCGTTGCGGGCGGCCGAAGACGGGTGGTTAACTCCTCCCCCATGTCAGAACACGAAATAACCGATTGGCCAGATAGATCGTGAAACACCAGGCAGCGGCAACCACTCCCTTGGTGGACGGACACCACATGACCTGGCGGCAACGGCTGGCCAGATGGCTGGACCCCACGGTCGCGCAATGGGGGGTCGCCAGGGAGCAGGAGTCGACCCGACCGGAGCCGTCGCGGCCGGAGCGCGTCGAGAGTCTGTGGCCGGCGATCTGCGAGCAGTTCGCGCTGCGCATTCTTGCCTCGGCCTACCAGATGGGCAGCCACCTCGAGATCGTCGAGGCCGACGAGCAGGATCCGGAGCGACTCGAGCGGCTCTACCGCATCGATCACGCGAACACCCGTATCCGCCGCCACGCGGAGAACCTGCAGGTTCTGTTGGGCCGACGGGTCGAGGACGCCGATCGGCAGACGGTCGCGTTGGTGGACGTCGTTCGGGCCGCGACGTCGGCTACCGAGCACTACCCGCGAATCCGCGTCGGACATGTGTTGGACCTCGGGGTCGTGGAGTTCGCGGCCGACGACGTGATCCGAGTGCTGACTGAGCTGCTGGACAACGCGACCCGCTTCTCACCGCCCACTTCGTCGGTGACCGTGTCCGCGTTCATCACCGAAGGCGGCAGTGTGCTGCTTCGTGTCGAGGACGCGGGCGTCGGTGTGAGACCCGACCAGATCCTGGGACTCAACGCGATGTTGGCCGGTACCGCCTCCGCGCCGGTTGCGGACAACCCGGCAGCCCATCTGGGACTCGTCGTCGTTTCGTACCTGGCCCGCGCCCATCACCTGCGCGTTGCTCTCACCAACCGGCCCTCGGGCGGTACGACCGCGACCGTGCTGGTTCCCGCGCCGCTACTGTCCGAGATGACGCCTGCGGCCGGACCGGGAGCCGCAACGCCGCCTTCGCAGACGGGACGTCCGCCCGGCGCGGCCCCTCGCGCGCCGATTCAGTCCGGTCAGGCGAATACGCCGATGCCGGAGTCCTACGCCGGCGCACGTGCTCCCACCGCCCGCCTGGCGCTGGTCCATGCTCAGCCGACAGGCGACGGCTACCGCGCCTCAACGCCTCAGTCGGCTACCAGTACCGGCGGCCTTCCTCGTCGCGTACGCGAGAGTGTGCGCGCCGACGACCGCTCGGGCGGCGGACGACAGCCGCAGAACTCCGATCCGACATCGTGGCGCCGGTCATCGTCGGATCAGAACACCTGGCCCGATGAGACAGCCGCCTTCGCCGCCGGTATCGCCGATGCGCAACCAACCGTGAAACCCGGAGGACACCTGCCATGACTCACCCCACCGGCGGTAGCGGCGGACCGCAAGCAGCAGCGTCGGGCCATCAGGACTTCACGTGGCTGGTGTGCCAGTTCGCCGACGACGTGCCGGGCGTGACCCATGCCCTGATCGTGTCCCTCGATGGGCTGCAGCTCGCCGCCTCCCGCGAGGTCACCCGCGACCTGGGCGATCAGCTCGCCGCGTTGACTGCGGGGCTGCTCAGCATGGCCGACCGCAGCGCGGACCTGCTCGATCTTGGCCCGTCCGAGTATCTGACGGTTCGGCTGCCGCGCGGGCACCTCATGTTCATGCGGGTCGGCGAGTACGCGGGCCTCACCGTGGCCGCTGCCGCCGGCTGCGACCTGCGGATCGTGTCGTACCACATGGCGCAGTTCGTCGGCGCCGTCGGACACGTCCTGACCCCGCAGGTCCGCCACGATCTGCACCGCCACACCGTCAGCCAGCCGTCCCGCTGAGTGGCCAGAGCCAAGGGAGCGGACGTGCCCACCACCTACTGGAAGGTGCGGCCCTACGTGTTGACCGCGGGGCGCACCCGGACCCGGCAACCTCTGCTGGTGCACACCCTGGTGTCGGTGCCGTTCTACGATGCGGTCTTCGCCTCGGGTCTGCTGCCGGAAGCGCGCTCACTGTACGAGCAGGCCAGGCAAACGAGGTCGGTTGCCGAACTGTCGGCGGTATGCGGCATGTCGCTGGGCGTGACCCGGGTCGTGGTCGACGACCTTGCCGCCACCGATCGGCTGCAGATCCACGGCGGCCACCACACCACCCCGTCTGATCTTCACCTTCTGGAGAGACTGCGCGATGGCCTCCGCCAGCTTGCCTGACAGCCCTCTGCTGACCTCGGCGAAGATCGTCATCGCTGGCGGCTTCGGCGTCGGCAAGACGACCTGCGTCCAGTCCATCTCGGAGATCGCCCCGATCAACACCGAGGCGTGGATGACCGCGGCGAGCGAGACGGTGGACCGGCTGGACCCGGGAATCGACAAGACGACCACGACCGTGGCGATGGACTTCGGCCGGCTGACGATCGGCTCGGACCTTGTCCTGTACCTGTTCGGCACGCCCGGTCAACCGCGGTTCTGGCCGATGTGGGACGACCTGTGCCGTGGCGCGGTCGGCGCTCTGGTCCTGGCCGACACCCGGAACCTGCAGGCATCGTTCCCCGCGGTCAACTACTTCGAGCAGGACAGCGACGTGCCGTTCGTGGTCTGCGTCAACCTCTTCGACGGCGTGCTGACGCATCCCTTGGAGGACATCCGTGCCGCCCTCATGCTGTCCGCCGAGGTTCCGCTGATCACCTGCGACGTACGCGACCCGTCGTCGGTGGCACGGGCGCTGTTGGCGGTCGTCGAACAGACCATGGCACGTACCACCGGCTCGATCCCGGGCGCGCTCGCGGCCCGGTAGCTCAACCACCCTGGAGGCACCGATGCGGAAGATTCTGATCGTGGGGGCCGGACAGTCCGGACTGCAACTCGGGCTGAGCCTGCTCGCCGAAGGGTACGACGTGACCATCATGTCGGCCCGTACTCCGGATGAGATCCGCCGCGGCTGGGTGATGAGCACCCAGGCCATGTTCGCCGCCGCGCTGGACACCGAGCGCCAGTACGGGCTGGACCTCTGGCAGGAGCAGGCACCGCGCATCGAGGGGCTGCACGTATCCCTGTCCGCCCCGCCCGGCGAGCGAGCGTTGCGCATCCCCTGCTCTCTGGATCGCTACGCGCAGAGCACCGACCAGCGCCTGAAGATGGCCGCCTGGCTGGATCTGTTCGAACAGCGCGGCGGCACCGTGCACTACCAGGGTGTGACGACCGCCGACCTGGACGGCCTGACCAGCCTCGGCCGCTACGATCTGACCATTGTCGCCGCTGGCAAGGGCGACCTCGTGGGCGTCTTCGACCGCGACCCGCAGCGGTCGGTGCACACCGCGCCCCAGCGCGGCCTCGCCGTCGCCTACGTGCACGGCATGACTCCGGACCCGCTGTGGCCGGTCCCGCATGTCAGCTTCAACGCGGTCCCGGGGCTCGGGGAACTTTTCGTCATCCCCGCACTGACCCTCTCCGGCCCCTGCGAGATCCTCTTCTGGGAAGCCGTGCCCGACGGTCCGCTCGACCTGTGGAAGGACCGGCGGGACCCGGCCGAGCATCTCAAGCTCACCCTCGAGCTGGCGAGGCAGTACACCCCATGGATCTACGACCGGTGCGCCGGCGTGGAGCTGACAGACGGGCGGGCCACCCTGTCCGGCCGATACACGCCGACGGTGCGCCAGCCCGTGGCGGCGCTGCCCTCCGGCGGCGTCGTCCTGGGCATGGCCGATGTCGTGGTGGCCAACGACCCCATCACCGGCCAGGGCAGTAACACCGCCGCGAAGTGCGCCTCCTCGTACCTCGGATCGATCCTGGAACGAGGAGACCAACCGTTCGACCAACAATGGATGACGCAGACGTTCGAACGGTTCTGGCAAAACGCCGGGCGGGCCGTGACGGCCTGGACCAACGCCATGCTCCAGCCGTTGCCCCCGCACGTGCAGCAGATCCTCGGCGCCGCCTCCACGAACCCCACCATCGCCCGCCGGTTCGCCAACGGTTTCTCCGACCCCAACGACTTCCAGAACTGGTTCATGACCCCTGGCGCCGCGGACAACTACCTGGCCGCCCTCGCCGCCAACTGATCCGCCGACCGCAACCATCACCCGCGGGTCAATCGTCTCCTGCGGAGGTCACGGCGGCCGTCGACCGGGTTGGTCGTCCCAGCCGAAGTGGCATCGACACCCGGCCCAGTCCGACGCCGCGGTATGCAGATCGCAGTGATCCTCGTGTCGAAGGGTGACGGGCTGACCGCTTCAGGGCACAATCGGTGAACGTTGATGGGCGAGAGCGGACGAGCCGGGAGGTGCCCCGATGCCATGTCGCGGCCAACGACTCGCTCAGACGACGGTGCGGGCGATGCTCGTGCTCGGTGGTGTCATTGTCAGCTGGGGCGCCTACGAGGCGATCACGCACGAGCCCGCCCAGGCCGCCGAGAGTCCTCGCCCGGGCATCCTCGACACCCTGCTCGATGACACCGGAGCGGTGGCCGACGGGGTCCTCTCGGCCCCGCCCGCCGCGCCCGCCACGTCGACGACGATCGACCACAGCCCGGACGAGACCGGGGCGGTGCGCGAGGCGACGCCCGCGCCTTTCGAGGCAGCCACCGCACGGACCCCGCGTCGCGCAGAGCGCGACCCGGCCGTCCGGACACCGCCCGCTGAGCTGGCGACGCGGGTGCCGCGCGCGGTGGACCGGAGGGCCGGTACAGGATTGGCGGGGGTCGTCGAGGCCGTCGGGCCGGTGACGCGTCCAGGCGTGGACGCGGCAGCCTGGGGGCTCTCCGGAACGGGACTGCGGAAACCCGTTGGCGCCGCTCTTCGGCCGGTGGCCGAACCGATCGTCGAGAAACTGCCCCCGGTCCATGCCCCGGCGCACGGCCTGACCCGGCCGATCCTCCGCGACCCGGCGAACCCGGCGGTCCCACCCGCCGGGTCGGTCGAACCGCCCGGGCCTGCCCAGGCAGTGCCCGTCACCACCACTCCAGGCCCTGTCGCGCGCTTCCTCCGAGCATCCGCGACCCAGACACACCCGCAAGCTGTCTCGCCGCTGGCGCACCACACCGTGGCGAGGGAGCGTCGGAGCGGTGCGAAGCCGGCCGGTGGTGGCGCTGCCGCTGACCCGAATCGTGGCCCCACGGGCGTCCCTGGGAGCCCCTCCGGTGGCCGCACGCCCGTCCCGTCCGGCAACGCCATCAGTTCCGTCTCCTCTGGCGCTGGTACGGTCATGGCCGCCGAAACCTGGCCGCATCCGTGGACGCCGGATCTGGTGTCTCAGCGTTGCCCTTCGTCCCGGTGCGGCGCGTTCACCGGACGGTCGCCGCAGCCCGATACCAGACCTGCCTGACGTCACCTCCTGCCAGTACGGCTGACCCAGCTGCGGCCGGTGGACCGCCGCCGGCGGCACCACGGTCGCGGCGCATCGCCACAGCTGTGGTCAGACGACGCAGCTTCATGGTGGCACCGCCGTCCGGTGACCCCGCTGTCCCGCGCACATCAGCTCGGCCCGATCGCCGTGCCTGCCGACGTCCATCAGTGACGCGACAGCCGGCCGCGGACTGACCCGCCCGCCCCGGCGGCGGGGGCTAGCTGACCTGACTACACACCATCGCCCGGTTGTAAGGGCAGCACCGCCGACCGGGCGACCACGGCTGATCCACGGGAGTCTTCATGCCAACCATCCCGCCCACGGTCCGCGCCCGCTGGTGCGACAGCGGCCTGGTCGCCGGCCTCGTCGCCGATTCCCTGCACACCTCGCCGATCGGCGCGTGGCTCGTGCCCGATCACGACCAGCGGCGAACCAAACTGACCGCCGTTGCCCACATCTGGGTCGAACACGCCCTCCTCTCCGGCGAGGTCTTCCTGTTGGCTGACCGGTCCGCCGCCGCCGTCTGGTTCCACCGCTACCGCCCGATCCCACCGCCGGCCAGCCACCGCCAACGGCTCGCCGCCGCCTGCGGCGACCACCTCGACCGCTTCCAATGCCTAGACCTGGTCCTCAGGTCCCACCGTCCCGCCGAGGCTCATAACCACCTGGCGATGCTTGCGGTCCCGCCGGGCGCCCGCCACGCCGCTCGTACTTCCGCCCTACTCACCCGCTGCCTCGTCCGGATGGATCACCTGGTGCTTCCCACCTATACGGAGGTCGCGACAACCGCCGAGGCTTCGCTGTACGCCGGGCACGGCTACATCGCCCGCGATCCCTTCGACCTCCCCGACGGCACCACCATCCACCCGCTGTGGCGCGAAGCGGCAGGACAGTGCGCCGCCGCCGGAATGGGATCGTCCTACGGCCGACCAGGAGGGGAATCGGGAGAGCGGCGAGCAACGGCGACGTAAGCCGCGCCGCGCTCGCCGGGTGTGGCGATCGCCGCTGCTCACGCCGCCGGTCCGGCTCGAAGGACCGGCCCGGGTGCGACTACGGTGAGGCGACCCCGCCCAGCCACCTCCCTCCCACGACGCGGTGGGCCACACCCGCGAGATCAGATGGCGATGGCCTTGGCGACCCGCCACTGCCCGTCGACCGTGACCAGGGTGAGCACCACCCGGTTCTGGTCGACTTTCTCCCCCGCCGTGTTCACGTTGCGCCGGTACTGGTTGAGGTACACCAGCAGCTCGACGCGCTCGGTGGTCGCACTCACCACACCGGTCGAGGACACCTCGGCCGCCACGACGGCCTGTTGCTTGGTGGCGGTCTCTCTGAGTGCCGCGGTGGTCTGCGCGTACTCCTTCTCGAAGTCGCCGGTGGCGAAGGTACGGCCGTTGGCGATGCTGTCGTCGAAGGTGCGGTAGTCGTAGGAGAAGATTGCCTTGGCCGCGGCCGGTGCGGTGGCCAGGGCCTGCCGTACGGCAGCGTCCCGTTGCGCCGCACGGTGGTCGCCGAACCAGGCGAGGCCGGTGACGGCAGCCGTCAGCACGATGGCGACGGTCAGCGCCGGGATCAGCCCGATCGGGGTGGTGCGCCGCCGGGGGATGCGCAGCCGGCGCGCGAATTCGACCAGGGTATCCACGGGTTCTCCCTCTCTCATCCGACGAACTGCAGGCGGGACACCAGCCACCGGCCGGAGTCCTGGTCGTGGACCAGATCCGCCTGGATCCGGTAGTGCGACGGCCGTCCCTGCGGTGCCTTGACGTTCTTGACGGTGGCGTCGACGGCCACCAGCACGACCGCCCGACGGCGGTCCCCGGAGACCAGCCCGGCCCGCAGCACCGTCCCGCGCGAGTCGACCTTGTTCTCCACCACCGCGGCCCGGACCTGGGACTGACCTCGCGTGAACTCCTCCTTGAAGTCGCCGGTGGCGCCGTCGATGATCCGCTGCATGTCCCGGTCGACGCTGGCCGCGCTGACCGAGACGAAGTTGACGCTGGCCTGCTTGGCGGCGGCGAGGGCGGCCTGGCGGCCCTGGTCGGCGGCGCGGTCCGCGTACCACCGGTGACCGGTCACGCCCGCCGCCGCGAGGGTCGCGACGAGCACGGCCACCAGGAGGACGGCCAACGGCCGCCGGCGCGGCCCTGCCGTAACCGGGACGCCGGCGCGCCGGTCGTCTGCGTCCTCCTCCGGCGGGCCGTCCACGCTCGCCGGGTCATCTCCGGCCGTCGGGGCGTCGAGCTCCGCCGGATCCTCGACCGGCTCCCGGTCGAGCCGCTCCAGCAGCTCCTCGATCGGCTCCGCGGGCTCCGGAAGCTGGCGGGGGACGATGCGCCGCTGCGCCACCCGTCCGGGCACCCCCGCCTTCGCCCCCTTGATCACTTTCAGCGTGTGGTCCCTGCGAGCCTGCACCGCCACCTCCTCCTTCGCGCCGGTCACGGGGTCACCCCGGCGAGCAGCAACTGCTTCCATGACTGGTCCCCGGCCGTGCGGGCCTGGCCGCCGGTCCCGCCGAACTGCAGCGGTCGACCGTCAGCGCCGAGCACCAGGCCGGTCGCCGGGTCGTACCCGGTGGTCCCGGCCGCGCCGGGCGGTGTGGCACCGGACCCGGCCGGGCCGGGGGCGGGTTCGCGGCCGCCCGGCCGGGGCGCGTTGGCCGCGCCGCGCACGCTCGAGCCGGCCGTCCGCTCCCCCGCGGCGCACGTCGTCCCGCCGCCCCGGTACACGCAGGACGGCGGGTCGTTCGCGTTGAGCACGAGACCGAGGTGGGCGGTGCCGTCACCCGGGGTGACCGTGAAACCGCCGGCGACGGCTATCGGGTACACCACCAGGAGCTGCTCGATGCCGGGCAGCCGCCGGGCGGCGATGCCGTTGACGGTCACCAGGTTGCCGAGCAGGGTGCCGATCGCCGGATCCAGCCCGCGCAACAGCGCGACCAGTTCGCGCCCGGCCGGCGGTCCGACGGCGAGCAGCCGGCGCAGGTCGGGATCGGCGGCGCGGACGGTGACCGCGAGCTTGGCCAGCCCCGCCGCCCAGCGGCGCAGCGCCTCGGCCGACTCCGCCTGGGTGGTGAGCACGGTACGTCCGTCGTTGATCAGCGCGAGCGTCTCCGGCAGCCGGGTGGACGCCTCGGCCAGCAGCGCGTCGCCGGCGTCGAGGATCCGGGCCAGCACCGCCTCGTTGCCCTCGAACGCCGTGCCGAGTTCGGTGATCAGGACGCTCAGGTCGTCCGGATCGACGGAGCGGACCAGGGCGTCGAGGTTGGCCAGCAGCAGCTCCGGGGCGAGCGGGACGCCGGACCGGTCGGCCGGGATCACCGCGCCGTCGCCGAGGTACGGCCCGCTGTCGCGCTCGGGGCGCAGGTCCACGTACTGCTCGCCGACGGCGGAGCGCTGGGCCACCACAGCGCGCAGGTCGTCGGGCACCCGGACCTCGCGTCGCAGCCGCAGGTCGGCGCGGACCCCGTCGCCGCGCAGCCCCACGGCGGTGACCCGGCCGACCGGAACCCCGCGGTAGGTGACCGGGGCGTTGGGGAAGATCCCGCCCGCGCGGGAGAGTTCCAGGTGGACCAGGTAGCTTCCGCCGAACAGCCGGTCACCCAGCCCGACGTAGCGGATCCCGACGTAGCCGACGCCCAGGATGCTCACCAGCACGAACGCCAGGACCTGCAGTTTCGCGGTACGTCCGATCATGGAATCAGTCCCTCTCCGAGGACGTCCGGCAGTCCACCGATCTGTCCGGTCACCGCGCCGGTCACCGGCAGCACGCACTGCGCCGACAGGACGGTGCCGGCGGGCAGTTCGGTCCCGGCGGGGAAGGCGGTGCCCGGCGGCACCAGTCCCTTCGGCAGGATCAGACCGCCGACGGGCACCGCCGAACCGGGCTTGAGCAGGACACAGCCCTTCGGCAGCAGGCACTCCGTCGGCGGTGTCCAGATCGCCGGGAAGTGGTCCGGGTCGGGCAGACACCCCACGATCGGCAGGTCGGACACCGCCGGGGACCCCGCGCCGGGTCGCGGTGCGGTAGGTGCCGGGCCACCGGCCCTGGGCGGTGCGGCCGGGGTGGGCGCCTTCGCCGGCGCGGCCCGTCGTGCCGGTGCGGGGGCCGCGGCGACCAGGTTCGCCAGGATCGAGGCCGAGTCGAGATCGGCGGTGACGGACAGATTGACGAAATCGCCGACGATCGCGCCGGTGACGTTCGGCGGGAACGGGAACGACAGCATGAAGTCCAGCGACTTCGGCAGGTCGTCGCCGGCGCGTACCAACTGCTCCAGGATCGGTTGCAGCGCCCGGAGGTCGGCCAGGGTGTCATCCCGGCTGCGGTTGACGACCCGGGTGCCGACCTGGCCGAGCCGGCCCAGGGCGGTCAGCGCCTCGGTCAGTTGGGCGCGCTGCCGGGCCAGCACGGTCAGGCCGGGGGCGAGGGAATCCACCGCCTCGCCGAGCGTCTGCTTCTGCCGGTCGAGCCGACCACTCAGCCGGTCGAGGGCGTCGAGGGCGCGGACCATGTCGGCCTTCTGCTTGTCCAGCCCACCGATGAACTCATCGAGCTGTCCCAGCGCATCGCGGACGGCCGGTTCCCGGCCGTCGAGGGCGGCGCCGAGTTCCTGGTTGATTGTCCGCAGCTGGGCCAGGCCGCCTCCGTTGAGCAGCAACCCGAGGGCGGCGAGGACCTCTTCCACCTCGGCGCTGCGGGCGGTACGGGACAGTGGGATGACGTCGCCATCGGCGAGTCGGGTGCTCGTCGGGGCGGTGGGTGGCGCCGCGAGGGTCACGTACTTCTCGCCGAGCAGGCTGCTCTGCCGCACGGCGGCGGTAACGTTGGCGGGCAGACGTACGTCGGCGCCGACGCGCAGGGTGACCCGGGCGGTCCAGCCGGCGAGGGAGATCTTCTCGACGCTGCCGACGGTCACGTCGTCGACCTTGACCGCGGCCCGCGGCACCAGGTCCAACACGTCGCTGAACTCGGCGGTGACGGCGTATCCGTCGCCCTTGGGGGCGCCGCCGGGCAGCGGCAGGCCGGCCAGGTCGGGCAGACCGCACCCGGCCGGGAGCAGGGCCACCAGGACCGCGCCGGCCAGGGCGCGCAGTGTCCGGGCGGTCATGAGACGCCCCGCAGGATGCCCCCGAGGGTGGGGTCGCTGGTGATGCCGGAGCCGCCCGGCGCCTGGTCGGGGATCGACGCACCGGGGGAGCTGACAGGAGGTCCCGGTGAGGACCCGCCGGTCGCCGGGGCGCCGGGCGGCAGCTTGAGCAGCTTGCGCAGCTGGTCGGTCATGGGCAGCCCGCGCGAGTGCAGGGTCTGCGCGAGTGCCAGGCACTTCGCGGGCACCTGCGCCGCGGGAAGCTGGTCCACCATCAACGAGCAGGCGAAGCCCGCGGGGTCGTACGGACCGAGTGCGTTGTCCCGGGTGTCCAGAGTGCCGGAACGGGGGTTGTAGGCGAGGTTCAGGTTGTTCAGCGTGAGCGGGGCGACGTCGAGGATGTCGATGACCGCCTGCTGTTGGCGGACCAGCACGCCGGTGATGTCGGTCAGGGCCGCGACGTTGGAGGTCAACGCCGCGCGGTTCTGTTTGACGAAGGTGGTGACCTCGGCCAGCGCGGCGGCGAGGTTGTGCAGCGCCGCGGCCAGTTCGTCACGCTCTCCGGCGAGCTGTTCGGCGACGTCGGCGAGCTGCTGGTTGAAGGTGCGTACCTGCTGGTCGCTGCGGGCCAGCGCGGTGGTGAAGCGTTGCAGGTTGGCGACGGAGCCGAAAAGGTCCTGCCGGCCGTCGGAGAGGGTGGTCAGGGCCCGGGACAGCCCGGCGAGGGTGTCGTGCAGGTTCTGGCCGTTGCCCTCGAGGTTGGCCCGGCCGGTAGCGACCAGGTTGGACAGCGCTCCGTCGCGGTTGGCGCCCTGCGGGCCGAGCGTGCGGTTGAACTCGTCGAGGGCCTGGTAGATGTCGTCGATCTCCATCGGTGCGGCGGTGCGGGCCAGCGGTATCTCCGTGCGGTCGGCGAGTGCGGCACCGCCGGCGTAGGCGGGGGTGAGCTGCACGTACCGGTCGCTGACCACGCTGGGCGGGACGATGAGCGCCTGCGCGTCGACGGGTATGGAGACCGCTGCGTCGTAGCGCATCGTGACCTTGACCGATCGGCCCTGCGGAGTCACCGCGACCACCTCGCCCACGCGTACGCCCAGCACCCGCACATCCGACCCCGGGTACACGCCGACGGCTCTGGTGAACCAGGCCACCACCTGTCGTGGGGGTGTGCCGTGGCGCAGGACGACCACGCCCGCGGCGACCGCGACCAGCAGGGCGGTGGCGACGGCGAGGGCTCGTCGCCGGCGCCGGATGGGACCGGGCATCAGCGGCCTCCGGTGGTGGGTTGGTACGGCTGGAGCAGCCCGGACACGTACGAGTCGAACCAGCGGCCGTTGCCCACCACGTTGGCGAACGCGGTGACGAACGGGCCCATCCGCTGGATGGTCTTCTCCAGGTCGTCCCGGTTGCGTTGCAGGATGGCGACCACCTCACGCAGCTCGCGCAGCGCGGGTCCGAGCTGGGCACGGTTGTCGGTGATCAGTCCGGAGAGCTGGGTGGCGAGCTGGTCGGTGCCGACGAGGAGCCTGTGGATGGCGTCGCGACGGCGGCTCACCTCGGTCAGCAGCGCCTCGCCGTCGCTGATCAGCTTGCGGAACTCCTCGTCGCGGGTGGCGAGCACCGACGTGACGTCACGGGCCCGGGCGAGCAGGGCCCGCAGTTCGGCGTCGCGGCTGGCGACGGTACGGGAGAGCCGGGAGAGCCCGACCAGGGAGGCGTTGACGCTGGCGGGGGTGTCGGCGAAGGTCTGCGACAGGGTGGTGAAGGCGGCGGCGAGCTGGTCGGTGTCGACCTTGTCGAGGGTGTCGGCGAGCCCGGTGACGGCCTGCACCACGTCGAACGGCGCCGCGGTGCGGGCGAGCGGGATCTCCCCGCCCTCGCGCAGCCGCCCCGGCCCGGCCGGCGACAGGGCGAGGTACTTCTGGCCCAGCACCGTCTTGATCCGGATCGTGGCGCCGGTCCGGGTGCCGAGGCGGACGCTGTCGTCGTCCACCCGGAACCGGACCTGTACGTGCGGTGCGCCGTCGCGGTCCAGTTCCACGGCGGTCACCTCGCCCACCCGCACTCCGGCGACGCGCACCTCGTTGCCGCTGGCGAGGCCGCTGGCGTCGTGGAAGGCCGCCTGGTACGAACGTCCGGTCAGCGCGGCGAGCCGGTCGAGCTGAAACGCGCCCAGCAGCGCCGCCACGATCAGCACCAGCCCGGTCGTGCCGACGACGACGGGATTGCGTTCGCGGAACGGTGTCATTGGCTGCCTCCGGTGGCACAGCGGGCGGCCGAGGCGCTGAAGGCGGGCAGGTCGAGCGGTGCCCGGCCGGCCACCGCCACGTTGCCGTCGAAGTCGCAGAGGTAGAAGTTGAACCACGATCCGGAGGAGGCGACGCGGGTCAGTGCGTCGTACCGCTGCGGCATCCGCCCGAGCGTGCTGTCGATGACGGCCGCGTTGCGGTTGAGGTTGCCGGCGAGGTCGTCCAGGGCGCGCACGTCGGCCGCGAGCGGTGGGCGGGCGTCGCGCAGCAGCGCGGACGTGGCGGTGGTGAGGTCGGCGATGCTGACCAGCGACTCGCCGATGGCGGTACGGTCGGCCGAGAGACCGGAGACGAACTGCTGCAACTGGCTGATGCTCTGGTCCAGGTTGCGGTCCCGTTCGGCCAGCGTGCCCAGGACGCCGTTGAGGTTGGTGATGACCCGTCCGATCACGGCGTCCCGGTCGGCGAGGGTGTTGGTCAGGGAGGCTGTCCGTTGCAGCAGGCTGGTCACCGTGCCGCCCTCGCCCTGCAACACCTGGGTGATCTCGTAGGCGAGCTTGTTCACGTCGTCCGGGTTCAGCGCGGTGAACAGCGGCCGGAAGCCGTTGAACAGCACGGTGAGGTCCAGTGCCGGCATGGTCTGGTCGAGCGGGATGAGGCCGTCCGGCCGCAGTGGCCGCCCCTCCCCCGGGCCCTCGGTCAGTGCCACGTACCGCTGGCCCACCAGGTTGCGGTAGCGAATCTTGGCGCGGACGCTGGTGGCCACCGGCACGTCGGGGGTGACGGTGAAGGCGACTTCCGCGACGGTGTCGTCGACCACGGTGATCCGGCTGACCCGGCCGACCTTGACACCGGCGACACGGATGTCGTCTCCCGGGAGCAGTCCGGTCACGTCGGTGAACCGGGCGCGGTAGGTGACGCCGCCCGGCGGGAAGGCACCGAGGGTCTGGGCGAGCAGTGCGGTCAGCAGCAGTGTCACCGCGGCGAAGACCGCCAGCTTCAGCACGGGTGCCCACGTCTTGGCGCTCATCGGGCGTTCACCACCCCGCCGCGGAGCAGGGGCCCCCAGAGCAGGACCGCGATGTCGGGGACCTCCGCCGGTGGGATGCCGGTGACGGCCCCGACGAGGGGCTTGACCAGGGCGCGCTCCTCACCCGTGCCGGCCTGGCCCATCGCCGGGGAGCCGCCGGTGGGCGAGGCCGCCGGCGTGCCGACGACGAGGGGGGTACGGGGGCGGGCGCCGCGGTAGTCGTACCCGTCGTTGACGGGCACCTCAGGTGCCGGCTGTGCGGGGCGCGGCAGGCCACGGCACTGCGGCCCGTTGTGCGCGCCGTAGACCGGCTCGTCGCGGCCCTTCTCGTACCTGCCGCCGTCGCGGGTGACCTCCAGGGTGATGTGCATCCGGCCGCCGGCGAAGACCTCCTCGACCCGGGGTTGCAGGGCGACCAGCCCGCCCATCAGGCAGGGGTACTCGGGGGCGTACGTGGCCAGCAGTTGCAGCACTGGTCGGCTCACCTCGCCGAGCGCGATGAGCTGGTCGCCGTGTCGGTCGAGGAAGCCCCTGGTGACATCGGCGGTGTCGGTGGTGTCGGCCAGGAACGCCGCCAGCTGCTGACCCTGGTCGGTGACGGTGCGGGCGGTGACGGTCACGTCGCGCAGCAGGGCGAGCAGGTCGGGCAGCGCGACGTCGTAGCCGTCGAGCACGACGGCCAGCTTCCGGACATCCTCGGCGATGGTGGGCATCGCCGGGTTGAGCTGTTTGAGGTACTCGTCGAGCCGGACCACGTTCGCGCCGAGCCGGTCGCCGCGGCCCTCCAACGCGGTCGAGATGGCGCCCAGGGTCGCGGCGAGCTGGTCGGGCCGGACCGCCTGCAGCAGTGGCAGCGCCTGGTCGAGGACCCGTTCCAGCTCCACCGCGGTGCGGCTGCGGTCCTGGTTGATCACCGCGCCGTTGCGGATCGGCGGGGCGGCGTCGCGGCCGGGCGGGGGAACGAGTTCGACGTACCGTTCGCCGAAGAGGGTCTTGGGCAGCAGTCGCGCGCCGACGTCGGCGGGGATCCGGGGCGTGGTGTGCGGGTCGAGGGCCAGCCGGATGATGGCGCCGGCGCCCTCGGTGCCGACCGAGCGCACCTCGCCGACGACGACTCCGCGTACCTTGACGTCGGCGCCCTGGCTGAGCTGCAGGCCGGTCCGGTCGGCGCGCAGGGTGACCCAGGCGACCGGGGTGAACGCCTTGCGGTACTGCAGGACGGACGCGGTCAGCGCCGCCGTCAGCACGACGATGAACACGATGCCGAGGATGCGATGCCTCATGGTCACCCCGCGATCCGGACGGTGGTGGTCGCGCCCCAGATGGCGAGCGACAGGAAGAAGTCGACGATGTTGACCGCGACGATGGCGAGCCGGACGGCCCGGCCGACCGCGACGCCGACGGCGGCGGGGCCGCCCTTGGCGGTGTAGCCGTAGTAGCAGTGCACCAGCACCACGATCACGCTGAAGACCAGCACCTTGAAGAAGGACCAGAGCACGTCGCCGGGGGGCAGGAAGAGGTGGAAGTAGTAGTCGTAGGTGCCGGCGGACTGTCCGAAGTAGGAGACGGCGATGGTACGGGTGGCGAGGTAGCTGGTGAGCAGCCCGACCACGTACAGCGGGACCACCGCGACGAGGCCGGCGATCATGCGGGTGGTCACCAGGAACGGCAGGGACGGCACGCCCATCACCTCCAGGGCGTCCACCTCCTCGGAGATCCGCATCGCGCCGAGCTGGGCGGTGAAGCCGCAACCGACGGTGGCCGACAGGGCCAGCGCCGCCACCAGCGGGGAGATCTCCCGGGTGTTGAAGTAC
This sequence comes from Micromonospora sp. BS32, assembly GCF_059089345.1. NCBI lineage: Bacteria > Bacillati > Actinomycetota > Actinomycetes > Micromonosporales > Micromonosporaceae > Micromonospora > Micromonospora sp. BS32. The sequence continues at coordinate 397,847 of NZ_JBSSHR010000003.1, forward strand.
GCCGAGACGAAACCGGTGAACGCGCTGCTACCGATCTGGTTGAGCGCCTGGTAGCCCTGAAGCCCGACCTCGGTGCCGGTGAAGAAGGTCAGGAAGCAGATGACGCCGACGGTGCCGCCGAGCACGGCGAGCGCGCCGGAACCGAAGCTCACCTCGGCCAGCAGCCGTAGCACCTCGCGCTTGTACCGACGCACGGTGCGCGGCGCCCAGGCGAACGCGCGCAGGTAGAAGGCGAGCTGACCGCCGAGGTCGTCGAGTTGACGTAGCACCGCCATCTCAGCTTCCCTTCTGCGGGACGACCTGGAAGTACACGGCCGTGACGACGAAGTTCAGCGCGAACAGCAGCATGAAGGTGATCACCACGCTCTGGTTGACCGCGTCGCCGACCCCTTTCGGGCCACCCTTGGCGGTCATTCCCTTGTAGGAGGCCACCAGTGCGGCGGCGGCGCCGAAGAGCAGCGCCTTGACCTCGCCCACCAGCAGGTCGGGCAGTTGCCCCAGGGCCTGGAAGCTGGCCAGGTACGCCCCGGGCGTGCCGCCCTGAAGGACCACGTTGAACAGATAGCCACCGCTGACGCCGACGACGCTGACCAGGCCGTTGAGCAGGACGGCGACCAGCATCGAGGCGAGCACGCGCGGCACCACGAGGCGGTGGATCGGATCGATGCCCAGCACCTGCATCGCGTCCAGCTCCTCACGGATTTTGCGGGAGCCCAGATCGGCGCAGATCGCCGAGCCGCCCGCGCCGGCGATGATCAGCGCGGTGACGATCGGGCCCGCCTCGCGGACCACCGCGAGCACGGACGCGGCCCCGGTGAAGGACTGGGCGCCGAGCTGGCGGACCAGCGAGCCGAGTTGCAACGCGATGACCGCGCCGAAGGGGATGGAGACCAGTGCGGCCGGCAGGATCGACACCGAGCTGATGAACCAGGCTTGCTGGACGAACTCGCGTACCTGCACCGGCCGGCGGCCGAGGCCGCGCAGCGTGTCCAGGCAGAACGCGAAGAACTCGCCGGTGGCGCGGACGGCGTTGACCGGGGCGCTCACCAGAGCACCTCGGGCTGGTGCTGGCCGCCGGCCGGCCGCGGGCCCAGCCCGCTGGTCGACAGCCCCTCGAAGGAGCCGGGCGGCGGGGTGACGTCGTTGTCCCGGCACCACTGCCCCGGTGGCCGCTCGGCCTGGCGTGGCAGCCCGTCTGAGGGCGGTAGTTGCAGCGGGATGGGCGGCAGCGGGGGCAGTTCCACGCCGGCGTCCGCCTCGGCTCGCAGTTCCTCGGCGTCCTTTTCCTCGGCCATGCCGATCGGGCCGATCCGCTGGGCGTTGAGGAACTGCCGCACCACCGGCTCGGTGCTGGACAGCAGCATCTCCCGCGGCCCGAACATGGCCAGGTGCCCGTGGTAGATCAGCCCGATGTTGTCCGGCACCGTGCGGGCCGTGTTGATGTCGTGCGTGACGATCAGGAACGTCGCCCCGGTCCGCTGGTTCAGGTCGATGATGAGCTGGTTCAGGTACGCCGTACGCACCGGGTCCAGTCCTGAGTCGGGCTCGTCGAACAGGACGATGCGCGGGTCGAGCACGAGCGCGCGAGCCAGCCCAGCGCGCTTGCGCATGCCACCGGATATCTCGCCGGGCAGCTTCTTCTCCGCGCCGACGAGACCGACCATGTCGAGCTTCTCGGTGACCACGTCACGGATCTGCGACTCCGACTTGCGGGTGTGCTCGCGCAGCGGGAAGGCCACGTTGTCGTAGATGTTCATCGAGCCGAACAGGGCGCCGTCCTGGAACAGCACGCCGAACAGCTTGCGCACCTCGTACAGCGCGCGCTCGGAGAGCCGGGGCAGGTCCTTGCCCTCGATCCAGATGGAGCCGGCGTCGGGCCGCAGCAGCCCCACGAGCGTCTTCAGGAACACCGACTTGCCGGTGCCGGACGGGCCGAGCAGGACGGAGATCTCGCCGGCCGGCAGGGTCAGGCTGATGTCCGACCAGACCGGTTGGCCACCGAAGGACTTGGTCAGCCCCTGCACGGCGACTTCGACGCCCATCGACCCCTCCCCTCACCTGGTTGCTACCTGAGACATCGCGGGAGGCGAACCGAGCGCAACAAATTCTTTTCGTGGCACCACGACCACGAGACGTGAACTAGCCAAGTGGAGTGCATCTCGATAGCGTGCGTTCACCAGCCGGTAACGAAGGTGTCTCGCATTCCCATGACCACGACGATCGAGCCGGAGCTCGTCCGCCGGGCCGCCGACGGCGACCGGGCGGCCGTGGCCGCCCTGCTCACGGACGTACGGCCGCGGCTGGTCCGTTACTGCCGCGCCCGGCTGGGCCGCATCGGCGGGGCGTACACCACGGCCGACGATGTGGCCCAGGAGGTCTGCCTGGCGGTGCTCAAGGCACTCCCCCGCTACCGGGAGCAGGGCCGACCGTTCTCGGCGTTCGTCTTCGCCGTCGCCGCGCACAAGGTCGCCGACGCGCAGCGTGCGGCGGTGCGCGACTCGGCGGTCACCGTGACCGACACCCCGCTGGAGCGCCCGGACGCCGCGCCGGGGCCGGAACAGCAGGCCCTTGCCACGGATCTGGCCCGCCAGTTGTCGGTGCTGCTGCAACGCCTGCCCGACGCCCAACGGGAGATCATCACGCTGCGGGTGGCGGTCGGTCTCACCGCTGAGGAGGTCGGCACGATCCTCGGCATGTCGGCCGCGGCCGTACGCGTGGCCCAGTCCCGTGCGCTCGCCCGGCTCCGTACGCTGTCCCGCGGACTGGACGAGGTGGTGGCATGAGCGAGCTCAGGCGGGACGACGAGGAGCTGGACCTCGCCATCGTGGCCCGCGACGACACCACTCTCGATGCCCTGGGGCGGGACGAGGCGGTGGCCGACGGTGACCTCCTCACGGAGATGCTGACCGCCTGGCGCGCCGAGGTCGCCGTCGGCGCGGCGGACGACGAGACCACCACGGTCCTCGGCGCCGCCCCGAGCGGCGGCCACCAGGCCGGCCGGGACAGCGTCGACCTGCCCGCGGGTGCCCTGCTCCCCGTCACCGGGCGGTCGCGACCGCTGCAGCGGCGGATCTGGCGGCTGGCCGCAGCCGTGATCGCCGCCCTCGTGTTGGCCACGGGGCTCGGCGTCGGCAGCCGCAGCGCCGGGCCGACCAGCCCCCTGTGGTCGCTGACCAAGGTTCTCTACCCGGAGCGGGCGGACGTGAGCAGCGTCGAGTACACCATCGCCCGGGCCCGCGACGCCGCCGCTGACGGACGGTTCGACGAGGCTCGGCAGTTGATCGAGCAGGCTCAGCGGGAGCTGGCTCGGGTCACCGACCCCGCCGACGCCGCCCAGCTGCGCGCCGAGATCGACGCCGTTCTGCGGGACCTGTCCGTGCCGGCCTGCCCCACCTGGCCCCGGTGTGGGACCACGCCGGTGATACCGGCGCCCCACCCCGCCCCGACGGGCGGCAGCCCCGCCGCAGGCACCACGGGCCCCGCCGCGCCCACCACCGCCCCGGCCCTGCCGTCGGCGCCCCCGCCCAGCAACCGCCCCATACCGCTGCCGCCGCTGCCCGGCGTTCCCCCGCCGCCGCTGACGAGTCCCTCGCTGCTGCCGTCGCTGCCCGGTCTGCCGCTGCCCTCCGGAGGCCTGCTCGGCTGACTGCGAGCCCAGTGACCTCTCCGGCGGTCGCCGCCGCGAACACGTGCGGGCACGCCGACCTCGCTTCCGGGCCGACCCGGCATTGTAGGAGCAGGCCACCCGAGGATTTCCCCTGTGCGCCCGTCGGCGCAGCGTTCAGCGAGGGCGAAGCGGCACATCGGGACCATCGGTCCCGCGAGTCCTGTCGTTGTGCCTCATGCGGGTCGTCACGTCGGGTCCTGGAGACCTACCTCGAAGGGCTCCGTTCCCGGGTCTCAGCAGCGCAGCACGACCGCTGAGAAGGCCGATCGGCGCCCTGACCAGGGAGGCGGCAGGGAGTCGCCTGCCGACGAGGCCGAACCGGCCCGACGGAAAACCAACGATCCGGCCACAGCTCTTGACTGCGGTATCCGTTGCGGTTCTATTCTCTCGCCAAAGAATCCGTAGCCGTCGGCCGCGTGGGTCCGCTGGATCCGTAGAAGAGTGGGAGCCTGTCGCCGTGTCGGAACCCGCGATCCGCCTGACCGGTCTGCGCAAGTCGTTCGACGCCGTGGAGGCCGTCGCCGGCGTCGACCTGGAGATCGCCGACGGCGAGTTCTTCTCCATGCTGGGGCCGTCGGGCTCGGGCAAGACGACGGTGCTGCGGATGATCGCGGGATTCGAGCTGCCGACCGGCGGCACGGTCACCCTGGCCGGCCGCGACGTCACCCGGCTCGCCCCGTTCGACCGGGACGTCAACACCGTCTTCCAGGACTACGCCCTCTTCCCGCACATGACCGTCCAGCAGAACGTCGAGTACGGCCTGCGGGTGCGCAAGGTCCCCCGCGCCGAACGCCGCGAGCGCGCGGCGGCGGCGCTGCGGACGGTCCGCCTCCAGGGGTACGAGGAGCGCCGGCCCAGTGCGCTGTCCGGCGGGCAGCGCCAGCGCGTCGCGCTGGCCCGCGCCCTGGTCAACCGCCCGGCCGTGCTGCTGCTCGACGAGCCGTTCGGCGCGCTGGACCTGAAGCTGCGCGAGGAGATGCAGGTCGAGTTGAAGGCGATCCAGCGCGAGGTCGGCATCACCTTCGTCTTCGTGACCCACGACCAGCAGGAGGCGCTGACGATGAGCGACCGGGTGGCGGTGTTCCACCAGGGCCGCATCGAGCAGGTCGACACGCCGGCCGAGGTGTACGAGCACCCCCGGACCCCGTTCGTCGCCGGCTTCGTGGGCACCTCGAACCTGTTCGAGGGCGAGGCGGCCCGGGCGGTGCTCGGCCGCGACGGCGTGTTCTCCGTACGCCCGGAGAAAATCCGACTCGGCGGCGCGCCCGCGTCCGCCGAGGAGATCAGCGCGGCGGGCCAGGTCGTCGAGGTGATCTACGCCGGATCGGCCACCCGCTTCGTGGTCGACCTCGACGCCGGGGCCCGGGTGGTGGCGATGCAGCAGAACCAACAGACCTCCCCCACCGACGTGGCGGCCCTGCGCGGCAAGCCGATCCGGCTGGCCTGGCGGGCGGAACACGTCGTCGCGGTTCCCGTCACCCCCCGTTGAAGCACCCACCCGAGTCGAAGGAGAGCGCAGATGCGCACCACCCGAGTGTTCACCGCGGTCGCCGCGGCCGGCCTGCTCGCGCTGGCCGGATGCGGCGACGGCGGCAGCGCCACCGGCGGCTCCGGCCCCGGCGGCATCAAGCCACCCAAGATCGCCAAGCTGGCGTCGCTCGGCGCCGGTGAGGGCCAGGTCAACGTCGTCGCCTGGGCCGGGTACGTCGAGAACGGTTCCACCGACCCGAAGGTCGACTGGGTCACCGGCTTCGAGAAGGAGACCGGCTGCAAGGTCAACGTGAAGGTCGCCGGCACCTCCGACGAGATGGTGACGCTGATGAAGACCGGCGACTACGACGTGGTCTCGGCCTCCGGCGACGCCTCCCTGCGGCTGATCTACGGCGGTGAGGTCGCCCCGGTCAACACCGACCTGGTGCCCAACTACAAGGACGTCTTCGACGGCCTCAAGCTCAAGCAGTGGAACTCCGTCGACGGGGTGGCGTACGGCATCCCACACGGTCGCGGGGCCAACGTGCTCATGTACCGCACCGACAAGGTCAACCCGGCGCCGACCTCCTGGAGCGCGGTGTTCGACGCGAACTCCCCGTACAAGGGCACGGTGACGGCGTACGACTCGCCGATCTACATCGCCGACGCGGCGCTCTACCTCATGAAGCACCAGCCGGAACTGGGTATCAAGAACCCGTACGCGCTGGACGACAAGCAGTTCGCCGCCGCTGTGGACCTGCTGAAGAAGCAGAACGTGCTGATCGGTGAGTACTGGTCGGACTACACCAAGGAGGTCCAGGCCTTCAAGTCCGGCAACTCCGTCGTCGGCACCGCCTGGCAGGTCATCGTCAACCTCGCCAAGGCCGACGGCGCTTCCGTCGAGGCCGTCCTGCCGGAGGAGGGCGCGACCGGCTGGTCCGACACCTGGATGGTCTCCGCCAAGGCCAAGCACCCGAACTGCGGTTACCTCTGGATGAACCACATCATCGATCCCACGGCGAACGCCGCGGTGGCGGAGTGGTTCGGCGAGGCCCCGGCGAACAAGCTCGCCTGCGACAAGACGGCGGACAAGAACCACTGCGCCACGTTCCACGCCGCCGACGAGGCGTACTTCGACAAGGTCTGGTTCTGGAGCACTCCGGTGGCGCAGTGCCTCGACGGCCGCACGGACGTCACGTGCAAGGACTACGCGGCCTGGACCCAGGCCTGGACCACGATCAAGGGCTGAGACACATGACCGCCCTCTCCACCGTGGACCGGCCCACGGGCGATGACACCATCTCCCGTGGGCCGGTCCGCCGGCTCTCGTCCTGGCTGCATCGCCACAGCGGCATCCGCCTCGCGGGGCTGCTCTCGGCGCCGCTGCTCTGGCTGCTCGTGGCGTACCTCGGTTCGCTGGCCGTGCTCTTCGTCTCGGCGTTCTGGACGGTCAACAGCTTCACCGGCGACCTCGTTCGCCAGCCCACGCTCGCGAACTTCCGCACCATCCTCACCGAAGAGGTCTATCGCACCGTCGCCCTGCGCAGCCTCGGCATCGCCGCCGCAGTCACCGTCATCGACGTGCTCATCGCGCTGCCGATGGCGTTCTTCATGGCAAAGGTCGCCTCACCACGCAGCCGCCGGTTCCTGGTCATCGCGATCCTCACCCCACTGTGGGCGAGCTACCTGGTCAAGGCGTACGCCTGGCGGGTGATGCTCGCCAACGGCGGCCCGGTGGACTGGCTCTTCGGCGGCCCCGGCAACGGGCCCGGCTACGGCCTGCCCGCGATCGTCCTGGTGCTGAGCTACCTGTGGCTGCCGTACATGATCCTGCCCATCTACGCGGGGCTGGAACGGCTGCCCGACTCGCTGCTGGAGGCGTCGGCGGACCTCGGCGGCCGGGCCGGGCGCACCTTCCGATCGGTGGTGCTGCCGATGATCGTGCCGTCGGTCATCGCCGGCACGATCTTCACGTTCTCCCTGTCGCTGGGTGACTACATCACCGTGCAGATCGTGGGCGGCAAGACTCAGCTCATCGGCAACCTCGTGTACGCCAACATCGGCGCGGCGAACAATCTGCCGTTCTCGGCGGCGCTCGCCACGATCCCCGTATTCATCATGGTCGTCTATCTGGTCGCGGTGCGCCGCTCCGGCGCGTTGGAGGAGTTGTGACGCTGTCGCGCGGAGGGCGCTGGCTGCTGCGCGCGGCCATGGCGCTGGGCCTGGCCTTCGTCTACGTGCCGCTGGCCATCGTGCTGGTCAACTCGTTCAACTCCGACCGCACCTTCGCCTGGCCGCCGCCGCGCTGGACCACCGACTGGTGGGTGCGGGCGTGGGAGAACGAGGGCGCGCGCGAGGCGCTGTGGACCTCGGTGAAAGCCGGGCTGGGCGCCACCGCCGTCGCGCTGCTGCTCGGCAGCCTGGTCGCCCTCGCGGTGCAGCGCTACCGGTTCTTCGGGCGCGACGCCGTGTCGCTGCTCGTGGTGCTGCCGATCGCGCTGCCCGGCATCGTCACCGGGATCGCGTTGGACACCGCCTTCCGCTCGCTGATCGAGCCGCTGGGGGTGGGCAAGGGGTTGCTCTCGGTGATCGTCGGGCACGCGACGTTCTGCGTGGTGGTGGTCTACAACAACGTGCTGGCCCGGCTGCGCCGGCTCAGCGGCAACCTGGAGGAGGCGAGCGCGGACCTCGGCGCGGACACCTTCCAGACGTTCCGCTACGTCACGTTCCCGCTGCTGCGCTCGGCGCTGTTCGCCGGCGGGCTGCTGGCCTTCGCGCTCTCCTTCGACGAGATCATCGTGACGACCTTCACGGCCGGGCCGGGCGTGCAGACCCTGCCCATCTGGATCTTCAACAACCTGTTCCGGCCGAACCAGGCGCCGGTCATCAACGTCGTCGCGGCCGTACTGATCGTGCTCTCCATCGTGCCGATCTACCTCGCCCAGCGTGTCTCGGACACCGCTGCCGGCGGTCGCCTCTGACCCGCCCGCCCCAATCCGTGCGCTTCGGCTTGACCAGCACCAGGTCAGCGGCATTGCCCCGCATGGCGGTACCAGTGTCGTAGGCGGGCGACGCAGCGCTCAGTCTTACCGCCTGCCTCCCCCTGGCCTCGGTCCGGCGGCGACACGGGAGTGATCAGGGAAGCCGAAGCGGTACTGGCCACAGCGATCACCCATCCAACCGACCGCCCCCCGTCATCCGCCTTGCTTCCCCCGTCGCCCTCCCGGAGACCCGGTCTCGCCCTTGGGCTGCGGCCGCGAGCTCCGGGTGGCGGGTCGGCCGGTTACCGTTGCCGGTGTGCGGGCGGAGGCGGGCGAGACGATCGGTTTCTCGGTGCTCGGCCCGATCAGGGTCGTCCGCGCCGGCGCCGAGCTGCATCTGGGCGCCCGCCAGCAGCGCCTGGTGCTCGCGTTGCTGCTGGCCCGGGCCGGTTCACCGGTCTCCCTGGCCGAGCTGGTCGACCTGCTCTGGGACGAGGACGCCCCGGCCAGCGCCGCGAACGTCGTGCACCGGCACGTCGGGGTGCTCCGGCGCCTGCTCGAGCCCGGCCTGCCCACCCGGTCGGCGGGCCGGCACATCCTGCGGGAGCTCTCGGGCTATCGGCTGCGCGCCGACGAGGAGTCTCTTGACCTGCTGAAGTTCCGGTCGCTGAGCCGGCTGGCGGGCCGCCGCCTGCGGGACGGCGACCCGGAGTCGGCACTGCGGCATTTCCTCGACGGGATGCGGCTGTGGCGCGGCCGGTGCGCTGCGGGCCTGGAACCGGCTTCCCGCCGGCATCCCGCGTTCCTCGCCGTGGAGGCCGAACGCGCCCAGGCCGTGCGCGAGGCCGCCGACGCCGCCGAGCGCTGCGGCCGGCTGAGCGCGGTGCTGGCGCCGTTGCGGCAGGCCGCCGAGCAACACCCGCTCGACGAGTCGCTGCAGAGCCGGTTGCTGCTCGCCCTCGCCGCCGACGGCCGCCAGGCCGAAGCCGTCGAGATGTACCGGGTGGTGCGCCGCCGGCTCGCCGAGGACCTGGGCATCGATCCGGGCGAGGAGCTGCGGGAGGCATACGACCGGCTGCTGCACCAGCGCACCCGGCCGGCGCGTACCGGGTCGCCGTCGCCCCTCCCCCGGCCCGCGCAGCTGCCGCCGGACCTGCCCTTCTTCAGCGGCCGGGACGACCTCATCGCCGAGGCCCGCGCGGCGGTCGCGCGCCCGGGCGGGCCGGCGGTGCTCGCGATCGACGGCATGCCCGGGATCGGCAAGACCACCCTCGCCGTTCACCTCGCCCACGAGTTCGCCGCCGGCTACCCGGACGGGCAGCTCTATGTCGACCTGCGCGGATACGACGGACGGGAGCCGGCGATGAGTCCGGCCGAGGCCCTGCGCGGCTTCCTCGCCTCGCTCGGGGTTCCGCAGGAGGGCATTCCCGCCGAGCTGCACGCCCAGGCGGGCATGTACCGCAGCAGCCTTGCCGGCCGGCGCCTGCTGATCGTGCTCGACAACTGCCGGGACGCCGAGCAGATCCGACACCTGCTGCCGGGCAGCCCCGACTGTCTGGTGATCGTCACCAGCCGCAGCCGGCTCAGCAGCCTGCTGACCACGGCCGGCGCCCACCCGTTGCCGGTCGGCCTGCCAAGCCTCGACGAGGCCCGCGCGGCGCTCCTCGGGCCACTCGGCGCCGGACGGGTCGCGGCGGACCCGGCCGCGATCGACGCCATCATCGCCAGCTGCGGACGGCTGCCGCTCGCGCTGGCCGTGGTGGCCGCCCGCGCGGCGAGCCTGCCGCGGACGCCATCGGCGCAGATCGCCGCCGAGCTGGCCCAGGCGCCCGGGAGCCTGGACGGCTTCCACGGCGACGACCCGCAGACCGGTTTGCGTGCCGTCTTCTCCTGGTCCTACCAGGCACTCTCCGCCCCGGCCGCCCGGCTGTTCCGGCTGCTGCCGATCCATCCCGGCCCCGACATCTCGATCGCCGGCGCGGCGGGCCTGGCCGGCGTCCCGCTGCGGAGCGGGCGGGCGCTGATCGGCGAGCTGAGCCGCGCGCACCTGATCAGCGAGGACCTGCCGGGCCGCTACCGCACCCACGACCTGCTGCTGGCCTATGCCACGGAGCTCGGCGAGGAGAACGACAGCCCGGCCGAGCGCGCCGCGGCGGAGCTCCGTTGCCTGCAGTTCTACCGGGCCACCTGCTATCAGGCGCACCGGCGGCTGCTGGCCTCCGAGTACCGCCCGATGATCGAGCCGGGGCCGGGCGAGACCCCGCTGCGCTTCGCCGGCAACGGCGACGCCATGCGCTGGTTCACCGCCGAGCGGCAGGTCCTGATCGCGCTGGTCGGCCGGGCCGCGCGGCGGGGCCGGCACACCGACGCCTGGCAGCTCGCCCTGGGCATGCAGCACTTCTTCGACCGCAGCGGCCGGTGGGGCGACTGGACGACGACCGGCGAGGTGGCCCTCGAGGCCGCCCGGGCGGGCGGCGACCTGGTCGGGCAGGCCCGGATGCACCGCAGCCTGGCCGGGGCGGCCTACTTCCGGCGCGAGCACGAGACCGCGGTCGGGCACCTCGACCAGGCGCTCGAGCTGCTCGCCCGGCTCGGCCTGCACGGCGAGATGATCCGGGCCGAGATCAACCGGGCGATGGTCCTGGGTGCCCAGGGGCGACACGAGGAGGTCGTCCAGACGCTTTCCGCGGCGCTGGGGCCATGGACGGCCGGAGACGACAGACTGCTCGCGGACGCCCTGGTGATCATCGCCGCGAGCAACGCCGACCTGGGCCGGGAGGAAGAGGCCGTGCGCTGCGCCGAGCAGGCGATGGCGCTGTCGCGCGGAGCGCAGTACAGGCTCGGCATCGCCGAGGCGTGGGAGGTGCTCGGCCAGGTGCATTCCGCCCGCCGCGAGCTTGGCAAGGCGGTCGACTGCTGGCGCGAGGCGGCCGTCGCCTACCAGGAGGCCTCGGCGTCGGCGCCGGCCGCGGAGGTGCTGGCGCTGCTCGGCGACGCCCTCGCCGCCGTCGGCGACCAGGACGCCGCGGTGCGGGCGTGGCAGGAGGCGCTGGCCCTGATCCCGTACGCGCAGACCCGGACCGGCCGGCGGCTGGCCGACCTGCTCGCGGCGGCCACGTCGCGTCCGTGACCGATCGCGATCGGCGACGGCACTCGATCCGCACTTTCGCGTCAGTCCATTCGCATCGGCCGTCCCTAGGCTCGTGCCGCATTCACCGTTGCTCCTGCCTCTGGGGGAGGAAGTACCGTGCTGCGGGCACCCGACGAATCACCGGACGGCCGGACCGAGCGCATGACCGTGCTGCATGCGGACCACGCCCGTGCCGTGCTGCGTCTCCTGCTCGTGTTGACCCGCGGCCAGCGGCAGACCGCGGAGGATCTGCTCCAGGAGACGATGCTGCGGGCCTGGCGGCACCTCGACTCGGTGCCGGCCGAGCCCGATGCGGCCCGCCGATGGCTCATCACCATCGCGCGGCGGCTCGTCATCGACGGCGTCCGGCTGCGGGTCAACCGGCCGGTCGAGGTCCACCTCGTCGACATGACCTGGATTCCCGCTGGTGACGACACCGTCGGCACCGCGCTCGCGTCGCACGCCATCCGGCACGCGCTCGGCCGGCTGAGCCCGGCGCAGCGCAGCCTGCTCTCCGAGGTCTACCTGGTCGGACGGTCACCGGCAGAGCTCGCGGGCCGGCTGGGAGTGCCGATCGGCACGGTGAAGTCCCGGACCCACTATGCGCTGCGCGCTTTGCGCACCGGCATCGAGGCGGCCTGAGCAGGGACGACTCCGCCGGCCGGCGATCCGGCCGTTGAGTCGAAGCTCACAGTGCCGCAACGCGCGCCCGGCTCGTAGCGCCGGCCCTGCCATGCTGCGGCCCTCGTGGCCACCAGCCCGGTATGGATCGCATCAAGATGACCAGCCTGCTCTCTTTCGCCGTTCTCGGCCCGGTGCGGGCCTGGCGCGGCCAGTCCGAAATTGACCTGGGCACCCGGCAGCAGCGGCTGATCCTGGCGTTGCTGCTCGCCCGGGCCGGCGGCGCGGTCAGCGTCGCCGAGCTCGTCGACCTGCTCTGGGAGTCCGACCCCCCACCCAGCGCGGTCAACGTGGTGCACCGGCACGTCGGGGTGCTCCGGCGGCGCTTCGAGCCGGGCCTGCCGACGCGGGCAGCGGGCTCGGTGCTGATCCGCGACGACGCCGCATACCGGCTGCGGATCGACGGGGAGTCACTCGACCTGCTGCGTTTCCGGCACCTGGTCGCCCAGGCCGGTGGCAGCTCCGGCGAGCCGGCCGTCGAGCTCTACCTTGAGGCGCTGGCGCTGTGGCGCGACCGGTGCGCCTCGGGCCTGCGGGCCGGCGGCCCGGCCCATCCGGAGTTCGTCGCTGTCGACGGCGAGCGGTTCGCTGCCGTCCGGGCGGCGACCGACGCCGCCCTGCGGGCCGGGTGCGTCCACCTGGTGCTGCCCGCGATCCGGCGGGCCACCGAATACGAGCCGCTGGACGAGGCACTGCAGGCGCGGCTGCTGCTCGCGCTCGCCGCGGACGGCCGGCGGGCCGAGGCTCTCGCGGCTTATGCCGACATCGAGCACCGGCTCGCCGATGAGCTCGGCATCCAGCCGGGCGTCGACCTGCGCGCAGCCCGGGACAGCCTGCTCGACCACGACGCCCCGGCCGACGGCTCCAGGTCGCGGCGCGGCGTCAGACCGGCCTTCATTCGGCTCGGAGCGCCGCCCAGCGGCGCGCAGGCCGAATTATGGCCGCCAGCCGAGCTGGAGTTGGCGCAGTCGTCCCGGGCCGAGCCGCCGGCGCAGTTGCCGGCCGACCACCCCTACTTCACCGGCCGCCGCGGCGTCGTGGCCGCCGCGGAGGAGCTGCTGGCCGGAGATCCGCGGACCACCGCGCTGGTCATCGACGGAATGCCCGGCGTCGGGAAGACCACCCTCGCGGTGCACCTGGCCCACCGGCTGGCCGCCTGCTACCCCGACGGGCAGTTGCACGCGGACCTGCGCGGTTTCGACTCCGGTGACTCGGTGATGACACCGGCGGAGGCGCTGCGCGGCTTCCTGTGGTCCCTCGGGGTCGCGCCGGCCGCCATCCCCGCCGAGCTGCACGCCCAGGCCGGCCTCTACCGCAGCATCCTGGCCGAGCGCCGGATGCTGATCCTGCTCGACAACTGCCGCGACTGGGACCAGATCCGGCACCTGCTGCCCGGCACCGGCGGCAGTCTCGTCATCGCCACCAGCCGCCGCCGGATCAGCGGCGTGGCCGGCCCGGCGGGCGCCCACCCCCTGCACCTCGACCTGCTCACCGCCGCCGAGGCCCGCGAGCTGCTCACCCGCCGGCTCGGCGACACGGCGGACGCCGACCCGGCCGCCGTCGACGAGATCATCGCGCGGTGCGGCCGGCTGCCGCTGGCCCTGGCGCTGGTCGCCACCCGCGGCGTCGGCCGGCCCGGGCTCAGCCTGCCCGCGGTCGCCGGTGAGCTGGCCGAGGCCGACGGCCGGCTGGCCGGCTTCGGGGACGCACACGCCGATCTGGAGGCGATCTTCTCCTGGTCCTACCGGGCCCTGACTCGCGAGGCAGCCCGGCTCTTCCGGCTGCTGCCCCTGCATCCGGCCGGGGAAGTGAGCACGGAATCGGCGGCCGCCCTGGGCGGCCTGTCCCCGCGCGCCGCCCGCGGCCTGCTCGCCGAGCTCGGGGCGCAGCTGCTGGTCCAGCCCGGCGACGGCCGGTGGCGGATGCACGATCTGCTGCGCGCCTATGCCGTGGAGCTCGGGGAGGAGCACGACGACGCGGCCGAGCGGGACGCTGCCATCGATCGGGTCTACGACTATTACCAGCTCAGTGCGTACGCGGCGCATCTGCCCCTGCAGCCGCAGGTGCCGCTGCCGCTGCCCGAGCCGTCCGAGCGCGGGGTCACCGGGCGCGGCTTCACCGGCCGGGCCGACGCGATGGCCTGGTTCGCCGCCGAGCAGCGGGTGCTGACCGACATCGTCGCGCGGGCCAAGGAGCGCGGCCAGCCTCGCACGGCCTGGCAGATCGCGTTGGCCCTGCAGAACTTCTTCCAGGACACCGCGCAGTTCAAGCAGTGGGCGGCAACGGTGAGCACCGGCCTCGCCGCGACCGGGGACGACCCCGCCACCCAGGCCCTGCTGCACCGCAGCCTCGCCGGCGCCTGCTACTTCCTCGCCGATCTGGACCGGGGGCTGGCGCACCTACAGCACGCCCGGGCGCTCTTCGACCGGCTCGGCCGGCGCACCGAGCAGGGCCACGTGGAGAACAACATCGCCGAGATCCGGCTGGACCAGCGGCGCTACCACGAGGCGATCCGGCATGCCGAGGCGGCGCGGGCGCTCTTTCGCGCTGAGGGCAACGTGCGGGGCGCCACCAACGCCCTGCTGGCCATCGCACGGGCACAGGGCTGGCTCGGCCGGCACGCCGAGGCGCTGGGCATGTTCATCGAGGCGCGGCGGCAGTTCGAGGCCCTCGGCGACCTGCACGGGGTGGGCACCACCCAGGCCTGGCTGGCGCACACGTACTCGATGATCGACGACCTGCCGCACGCGATGGCGATCTGGCAGCAGGCGATCGACACCTTCCGCGGCGCCCGGGCCACCCACCACACCGCGGAAGTACTGGTTGCCATCGGCGATTTCCACTCCGCCAACGGCGACCCGGCCCCGGCCGGGCAGGCCTGGAGCGAGGCCCTCGCCGAGCTCGACGGGACGGACTCGCCGATGGTCCGGCGGATCCGCGACCGGTTGCTCTGGCACCGGTGACCCGGACGCGGCGCCGGTGGGCGCCGCGTCCGGGGCCCACCGTCAGTACCGGTAGGCGCGGATGACGGTCTGCTTGACCGTGTTACCGCTGGTGTCCGTTGCGGCGGCCCGCAGCGAGACGAAGCCGGTGCCGGCCGGGTTGCGCACCCAGGCGACGGCCTGCTCGCCGGACCGCTGCACGGTCAGCTGCTGCCAGGTATTGCCGTCGTCGAAGGATGCCTCGACGGTCAGGGCCGTGGTCTGGCCCGGCGCCGCCCCGACCTGACGGTCGAGCGAGACCGGGATCGCGAACAGCCGGTTGGCCGGCGCCCGGTTGTTGATGTTGAGCTCCGGGGTGTACCGGATCGCCGTCATCGGCAGCTTCACCAGTTCGCCGTCGCCCACGTGCCCGGACGTGAAGGTCCACTCCGCGTCGACCACCGTCGACAGGGTGAACGCCGGGTCGCTGCGGAAGGTCGCGGCCAACCGGTAGTCACCCGGCTCCGCAGGCACCTCCCACACCCAGGGCGCCTGGTTTGCGTCGCCGACCTTGACCCCGTTGCGGTAGAGGTTCACCTCGACGCTACCGCCGCGGACATGCCGGAAGCCCATGTGCCCGGTGCCGTCGCCGTGCAGCGGCCCCGGCCCGCCGATCAGGTCGCCCCAGTAGCGGGTGGCGAACTGCTGGCCGAAATTCGGCTCCGGGAAGACCGGCCCGGCCACCGCGTTGGCCCACTTCACGTTGTACGTGCGCCCGGGCTGGAAGCTGGTCCACGCCGACTCGTAGTACGTGTACCTCGGCTGGGCCGAGGTCGACTTCCACACCGCCTGCTTGTCCTGGTTGTAGTACTCCGTGATCGTGCTCGGCACGTCGTAGGTGAAGCTCGGCGGGATATTGCGCTCGTCACGGTAGATCGGCGAGTTGCCAGGCGCGTGCGCCACCGCGGTCCGCGCGACCGGCACGCCGGCCACGTCCGCGCTGATCTGGGAGCGGACCGTGGCGAAGTCGCCCGCGCGGAGCTTGCGGGTCAGCCCGGCCATCATCCTCTCCGGCTCGTAGAGGTAGACCCGGTAGACGTACGGGCTGTTGTGCAGGCTGCCGTCCTGGGCCACCTGGCCCCACATGCCGTTGACGTAGGAGACGAAGCCGGGCGTCTCGCCGGCCCCGATCTGCGCGGTGCGCAGGTGGTCGAAGGGGATGCCCATCAGCACGCCGAACAGGTCGTTGCTGCCCCAGATCTGCGGCTGCTCGGTCCGGATCGTCCAGCCGAACTCCTGGTGGACCGCGGTGGCCTTCGCATTCGGCACCGACACTGTGATCGGCTTCGCCAGGCGGGTGTCCACGGTGAGCGCCTGGTCCGTGGTCAGGTCGAGACTCGGGCGTACCAGCGTGGTGATGTCCGGGAGGAACGGGTCCGCGCCGCTGATCAGGTAGGTCTGGACCAGGTAGCGGCCCGCGCGGACCCGGTAGCTGGTGGCCGCGGGGTCGTCGAGCACCAGGATGGTCTGCCGGTCCAGGTCGGTCAGGACGGTCACCCAGCCCTGCTCGGGCGTGGGCGCTCCACCGTCCGGCCCGACGAGCTTGAGGGACAGCTGGTGGCGGGCGATGTCGAGCGCGACCGGAGTCTGCACCTGGGCACCGCCGCCGGTGGCGGTCACCTCACCGCCGAAGTAGCGGTCGGGCAGGTCGGCGCCGGCCTGCACGTTGACGGTCACGGTGGCCGTGCCGCCGGCCGGGACCGTCACCGAGGAGGCGCTGAGGCTGAACAGGCCGGCCGGCGCCGGGGCGCCGTCGGCGTCCTTGGCGTCGAGGGAGACCGCCAGGGTGAGGGCGGAAGAGCCGCTGTTCGCGTACGTGACCGTGCTCTGCTGCGTGGCGGTGGTCCGCTCGAAGGCGACGCTGACCGGGCTCGCCGTGACGGTCTGCTGGATCGCCCGGGCCACGTCGAGGAAGCCCGCGCCCTGCTCGTAGACACCGATGGCGGCGTTCGGCTGAGCGGCCGCCATCAGCGTGGACTTGATCCGCTCAGGCGCCCAGTCCGGGTGCTGCTGGGCGAGGATCGCCGCCGCGCCGGCCACGTGCGGAGTCGCCATCGAGGTGCCGGACAGGCTGGCGTACTGCGGGTTCTCGTCGTTCGGCCACAGGTCGGAGGTCGAGCTGCGGGCGGCGACGATGCCGACGCCGGGCGCGGTGATATCCGGCTTGATGCCGGCGTCGCCCGAGCGCGGACCCCGGCTCGAGAACTCGGCCAGCTCGCCCGTCTTGGTCACGGCGCCCACGGTCAGCGCCTCGGTCACGTTGCCGGGCGAGTTCACCGTGGACTCGCCGGCCATGCCGGTGTTGCCCGCGGCGACGACGAAGAGCACGCCGTAGCGGTGGGTGAGGTCGGCCAGGGCCGCCTCGATCGGGTCGATCTCCGGGCTGTCCGGGCCGCCGAGGCTCATGTTGACGACCTTGACGCCCCGCTGCGCCGCCCAGTTCATGCCGGCCAGGATCGCCGACTCCGGGCAGCCCTCCACCATGCAGACCTTGGCGCTGTAGAGGGTCGCGCCGGGCGCCATGCCCTTGTACCGGCCCTGCGACGCGGCCGCGCTGCCGGCGATGGTGGAGGCGACGTGGGTGCCGTGGCCGACCCGGTCGAGGGCGTCCGGGTCGGCGGTGAAGTTCTCCGCGGCGGCGACGCGGCCGGCCAGGTCGGGGTGGGTCTGGTCGACGCCGGTGTCGATCACGCCGACCTTCACCCCCGTTCCCGTCCAGCCGGCCTGCCAGGCCTGCGGCGCGCCGGTCAGCGGGACGCTGACGTCGAGGGTGGGGTGGCGCAGCCCGTCGAGCCAGATCTTGTCGATCCCGGCCCGCAGTTGCCGCTCGGTGCCACCCGCGGCGGAAGTGAGGTTGTTCCAGAAGGACACCGCGTCCGCGCGGCTCTCCGCGACAGCGCTCGCCCCAGGAAGCTCCCGGGTGGTCCGGGCGCCGGCGAGGCCGGCGGGGGCGGCGCTGCTGTGCTGGACGATGAGCGGCAGGGCGGCCCGGGTGTCGTCGTAGCCGAAGTCGACCAGCGTCGAGATGTCGAAGAGCCGCTCGTCGAGCTTGCCCCGGTTGAGCAGGCCGACGGCATCGGCGGGGATGACCCGCACGTCCTCGCCGGCACTGTGGGTGATGAACGGGACCCGTTCCCGTCCCTTGCCCGGCACGACGTCGACGGCCGTCTGGCCGTCCACACTGCTGACGTTGACGGTGTCGCCGGTGAGCAGAGTTACCGTCCGGGGCTTGGACGCGACCGCGGGTGTGGTCGCCGGCTTCGCGGCCCGGGGCTGCGCCGACGCCGGCGGACCGCCCGGAGCCACCGCCGAGACGCCCAGCACCAGCAGTGCCAGCGCCGATATCTTGCGAATTGAACGCATCATTCTCCCTGGATGAACGCGAGAGGTATCCAGGTGTCCCGGACGTGGCCGGCGGGTGGAAGTTCATCCGGAGTGACCTGGATCACTCCGGCCGATCGGCGCGGGGGCCTGCACGCCAGGACCGCCGAGCCTCCGCACACCTTCCACGAACCGGAGCGGGCAGAGGAGCCCGATGCTCGCGAGAACGCATTCCTGGAAGCTGGCCGCACGCCCAACAGACCCACGTCGCGGGCCGGTCACTTGGGGGTTCGTCAAGCGGCGATCGGCGTCACTGGGCGGGACTGCAGCCCCCTCGTCATCGCCCTCGGCGACCCGCAGCCAGGCAAGCGCGCGGCCGGCCCAAGTCAGCCGGCGGGATCGACGAGGACACCGGGGTTGAGGATCCAGGACGGGTCGAGCGCGCCCTTGGCGGCGCGCAATGCGAGCGCGACCGGGTCCGGACGCTGCCGGTCGTACCACGGTCGGTGGTCGCGGCCGACGGCGTGATGGTGGGTGATGGTGCCGCCGGCGGCGAGCAGCGCGTCGGAGACGGCATGCTTGATCTGGTCCCACTGGTCGACGGTGGCGCCCCAGCGGCCGGTGGCGTACACGCCGAAGTAGGGGGCGGGCCCGTCCGGGTAGACGTGGGTGAAGCGGCAGGTGACCACGCCGGTCGCGGCGACGGCGCGGAGCGCGTCGCCGGCCGCGGCGAGCACGGCGGCACGCAAGGTGGGGAATCGGTCCCAGGTGCAGGCGGTCTCGAACGTTTCCACGATCATCGACCGGGCAGCGAGGGCGTCGCGCTGGTACGGCATCCGCAGGAACGCTGACCGCCAGGCGTCGGCGGCGGCGGTCCGCTGCCGTGGGCCGGACGAGTCGTCGCTGCGGGGCGGCTCCGGCAGGGTTCCCCCGTGGTCGCGGCACAGCTCGACGGCGCGGTCCAGCCACGGTGTGACCGGATGGTCGGCGGACTCGAATCCCAGGACGAGCACGCCGCCGGTGGTGGCGGCGCCGGCGTTGAGGAGCGCCTCGGCCGGGTCGAGCAGCCGGCAGTTGCTCGGGTGCAGCGCGGACTGGGCGATGGCCCGAGTGGCCCCGACCGCCTCGTCGTAGTCGGTGAAGTGCACCGAGGCGCCCGCCCGCCAGCGCGGCCGGTCCTGCAGCCGCATCCACGCCTCGGTGATGACGCCGAGCGCGCCCTCCGAGCCGAGGAACAGCCGGTCCGGGGACGGCCCGGCGCCGGAGCCGGGCAGCCGGCGCGACTGGCTGGTGCCGGCCGGGGTGATCACCCGCAACGACTCCACCAGGTCGTCGATGTGGGTCAGGACGGTGGCGTAGTGACCGCCGGCGCGGGTGGCCAACCAGCCGCCCAGGGTGGAGAACTCGAACGACTGCGGGAAGTGCCGCAGCGTGAGGTCGTGCCGCCGGAGCTGGTCCTCCAGCGCCGGCCCGAACACGCCGGCCTGGACGCGGGCCGCCCGGCTGGTCGGGTCCACCTCCAACACCCGGTCGAGGCGCCCGAGGTCGAGAGTGACCGCCGCGGGATACGCGTCGTCCAGCCGCGGCTCCACGCCGCCGACCACTGACGAGCCGCCGCCGTAGGGGATCACCGCGATGTCCCGGCCCGCACACCAGTCCAGCACGTCGACGACGTCCTGCTCGGTCGCCGGCCGGACCACCAGGTCCGGCGGATCGTGGACGTCACCGTGCAGGTTGCGGACGACGTCCCGGAACGCCTTGCCGTGGGCATGCGCCGCCCGGTCCGCCGGGTCCGTCGAGCACAGCCGGGCGAGTGACGTTGGCGGATCGACCCGCGGCTGGCGCAGGCCGAGTTCGGCCACCGGCGGCGCGACATGCTCGGTCAGGTCGACGTCGGGCAGCAGGGTACGCACCCGGTCGGCCAACGCCGTCGCCTCCGCGCCGGTCACTGCGTCCTCGACGTGCCCCCAACCCCACCACGAACGGTGTTTCCCGGCCATGCGGCCTCCCCGCCGTCCACCATCGCCAGATCGACTCGCCGGTAACGTACTCGACGGCCGGCACCCCGTCGATGCAATCCTGGCCAAGTAGGCTCAAAGGTCGGGCGGGTTTCCGTACGCTGCGCTGAGTGAGATGGGCACGTTCCTTCGTCGCGCTGGCGGCGACCCTGACTGTCACGGCGTGCGAGGCCGCCCGGACCCCGCCGGCCGGTGCGCCCACCCGTTCCGCCCCGGCGGCGTCCCCGTCCCAGCCTGCCGAGATCACCTTGGCGTTCGCGGGCGACGTGCACTTCGCCGACCGTACGGCCGATCTGCTACGCGACCCTGCGACCGCGTTCGGGTCGATCTCGTCGACCCTGTCGGCGGCGGACCTGGCGATGGTCAACCTGGAAACGGCGGTCACCACGCGGGGCGCTGCCGAGCCGAAGGAGTTCCATTTCCGGGCGCCGGCAAGCGCGTATGACGCGGTGAAGGCCACCGGCATCGACGTCGTGTCCATCGCGAACAACCACGCGCTGGACTACGGGCGGACGGGGCTGGCCGACACCGTGGACGCGGCCAGGGCCGCCGGGGTGCCGGCCGTCGGCGCGGGCGCCGACGCGGCGGCGGCGTACCGGCCGTGGATCACCGACATACGCGGCACCAGAATCGCTGTCCTCGGCTTCAGCCAGGTCTCCGAACTGTGGTCGCAGTGGAGGGCCACAGAAACCCGGGCCGGCATCGCGATGACCCGGGACCTCCCCCGCGCCGTCGCCGCGGTTCAGGCCGCCCGACAGCAGGCCGACGTGGTCGTCGTCTACGTCCACTGGGGTACGGAGGGGGACGCGTGTCCGCCCGCCGAGGCGCGCGCGTTCGCCGGCGAGATGGCCCGGGCGGGCGCCGCGATCGTGGTCGGCACCCACGCCCACCTCCTGCTCGGCGACGGGTGGCTCGGCAAGACCTTCGTCCAGTACGGGCTCGGCAACTTCCTGTGGTGGCGCGACGACGCGTACAGCAACGACACGGGGGTGCTGCGGGTGACCCTCGACGGATCGGCGATCTCGAAGACGGAACTGGTGCCCGCGACGATCTCCCGACGCACCGGCCGACCCGAACTCGCCGGCCGGGAGGACACGGCCCGGATCCGCCAGGAGTACGCGGGCCTGAACGCCTGCACCGGACTCGCCGCGAGCCCCGCCCCATAGTCGGGCCAAGCACGGCCGATGGGGTACGCGATCATCGGGGTCAACGGGCAGCAACGCACACCACCCGGTCGGCCCAACTGGCCTCTGCTGGCGCAGCTGGCCCACAGCGCCGACCTCAATCGTTACCGTTGCCTCGACCGCTGGAACCACCCGCACGCGACTGTCGAACGTGAACGGGTTCTACGTCCGAGACCCGAGAGGCAGACCCTGCGATGGACGAGCATCTGCGGCGCACCCAGACGTACGGGGTCGATCCCGTGGAGCTGTTCTTCGATCTCGTGTTCGTGTTCGCAGTCTCCCAGCTCACGTACCACCTGCGGGACCACCTGTCAGCGCGCGGCATCGCGCAGACCGCCGTGATACTGCTGGCTGTTTTCACCGTCTGGTACTACACCAGCTGGGAAGCGACTCTCCTAAGGATCGAACGCACCCGCACCGTCGCCATGATGGTGACGGTGCTATTCGTCGGCCTCTTCATGAACGCCGCCGTGACCGGCGCCTTCACCGGCTCAGGATGGAACTTCGCCGTTCCGTTCCTACTCATTCAACTCGGCCGTGGCCTGTGGACCCTATTGAACGCTCCGACGGAGATATGGCGCGACCACTACCGGCGCACGATCCTGTGGTTGCTCACCAGCTCACCCCTGTGGGTGGTCGGCGCCGCGGTGGACCCCGTACACCGCTTGTACTGGTGGGCCGCGGCCGCGGCCCTCGACCTGCTCGGCACCTGGCTCGGACACCCGGTGCCCGGGCGCAGACTCCACTCGCAGAGCGTCGGGCTCGCCGAGAGCGGGCACATGCTGGAACGATGCCGACTGTTCCTGATCATTGCCCTGGGCGAGACGATCCTGTCCACCGGGGTAGCCATCGCCGCGGTCCTGATGACGGTGATGACAGGGGCGACCGGCTTAGCTGCCCTGATCGTCACGGCGGCCCTGTGGATGATCGCCTACGGAGGCCCCGGCCGCCTGGTCGTGCGACACCTGGAGGACACCCGCGACCCGATCCACGCCACCCGGATGGCGGGCAACGTCCTGACAGTGATGGTGGCCGGACTCATCGCCGCGGCCGCGGCCTTCGAGATGGCCATCACCCACCCCCACGGCCAGCCGTCCGCCGCACTGAGCCTCCTGCTGTTCGGCGGACCGATACTCTTCCTCCTCGCCCAGGGCTGGTACCTGTGGGCGGTGCCGAGGATCAACCCGCAACGGTGGCTGGTCGGCAGCGCGGCGTTGGCACTGGCCGGCGCAGCGGCGGGTGCGCTGGCACCGCCCTACGCGGCGCTCCTGGTGGCGGCGGCTGCCAGCGCTGCCGCCGCGACAGTCATCACCCGCTTCGCGCCCACTCCGGCGGAACCGGCCCAGGGTGACGGACACCGCCACTAACGTCGGGACCATGCCCGCCCGTCCGTCCCGCTGGTCGATGCCACCCCGGGTACTGGAGGCACCGTCGTACCTGCAGGCGTTCGTGCTCTCCGGGGTGGTGACGGTGCTGGTCACCCGGGCCTTCCTCCAGGCTGCCGGCTACCCGCAGCTCGGCGGCGGCGGGCTGCACATCGCGCACGTGCTCTGGGGTGGGCTACTGATGACCGCCGGTCTGGCTGTCGCGCTGGTCTTCCTCGGCAGCGCGGCGCGCATCCTCGGCGCGGTCCTGGGCGGGATCGGGTTCGGGCTCTTCATCGACGAGGTGGGCAAGTTGGTCACCGCCGGCACCGACTACTTCTACGCCCCGGCCGCCGGCATCATCTACGGGGCCTTCGCCGTGCTGGTCGTGATCACCCAGGCGATACGGAGCCGGATCCGGCTCTCCGACCGGGAGCGGACGGCGAACGCGCTGTACGCGGTGGTCGGAGGGTTCCGCAGCGGCCTCACCGATGATCGCCGCGCGGCGGTGGCCCGGCTGGTCCGCGGCTGCGGCCCGGACGTCGAGGACGGGGTGGCCCGGCTGCTCGACACGGTGCCTCGACGCGAGCCACCCGGTTCCCGGTTCTGGCAGCCCTGGGTCAGCCAGGCCCGTCGGGCCGTGATCTGGGTGACCACCCACCGGTGGGTGGTTGCGCTGGTGGTGCTCTACCTGGTCGGCGAGCCGTTCGTCGTCGTGGTGAACGTCCTGCTGGACACGGTCACCGGGCAGTTGAACGACCAGCGGGAGTGGCGTGCGGTGCTCGGGGTTTCGGTCTCGGCGCTGATCACCGCGGTGCTGAGCATCCGTGGCGCGTGGCTGCTGCCCCGCGATCGGACGCGCGCCTTCCGGCTGTTCAAACTCGCGCTCCTGGTGGACCTGCTGTTCGGGCAGATCTTCAGCTTCACCGTCAACCAGTTCGGGGCGCTCTCCGCGCTCGGCGTGGACCTCTTCCTGCTCGGCGTGGTGACCGCCGAGTACCGCCGGCTCTGCCGGCAGGCGGCATGATCCGCACCGGACCTGGATCTTTACCGGTACTGACGCTGGCGCGCGGCCAGCAGCACCTCATTTCTCACCTCGTCCGGTAGTTCGACGACCTCGACCTCGACGCCGAAGGCGCGCAGCGCCGTCGGCGCCCAGGAACGGGGCGGGAGACCGGACGGCGGTCAGCCGTCCAGGCGGCGGATCATGTTCATGATCGTCTCCACCTGGTAACCGCCCTTGATCGGGTAGTTGCTGGCACCGAGGTAGCCCCACCAGTCCCAGCACCCGTTCGGGTTCGCCCCGGTCGCAATGGCCTGCGGATAGAGCACGATCAGCCGGTTGGTGTCGGCGTACTGGTTGAGGTTGGCCCGGTCGACGAAGGCGGTGCCGATCTTCGCGTACCCCTGGGCGCAGCCGTGCAGGGCGACCAGCAGCCGGCAGGTCTGGCCGGCGGCACAGGCGCTCGGGACGTACGCGAAGCCGGCGGAGTCCATGCTCAACCCGTTGGCCCAACCGTTGGTGGCGAAGGTGTTCTGGCTGAACCGGATGAGGGTGCCGCCGAGCGGGCCGGTGTTCGGCGGGGAGACCGAGCCGAGCAGCTTGCCGAGGAAGGCGCCCTGTGGGTCGGTGCCACAGTCGTTGAGATACGGCGAGGCGGTGGCGGTACAGCCCACGGTGCCGTACGGGGTGACCCAGGCGTGGCCGGCGGCGCCGGCGCTGTCGTAGCGGACGCTGGCCCCGAAGTCCTGGTAGTACCGGACCAGGTCGTCGGTGACGGACCTCTTCACGGTGGTGTCGCTGTTGCCGTGGTAGACGTACACCGGCTGCCCGGAGAGGTTGCCGGTACCGTCGATCCAACCGTAGGAGGCCCACGTGCGGGTGTAGTTCTCCAGCGTGGAGACGTGGGTCGGGTAGATGTTGTCGCCGCATCCGTAGAGGGCCTGGGCGACGGTGTTCTGGGCGCAGTAGTAGGGGCCGGCGGCGAAGACGGCCGCGCCGCGGATCCGTGCGGAGTACGCGACCTGCAGCTGCGTGGCCAGGTAGCCGCCGGAGGAGATCCCGGCGACGTACACGGCGGAGACCTGGTAGGTACCGAGCGAGCCGGAGACCGGGGTGGTGGTGTACGGCGTGCCCGCGGCGCGGGCGGCCACGCCGCCGGGCAGGACGAGGAGAAGGGCTGCGGCGAGGGTGGTGACGGCATTCCACGGTGTCTGCATGGTGTTCTCCCGTCAATGCGCCGGTGGGACGGCCGGCGTGCGAGAACGTTAACGTGACATTGGCCACAGTAGATATCCGTCCGGCCGACACCTCGCCTGCGGCGGCGGTGTGGGCCGCCCACCCGGTCCGCGCCGGATCACCGGCCGCGGCGGCGGGACCGGGCCAGCCCGAGCAGCACCAGCGCGGCGGGGCGGGGTACTACTGCGCGACGCCTGCTGGCACGAACAGGCTGGAGATTGCTGTTCGTGACTGTTCCCGACAGAAAGAGCGACACACTGGTCGCCCGCCCCGCCTTGGCCCGACTGCGCCCGGCGTTTCCGTTTGCGGCGACCGTCAACCCTGCAGCCACCCACAAACCCCAATGATCCGGATCCAGTCCGACTAGGCCACTGTGTGCTGGTTGACCGTGAACGCACCGATCGCGTTTGTCCACTATCCGGACAGAGCCTCGGGAAAGGGCACAAGGCGATTCAACGAGCGCGGCCCACCCAAAGACCGGAATTCTCGCCGCCTCGGGACTACTTTCGGCAACCCGGGCTGTGCCTGCCTTGTCAGCAATTACGGTGCTTTAACGTGACCGCTATTCGCATTGCTGCCGTTGCGCTCAGCGCCATTCTGACCACGCCCGCCGTGGCGGCCGGGTCATCGACGTTGGCGGCGTCCGCGCCGTACGTGCCCTGCCCGGCCGTGAAGCCGCCAGTGCCCCCGCCCGCCGCACCGTCGCCGCCACCGGTCGGTCCCGCCGACCTGGCCGTCGGCGGCGAGACGCTTGCGACGGCGGGGCTGGCCATTCCCACGGGTGCGCCGATGGCGCCGTCGGTGACCGCCACCTCGTGGGTCGTGGCCGACCTCGACAGTGGCGCGGTGCTGGGTGGATGCGGCCCGCACGAGCACCGCACGCCAGCCAGCGTGCAGAAGATGCTCCTGGCCGCGGCCCTGATGCCCCACCTCGAGCCAGCACAGGTGGTCGAGGTGACCCGGGCGGATCTGCAGGATCTCGATCCGGCCAGTTCACGAATGGGGGTGGTCGAGGGCGGCCGTTACTCGATCGAGAGCCTGTGGCTCGGGCTTCTCCTCAAATCGGGAAACGACGCGGCCAACGTGCTGGCCCGCGCCGGCGGTGGCACCGCCGGGCGGCAGGGCGGCGTGCAGGCGATGAACGAGGAGGCGCACCGGCTGGGCGCAAACCAGACCCACGCGGCGACACCGTCCGGCCTGGACGGCAGCGGTCAGTACACCAGCGCGTACGACCTGGCGCTGATCGCGCGCGCCACCTACGCCCGCGCAGACTTCCGGCGATATATCGCCACCCGAGTGGCGGAGATACCGGCAGCATCGGGAACCCCAGGCTTCTCCATCACCCACGACAACACGCTGCTGGACCACTACCCGGGGACACTCGGGGGGAAGACGGGCTTCACCGACCTGGCTCGACAGACGTACGTGGGGGTGGCCGAACGTAACGGCCGGCGGCTCGCCGTGACCCTGCTCGGCGCGGAGACCGCGCCACTGGGGAGCCTGGGCGAGGCGGCAGCCCTGTTGGACTGGGGCTTCGCTCTTCCGCCCGACGCGTCGGTCGGGCGCCTGGTCGCCCCCGACGAGAAGAAGTACGACCGTCCCCTTACGGAGGTCAGAGGCGAGCACCACGGTCACGCTGGGGCAGGACCATCGTTCTCGTTGACGGCCATCCTCGGCCTCGGCGCCGCCGTCGTACTGGCCGTCCCGCTCCTGGCAGCTCCCTGGCGACGAAGGGCCGCGCGCCGGGCTGTCAACCCGTAGGAAGCCGACGACCAACCGGTCGGTTTTCCCGGAAGGCGAACGACACCAACCGCCACCGGCGCCAAACCGCCCATCCTGAGGGTGACCAACGTGCCTGGGCAGTCCAGCAGCGATGCCCCAGGTCAGGGCGCAGCATTCACGGTAGAGGTACCTCTGTCATCGGCGGCCGGTGCCTAGACTCCGGCTGATGAGTACCTTCGTGCTGATCCATGGAGCGGGTGACGTCGGCTGGTACTGGCACCTGGTGGCCGCCGAGCTGCGGACGCACGGGCACGACGTGGTCGCCCCCGACCTGCCAGCCGACGACGATACGGCGCAGCTGACCGACTACGCCGACGCGGTGGTAGCGGCCGTCGGCGACCGGACGGACCTGGTCGTCGCGGGGCAGTCGTTCGGCGGGTACACGGCACCGCTGGTCGCCGACCGGCTTCCGGTGGACGCGCTGGTCTTCGTGGCCGGGATGATCCCCGCACCGGGCGAGCCACCCGACGACTGGTGGGCCAACACCGGCTACCGCGCCGCGGTGCGAGAACAGGCGGCCCGCGACGGCGGCCTGACCGGCAACGATGACCCGTACGTGTCCTTTTATCACGACATGCCGCGGGCGCTGGCCGAGGAGGCGATGAGCAAGGAGCGGAACCACCCCTCAGCCGCCGCCATGCGGGCGCCATGGCCGCTCAAGGCGTTGCCGGACGTGCCGACCGGGTTCGTACTGTGCACGCAGGACCGATTCTTCCCGCCGGACTTCATGCGCCGGCACGTGGCCGAGCGCCTGGGCATCACCCCGGACGAGATCGCCGCGGGTCACTGCGCTGCGCTCAGCCGGCCAAAGGAGCTGGCGGACATCCTGCGGCGGCACGCCCGCGGCTGAACCCCTCGCTCACGGGCAACTCGGGCTCGCGCTCACCTGCCAGCCTGAGACGCAAACGGTGCGCGCTGCAATCGATCTCAGCGCGCACCGGCGCCGGACGACCTTGTCGCCGCGGCGGCGCTGTCCGTGGCCGAGATGGATCGGCAGACCGAGGGATTTGAACCCGCCAGGTGAGCTTGTCGAGCACCACTTGGCGTGGCCGCATTCATGCCTTGTTCGGACTGACCAAGCCTGTTTGGTACGCGATCACCACCAGTTGAGCCCGGTCGCGCGCACCCAGTTTCGCCATCGCGTGGCTGACATGGGTGCGCGCCGTGGCCGGGCTGAGAAACAATTCGGTACCGATCTCGTTGTTGCTCAGGCCCCGCCCCACCAGCGCCAGCACTTCGCGCTCGCGCTGGGTCAGCACCGCGAGCCGGTCCTCCCCGGCCTGGGTGGCTGCTCGTTGCGCGGTGAACTGGCCGATGAGGCGTCGGGTGATCCGCGGCGCGAGCAGGGCGTCTCCTGCGGCGACCACCCGGATGGCGTGCAGGAGCTCGGCCGGTCCGGCGTCTTTGAGCAGAAAGCCGCTGGCACCGGCTTGTAATGCCTCGAAGACGTACTCGTCGGTGTCGTAGGTGGTGAGGATGAGGACCCGGACCTGCTCCAACCCGTGCGTCTCGGCGATCTGGACGGTGGCTCGAATCCCGTCCAGCTTTGGCATGCGGATGTCCATGAGGACGACGTCGGGGCGGGTCGCGCGGGCCCGCTCGACGGCTTCGGCGCCGTTGGTGGCCTCTCCCACCACCATGATGTCCTCCTCGAGGTCGAGCAGGACCTTGAACCCGGATCGCACGAGGCCCTCATCATCGGCGAGGAGCACCTTGATGGGAGCGTTGGTTGACGGTGGCGCGGCCGCCGCGTTCACAGGCGTGACCCGGTCGGCGTGAGGGGCAGCCGGGCCCTGACCTCGAACCCTCCGCCCCGAATTGGCTCCGCGTCGAGTTCTCCGCCCAGCAGTTGGCAGCGCTCGCGCATTCCAAGAATTCCGCGGCCGGGCTTGGCCGAGCTGCCGGTGCTGGTCGAATGCTGGGCCGGTAGGTGCGGGTGAGCGGGGTCGTCACCTGGGACGGCACGGCGGCCCTCGTCAGTCACGCGGATCTCTAGGACGTCGATCCCTTGGTTCAGCGCTACCGTCACCCGGGTGGGGCCGACGTGGCGGATCACGTTGGTGATCGATTCCTGCAGGATTCGGTAGGCGGCACTGCCCACCGCGCTCGGCAACGGGGTCGCGGGCGAGGTCTGCTCAAGTTTGATGTCGAGTCCGGCATCGCGTGCCTTGACAGTGAGTTCGTCGATCTGTCCAAGCCCGGGGTACGGCACGCGCGCGTCGTCGTCGTCACGGAGTACCCCGAGGATGGCCCGCATCTCTCGCAGCGCGCGAGAACTGGTCTGCTCGATGGCTTGCAGCGCCTCGCGTGCCACTTCCGGCCTCTTGTCGAGCACGTGCGCGGTGACACCGGCTTGGACGTTGATGATTGCGATGGCGTGCGCAACAGTGTCGTGCACCTCGCGGGCGATCCGGAGCCGTTCGGCGTCGACCCGCGCCCGCGCCTCCTCCTCGCGAGTTCGTTCAGCTAGCTCAGCGCGCTCCTGAGCTTCGGCTGCGATGACCCGCCGAGACCGGACGGACTCGCCGAGGGCTGCGCTCATGACCGACGCACCGATCCGGAAGAACACCCAGCCGATGGCGGCGCGTGGCTCGATGTCGGCCGCGGCGACCAGCCACCCGACGGCCAGCACTGTGGTCCCCGCACCGGCGATCACCAGCGACCGGCGCCCGTCACCGTACCCGGTGAGGGTGTACAGGGCGACGAAGAGCCCGAGCCAGCCGGGCCCGTCCGGGAAGTCGAGGCTGAAGTACACCAAGCTGGCAAGTGCGGTCGTGACGAACACCAGAACCGGCCATCGGCGGCGGACAGCAACGACCAGGCCACTCACGGCCAGCAGCGCGAGTCCGAGATTTCCGAGGTCGGCGAGCGGACGCGGTGCCCCGTCGCCGGCAACCTTGGCGATTGTGCCCTGGACCTGCATCACGGTGATGAAGAGCGCGAGCGCCACGTCCTGCGCCACCACCCGCAGGGGGAACGACACGGCACGCTGCTTCATGTCGTGATCCTACGGTTCTCGTACCCGGGCGACGCTGCACCCAGATGCGCGACCTGCTACGCCGGCGGGCGTAGTGAGATGCGAGGTCGGCTACGCCCAATTGCGTAGACGCTGCCATCCACTGTGCGAGGTCACGGCGGCCTCCCCCGCGCGACGATCTTGGCCATGACCGATCACCCTCTACCGGTTCAAGGAGTGCGCCATGCGTAAGGCTTTCGCTGGCCTCGCGGCCCTGCTGATGCTGGCCGTCGTCGCACAGTTCTTCCTGGCTGCCAGCGGTGCGTTCGACACGGCACCCAACGATGAGTCCTTCCAGCCGCACCGCATGCTCGGAGGCGGAATCGTCTTCCTGGCGCTCCTGGTGGCCATCGCTGCCGCGACAGCTCGGCTGCCCGGACGGCTCATCGGGATGAGCGGCCTGGTCGCCGGGCTCGCGCTTCTCCAGTTCGTGATCAAGACGATCGCCACCGCGTTCGACGGCAGCGGCGGCAGCACGATGGCCGGCCAGCTCGTCTTCGGCCTGCACGCGGTCAACGGTCTCGCCATCATTGCGGTGGCCGGGAGGATCATCCGCCAGGCCAGGCAGCTGTCAATGCCGGCCGCACCCGCACGACAGGCGTCATGACCACCAGGCTGTTGATCATCCTGGACCACGTCGTCGCGTTGCTGAGCGTCGCCGCGTGGTTCGCGGCCGGCGTCACAATTGCGCTCCGGCGTACCCGGCTGGCGCTTGCCGGCCTCGTCGCGGCGGTGCTCATGACGCTCGTCCGGGTGGGCACCGTGGCGATGCTTGCCGGCCGCGGCTGGTGGTTCGTGCAGGAAAAGGTGCTCCTGGGGCTGCCGATGCTGGGCCTCGCGGGGGCCGTCGCCGTGCTGCTCGCCGGTCCGCGACTGCTCGCGGCGAGGCGGGGGCGAGGCAACGGAGCGTCGGTAGGCGGTGTCGTCTCGGTGCTCGCCACGGCTTACGCGGCGCTGGCCGGTCTTGTGGTGACCTTCCTGGTCGGGTACCCGCTCACGGTGAGCACGGCCTTGATCACGATCTCGCTGGTGGGCGCCGGCGGGTTGCTGACCCTACGGGTGGTCGCGGCTGCCGCCGAAAAGGCCACTGATGCGAGCGTGGCGCAGGCGCGGGAGGGTCAACGCACGATCTCGCGCCGCCGGTTCATCGCCTGGACCGGTGGTGCCGTCGTGGTGACCGCGGGCGGCGGCGGCATCGGGCTGTCGTTCCTTCCCACCAAAGCGGTGACCAGGGGAGGCGGCCCTGGGCGCTCGTCCCGAGCGGCCGTGTCGGTGGCCGATTTACGGGGCTCCGGCTCACCGGCAGCGGGTGGCGCCGTGCGGCGGCACGTGCTCACCGCGAAGAAGGCCACCGTACGGCTGGCGTCCGGACGAGACATTGACGCGTGGACCTACAACGGGGAGGTCCCGGGTCCGGCGATCATCGCGACCCAGGGTGACCTGATCGAGGTGCGGCTGCGCAACGCCGACATCGAGAAGGGGGTGACCCTGCACTGGCACGGGTACGACGTACCGTGCGGCGAGGACGGCGTGCCGGGTTTGACCCAGATGGCTGTAGGGCCGGGTGAGGAGTTCGTCCACCGGTTCCGTGCCGACCAGGTCGGCACCTACTGGTACCACACCCATTACGCGTCCCATGTCGGGGTACACAAGGGGCTGTACGGAACCCTCGTCGTGGAACCGCGCGACGGACAGCGAGCCGACGAGCACTCCGCGGCAGAGCAGGTGGACCTGACCCTGCCCGTACACACCTTCGACGGCACGGTCGTGATCGACAGCAGGGACGGCCAAACCGAACACCCCGCACCACCCGGCACACCGGTACGGCTGCGGCTGATCAACACCGACTCGAGTCCGCACCGGATCGTCCTCGCCGGAGCCCACTTCCGGGTGGCGGCCATCGACGGCCGGAACCTCAACCAGCCCGGTGAGGTCAGCGACGTCGCACTGCACCTGCCCGCAGGCGGGCGATACGACCTGGTGTTCCTCATGCCGGACACGCTCGTGGCGCTCGTCGTCGACGACGATCGTGACGGTGGACTGCGCCTCCGCCCGCACGGCGACTCCCTCGCTGAATCGCACATCGCGGACACGTCCGACCTGCCGGAGCTGGACCTGCTGCGGTACGGAACTCCGGCCGCCGCGCCTTTCGATCCCCGCAGTGCCGACCGGCACTTCATCATGGTGCTCGACCGTGGAGTAGCCATGGTCGACGGCCGACCGGCATATGCCCAGACCGTCAACGGCCGAGGTCACCCCGCCATCCCCGACCAGCTCGTCGCCCAAGGCGACATCGTCCGGTTCACCGTCGTAAACCGAAGCCTGGAAACGCATCCCTGGCATTTGCACGGCCATCCCGTGCTGATCCTGGCCAGGGACGGGACACCGTCGACGGGCAGCCCGTTGTGGGTGGACACATTCGACGTTCGGCCGGGCGAGACATGGGAGGTGGCATTTCGCGCCACGAATCCCGGGATCTGGATGAACCATTGCCACAATCTGCCCCACGCGGATCAGGGCATGATGCTGCGGCTCCACTACGACGGCGTCACGACGCCATTCGGCGGCCCGCACGGCGGAAGCCCGGGCCATGGCCACTGATCCGGTCCGCGCCGCTTCCCTGCCCACCTCGACGTCAGCAACACGGTGCGGGAGAGCGCGCCGTCCTGGACATCCCGCGACTTCCTTGATCCCTGATCGCGGATAGCGGTAGCGGATAGCGGATAGCCACAACGCTCAACGACTTGAGGAGAAGATGATGACAACCGAGGCTCCCCGTACGGATGGAGCTCTGGCGAGACTTGCCCGGTTCTGTTACCGGCGCCGCCGCCTCGTGCTGTTGACCTGGATCGTCGGCGTGATCGCTGTGGCGTTCGTCGGCTTCAATTACGGTGCCGCCTCTGACAACGACTACTCCGGTGGTAACTCCGATTCCGCCAAGGCGCAGGCGCTGATCGAGAAGCACTTCCCCGAGCAGCAAGGCGACACGCTGACTCTCGCGATCAAGGCAAAGAAGGGAATCGACGACCCCGCCGTACAGCAAAAAATCGAAAAGGTCATCGCCGATCTGGACGCCTCACCCATCACCGGGCCGGTGACCTCGCCGTACGAGGACGAAAAGCTGGTGACGCAGGATCGTCGTATCGCCCGTACGACCATCCCACTGACCGCCAGGGATGTGGCGAAGACCGAGGTCAAGCCTCTGGTGGACACGGTCAAGGAAGCCTCCGGCGACGGCGTGACGCTGGGGCTGGGCGGGGAGAAGGCGGAAAAGGCCGAGACGCCCCCGCAGGGTCCGGCCGAGAGCGTGGGCGTCCTGACGGCAGCCGTGATCTTGTTCATCGCCTTCGGGTCGCTGGTGGCGATGGGCCTGCCAATCGTGACCGCGCTGCTGGCGCTCCTCGGCGGCATCGCCCTGATGAAGCTCGTGGGGCATGTTGTCCCCGCGCCGGATTTCGCGGTGATCTTCGCCGCGATGATCGGGCTCGGCGTCGGCATCGACTACGCACTGTTCATCGTGACCCGCTACAAGGACGCCCTGGAGGACGGCGACGAGCCCCAGAGCGCCACGGTCAAGGCCATCACCACCGCGGGTCACGCGGTGCTGTTCGCCGGCACGACCGTCGTGATCGCGTTGCTGGGCCTGGTCGTCATGGGAGATCGGATGATGACCGGGCTGGCCGTCGCCACGTCGGTGGCCGTGCTGGTCACGGTGATCGCCGCGGTGACCCTGCTGCCGGCGTTCCTGGGCTTCACCGGCCACAAGATCAACTCGCTGCGGCTACCCCGCCGCTCGTCCCGGCGGCACGGGGCCGGCGGCGTTCCGTCCGGGGATCGCCGTACCCTCGCCGAGCGCTGGGCGGGCGTGGTGCAGCGCTGGCCGCTCGCCGCCGCGATCCTGGCCGGCGCGGTCATGCTGGTGCTGGCCGCACCCGTGCTGTCGATGCGGCTGAGCATGCCCGACGCCAGTGTCCAGCCCCACGACAGGAGCAGCTACACCTCCTACGAGATCATCTCCGAGGGCTTCGGGCCCGGTTACGGCGCACCCCTGATCTTCGCCACCGAGGTCGACTCCTCCGGCGCAGATCTGCGTCCCGTCGTCGCGGCGGTCGGCAAGATCGAGGGCATCGCTTACGCAACCCAGCCCCGGGTCAGCAAGGATGGGCAGGCCGTCACCTTCATGGCCTTCCCGACGACCGGCTACCAGGACGAGGCGACCGCGGACCTGGTGCACAAGCTCCGCGACGACGTGCTGCCCAAGGCATCCGGCGGCGAAGAGGTCTATGTCGGCGGCCCGAACGCCGCCACCATCGACTACGCCGACGGGGTCAGCTCCCGCCTGCTCCCGATGATCGCGATCGTCATCGTGCTGTCCCTGGTGGTGCTGATCGCGCTGGTCCGGTCGGTCACGATCGCGCTGCAGGCCGCCGTGATGAACGTGCTGTCGATCGCCGCCGCCTATGGCGTGATCGTCGCGGTCGTGCAGTGGGGATGGTTCGGCCCCGCCCTCGGATTCCCCACCGAGATGCCGGTCACGGCCTTCATACCGGTGACGATGTTCCCGCTCCTGTTCGGCCTTTCCATGGACTACGAGGTCTTCCTGATCTCGCGGGTCCGTGAGGAGTACGAGCGCACCGGCGACACCCGGATGGCCGTCACCCGCGGGCTGGCACGGACGGCCAAGGTCATCACGGCCGCGGCCGCCATCATGATCGCCATCTTCATGACCTCCCTGCTCGGCCCCGACGTCTCCCTCAAGCAGGGAGGTCTGGGCATGGCCGTCGCCGTGCTCATCGACGCCACCATCGTCCGGATGGTCCTCGTCCCCGCGGTAATGGAACTGTGCGGCAAGGCCAACTGGTGGATGCCCGGACGCCGGGCACCGAAGGCGAACTCCGCTTCACAGGCCAGGGTCCGGGAGGAGGCCAGAGTCTGACCCACCTCGAGTCCAGGCAGTGCGGGGGAACCCTCGGGCGAGGAGTTCCCACGCATTCTTGTCAGCAGCCGGCCAGCCGAATGACCGAACGTGAGCCAGGAGATCAGCAGCGACCTCGCCCGCGTCGACCTCGCTTGAGCGAGGAGCGGATCATCGCCGTCGTCGAGGAGCTCGGAGACCTGGTAAGCGCCCTGCGCGACGCCGAGCCGGAACACAAGCTGGAGGTCTACCGCAGCCTCCCTACCGGGTCTCAGGCACGTTCAAGTGTGTCGTTCCGAGTGCCGTGGTCGCGGTGCCCGCACAGCAGACGGCCCAGAAAGGGCGAGGGGCGTCGCACCGATTCCGGCAATTGGTGTTCCCGGCCTGCGCTCAGTCAATCACCTGCAGAGGCGACGTGACCGGCCCTGTTGATCCAGGTAGTAGCAGACCCCCTCAACCCTGGTCCCCGGGTGTCCCGGCCGATCCGACCGGGTGCGACGGGATGATCTGCGGTTGACCGGGAACGCTGGGTTCGGACCGACCATCGTGGCAGCGGCTTGACGGCGGGGCCGGCAGGAGCCGCTTGCGGACGACCTGGGGAGGTGTGGGTGACCGCGACAGCACGGAGGCCTACGCCGGCGGAGCCGTGGCCGGACGTACCGGCGGGGCCGGGGGTGCCCAGCGGTGCCTGTCGGGACCTGCCGCCGGAGTTGGGGCCGGATGCGATCGGCGTGCTCGAGGGCCGTACGTTTATGTTCTCCGATGCCTGCGGGGACGTGCCACGAGGCTCGATCGGCGGCCTGGTGCACGACGACACCCGGTTTCTCAGCCACTGGCAGTTGACGATCGATGACGCGGCGCTGCTGGTCCTCTCCTCGGGAACCGTCGACGCCTACTCGGCGACGTTCTTCCTGGCCAACTCCGACCTGCCCCACCTGTCCGCCAACCGGGTAGGCGTGCGGCGCCAGCGCTTCGTCGGCGACGGGCTGCACGAACGGATCGAACTGCGGTACTTCGGCATCGAGCCGGTATCGGTCCGACTGCGTCTGGCGGCCGGGACGGATTTCGCCGACCTGTTCGAGATCAAGGAGTCCGGCCGCGACCGGACCCCGGACATCTCCCGGCAGCACGAGCCGGACGGCCGGGCGCTCATGTTCGGGTACCGCAACGGCAGCTACGCGGCGTCGGTACGGGTCGAAGCCGACCCGCCGGCCGACCTGGTCGACGGCGACGCGCTCGTGTGGAACGTGCGCCTCGAGCGGGGACAGCAGTGGAGCTGTGCGGTGAGCGTTCCCCTGCGCTGCGGTGAGGATCATTACCGCCCCGTGCTGCGGGGGTTCGGCGAGGCGTTCGATCACGGGCCGGAGGACCCGTCGACGCGGTGGGCGGCGGAGAAGCCCCATCTGCACTCGGACGCGGACCTGCTCCGCGACATCTACCACCAGTCGGCGGTGGATCTGGTCTCCATGCGGATCGAGAAAAGCATCGCGGGTGAACCCGTCGTCCTTCTCGCGGCGGGTCTGCCGTGGTTTCTCACCACCTTCGGTCGCGACACGCTGATCACCGCCTACCAGAGCATGACCTGCGGCCCGGATGTCGCCCGCGGCGCCCTGATCGTGCTGGCCACGCATCAGGCGACGACGTTCGATGACTTCACCGACCAGGAACCGGGCAAGATCTTCCACGAGTACCGCTCGGGCGAGCTCACCCAGCTCGGGCTCAAGCCCTACCACCCCTACTATGGCGGCGCCGACACCACCGCGCTCTGGCTCGTCCTGCTGTCGGAGTACTGGCGGTGGACCGGGGACGACGATCTCGTGCGCCGGCTGCGCGACAACGCCGATGCCGCGCTGCGATGGATCGACGACTACGGAGACCGCGACGGCGACGGGTACGTCGAATACGCCACCCGCTCCAGCCAGGGCCTGGGCAACCAGTGCTGGCGTGACTCTCCCGACGGCGTGCAGTACGCCGACGGCACCATTCCCTTCCTACCGATCGCCACCTGCGAGACACAGGGCTACACCTACGACGCGAAACTGCGGATGGCGGAACTTGCCGACGGGCCGTGGCAGGACCCGGAGGTGGCCCAGCGGCTACGCGCGGAGGCCGCAGCACTGCGCGAGCGGTTCAACCGGGATTACTGGATCCCCGAGCGGGGCGGCTACTACGCCGTTGGCCTTGACGGCGACAAACGACCCATCGACTCGATGACTTCGAACATGGGCCACCTGTTGTGGAGCGGCATCGTTCCCTACGACCGCGCCGCTCAGGTCGCGCGGCATCTGATGTCTCCCGAGATGTTCTCCGGATGGGGCGTACGCACGCTCTCCACCGCCGATGTCGGCTACAACCCGATCGGCTACCACGTCGGCACGGTGTGGCCGCACGACAACTCGATCATCGCGGCCGGGCTGGCCCGCTACGGTCACCGCGACGAGGCCAACCGGATCGCGATGGCGATGCTGGAAGCCTCGTGCCACTCCGGACACCGACTGCCCGAGGCGTTCTCCGGCTACGACCGGTCCTTCGGCCGTCAACCCGTGCCGTACCCCACCGCCTGCAACCCCCAGGCCTGGGCCAGCGGGGCACCCCTGCTGCTCCTGCGCACGATGCTCGGCCTCGAACCCCGCGACGGCCGACTCGCCGCCGACGCCCACGTCCCCGACCAACTCGGACAGGTCCGCCTGCACCACGTGCCGGCGCTCGGCCGTCGGTGGAACGTCGACACTGTCCGATCCGAGTGCAGGGTCTCGCTCGCCGAGTAGCCGCGCTGCCCAGGCAAGGTCGGAGACGTGGCTGCCGAGTGCGGTCAGGGGACGGGCGTGACGGTGAGTCCGTCGAGCAGGACGGTCGCGGAGGCGCTCACCTGCACGACGTGGCGGCCCGGTGGTGCGAGCGCCGCCGAGGTGGCGGTGAGTCCCTCGAGCGGCAGTTCGTCGCCGTCGAGTCGGATCCGGATTGCGCTGTGGTCGTCGCCGGCCGGCTGGGCGGTGATCCGCAGCCGGGCCGGGGCGTCGAGGTGCACGTCGTAGGCCACCCAGTCACCCGGCTCGAGCCGGACCAGCAACCGGTCGTCGTGGTCGCGCGGTGCGCCGTCGGTGTGTGAGAAGTCCAGTGGCCGGTCCTGTGACTCGGGTGAGCGGACGATGGTCACCTGGTCGTCGGGGCGGAAGCCCGCCAGCGGCGTGGCGCTGGCAGTTCCGTACGAGTCGCCCGCACCACGGAAGGAGAAGCCTGTCGCGGGCAGGCGCAGCGGCGGCCGGCGTAGCAGCGCGTTGACCACCTCCGGACGGTAGACGCAGGCGGCCAGGTCGACGTTGTCGAGCAGATCGAGCAGGGTACCCCAGACGCGGTCGGGGTCCGGGCGTTCTCCCTTGCCATGGGCATACGTCAGCACCTCTGCCCACCCGTCGGGCGCGACCACCGAGCAGGGGGAGGTCAGGGTCTCGATCTTCTTCCAGGGCCAGAAGTTCCACGAGATCTCTTCGTCCTCGTAGAGCTGGAACGCGGTCTGCAGCCAGTCGAGGTTGTTCTCACCCCCCTCCCCCATGTAGATGGGCAGGTTGAGCCGTTCTCGCACGTCGAGGAATCGCTGGATGCCGGGCTGGTCCGGGGGTGACCAGTAGCGGTGGAACTGCAGCACCGACTGCGGATCCCACACCTCGGTGAAGATGTCCCAGTTGGTGGCCCAGTGCATGCCCTCGTAGATGATCAGGTGGTTGGGGTCTACGGCGCGGATGGTGTCGGTCAGCTCGCGATAGAGCGCGACGAGTTCGTCGGCGTGCTGGTACTGGTACTCGTTGGGCAGGGGCTCGTTGAGCAGGTCGTACCCGGCTACCATGGGCTCGTCGCGGTACCGCTGCGCGAGGGCCTGCCACAGGGCCACGGTCTGCTCCTGGTAGCGGCGGTCGGTGAACAGTTCCGGCAGGCCGCGTGGCGAGTCGTCGATGTTGGTGCCGGTCTGGCCGCCGGGGGCGCCGTGCAGGTCGAGGACCACCCAGAGCCGGTGGACCCGGCATCTGTCGATCAACCAGTCGATCGGGGCGAAGGCGTCGGGTCGCAGGTGACCGTCGTCGGTCAGCAGCCCTCGCGCGTTGATCGGCAGACGGACGTGGTTCATGCCTTCGGCGGCGATCCGGGCGAGGTCGGCGTCGGTGATGAACCGCTCCCGGAAGCCGGCCCAGAACTGCTCGGCGCGGTCGGTTCCGACGAGGTCGGCGAAAAGTGCCTCGATTTCACG
This sequence comes from Micromonospora sp. BS32, assembly GCF_059089345.1. Taxonomy (NCBI): domain Bacteria; kingdom Bacillati; phylum Actinomycetota; class Actinomycetes; order Micromonosporales; family Micromonosporaceae; genus Micromonospora; species Micromonospora sp. BS32. The sequence continues at coordinate 436,839 of NZ_JBSSHR010000003.1, forward strand.
GGGCGACTGCGGGCCGGGCGGTTCGAACTTCCACATGTACCCCTCGGGCAGGAGCCAGTTCCCCAGCCCCACGCCGCGCAGGAGCACCGGCTGGCCGTGGCCGTCGTGCAGGCGCCCGTCCACGGCGCGCAGGAAGCTGTTCATGGTGTAATCCCTCACTTGAGACCCGACATGGTGAAGCCGCGGACGACGTGCCGGGAGAAGATCGCGAAGACGATCAGGATGGGCACGACCATCAGCGACGCGCCCGCCATCTGCAGCGGTGGGTTGACACTCAGCTGTTTGTTCAGCAGTGACAGGCCGACGGCGAGGGTGTACTTCTCCTCGTCGTTGGCGATGATCAGCGGCCAGAGGAAGCTGTTCCAGCCCGCGATGAAGACCAGTACGGCCTGCACCGCGAGGATCGGCCGGGACAGTGGCAGCACGATCGAGCGGAACACCCTGGCTTCACCGGCGCCGTCGAGTCGCGCGGCCTCGAGCAGCTCATCCGGGATGGTGATCATGAACTGCCGGAACAGGAAGATGCCGAACCCGCTCACCAGCGCGGGCAACGCGATGCCGACCAGTGTGTTGGTCAGGCTGACGCTGTTGAGCAGCAGATAGGTCGGAATCATCGTGACCTGGACCGGGATCATCATCGTGGCCAGCACGAGCCCGAACATCACCTGCTTGCCGCCGAAGCGGAACTTCGCAAAACCGTATCCCGCCATGGCCATCAGCAGCAGGCCGACGAAGCTGATGAGCACGACCACGACCGTGTTGATCAGATACCGGCCGAAGTCGAGATCCTCGAACAGCCGTTGGTACGCCGCGAACGACACCTCCGAGGGCAGCACCTCGGGCGGATAGCGGCGTGACTGACTCAGCGGCTTCACCGACGTGGTGAGCATCCAGAAAAACGGGAACGCGGTCAGGACCGCGCCGGCGGACAGCACGATCGCCAGTGGAGCCAGACGCCACCGGCGGCGGACGGCAGGACTAGTCATGCGAGAGCCTCCTGGCGCGCAGCTGGACGGCGGTGACGGCGAAGATGGCGACGAAGAGCACGAGCGAGGCGGCCGAGGCGAACCCGAACTCGTTGAGCTGGAACCCCTGCTGGTAGATGTAGAGCGAGATCGAGGTGGTGGACCCGGTGGGACCGCCCCTGGTGAGGACGTACGGCTCGTCGAAGAACTGCATCCAGAAGATCAGCGTGGTGACCGTGACGAAGAAGATCGCGAAGCGCAGCAGGGGCACGGTCACGCTAATGATCTTTCGCCACTCTCCTGCGCCGTCCAATGACGCAGCCTCGTGGTACTCCCTCGGGATGGACTGGAGCGCGGCGAGGAAGATGACGATGTTGAGCCCGGAGGCGCGCCAGACCGCCACCAGCGCGACGGAGAACTTCGCCGCGGTCGGTTCGCTCCACCAGGGCACCGGGTCGACGCCGGCCAGACCCAGCAGGTAGTTGATCAGGCCGAACTGCCCGTTGAGCAGGTATCCCCAGATCAGCGAGATGGCGACGATGGCCGTGATCGCCGGCAGGAAGTAGAAGCTCGTCAGGAAGCGGAAGAACCGTGACTGGCTCTGGTTGAGCGCGATGGCGACCGCGAGGGATCCGAGGATGATCACTGGTACGCCGCACGCCACGAAGATTCCGGTGTTGCCCAGCGCGGACCAGAACTCGCCGTCGGCGAACAGGCGCTGGTAGTTTTCCAGCCCGACGAAGCGCGCCGCGGCGGGGTCACCCAACCCGCGCAGGTCGAGGTCGGTGAGGCTCACGCCCGCCGCCACGAGAATCGGCAGGATCCCGAACGCGACCAGAAGCGCGAACGCGGGTCCAATCAGGATGTACGGGGTCAGTGGGCGCTGTCGCCGGCGGCGGCGTGCCGGCTGCCTGGATGCCGTCGGCCCTACCCCGGGCGGGGCCGTGTCCGTGGCGCGAATGGTGTCGGTCATGAGGTCTCCTGTTCGGTCCAGGTGGGCGCGCAGCGCGCCCACCTGGAATCCGGGCTACTTCTGCAATGCGCCGATGTCCTGGTTCAATTTCGCGAGGGTGGCCGTGCGGTCGGCGCCCTTGAGGGCGATCTCGTTGAGGGCGGAGAGCAACTTCTTGCTGACCGGATCCCAGGCCGAGGTGAGCGGCAGCAACTTCGCGTTGGTCAGCTGCTGGGCGTACACCTTGACGTTCGGGTCGTCGGCCAGGCCCGGGTCGTTGAGTGCCGCCTTGACCGCCGGCAGCTCACCGGTGCTCTCGTACCACTTGAGCTGCGTCTCCGGCTCGGCAAGGTAGTCCAGCAGCTTGACTGCCGCCTCCACGTTCTGCGACTTGCTGAAGACGCCCAGGTTGGAACCCGCGTACAGGGCGGTGCCGGCCTTGTCGCCGGGCATGGGAGCGACGGCCCACTTGCCGGCGAGGTCCGGCGCCTGCTCGGTGATCTCCTTCGCGAGGTAGGGACCGGAGATGAGCATGGGGGTGGTGCCGGAGACGAAGCCCTGCGTCTGGTCGAAGTCCGACGCGGTGGGTACCAGCTTGTCGGCGTAGAAGCTCAGGTAGTAGTCCGTCGCGCGCGTGAACTCCGGGGTGTCGAGGTTGATCCTGCCGGAGGCGTCGGCGATGTCCCCGCCGGCCTGCCAGGTGAACTGCACCGGCAGGGGGGCGTCCCACTGGGGGATGTAGTAGCCGTAGTTGCCCTTGCCCCGAGCGGCCAGCTTCCTGGCGTACTCCCGCACCTGGTCCCAGGTGGCCGGCGCGGCGCTCAGGCCCTCCTTGGCCAGGATGTCGGTGCGGTAGAACAGCACGCGGGTGTCGCTGACCCACGGCACGGAAAGCACCTTGCCCGCCGGATTCAGTTTGCTGGCCGCCGCCGCGTCGAGGAACTTGTCGTCGGCCAGGTTGGGGTGGGCCGACCTCATCGAACTCAGGTCGGCGAGCGCACCGGCGTCGATGGCGGTCGGCAGCAGCGAGAGCCCGATCTGCATCACATCGGGCCCGTTGCCGGACGCGACCGCGGTGGTGAGCTTCTCGTTCACGCTGTCCCACGGGACCGCGTCCACCTCGACCTTGATCTTCGAGCTCTTGGTGAAGTCACCGACGAGCTCCTCGAGCTTCGACCCGTCGTCGCCCATGACCCAGACCTTGAGCTTCGGTGCGCCTCCCGCGCCCGACTCGTCCCCACCGCAGGCGGCGAGCCCCGCCGACATCGCGAAGGCGGCCGCGACCGCGACACCGGCCTTCAGTAACCTGTTCATGCTGCAACTCCATTCTGATGGTGGTTGGGTGATCATTCGGCGGGAGCGCCCGGACGGTTCTGACCAACCGTCCGGGCATGCCGGGTGATGACGTCGCGATACCAGCCGGCGCTCGCCTTGGGTGTGCGGCGCAGGGTGTGGTAGTCCACATAGATGAGCCCGAACCGCTTGCCGTAGCCCTCGGCCCACTCGAAGTTGTCCATCAGCGACCACACGAAGTAGCCCCGAAGGTCGACTCCGTCGCGGATCGACTCGGCGGCCGCCTGCAGGTAGCCCCGCAGGTACTCGATCCGCTCGAGATCGACGACCTCGCCCTGGTGGCCGACGTAGTCGTCGAAACTCGCGCCGTTCTCCGTGACGTACAGCGGCAGCGCCGGGTACTCGGTGGCGACCCGTAGCAGCACGTTGCGCAGCGATTCCGGCTTCACCGACCACCGTAGGGACGTGGTAGCGGGCTTGGCCGGCACGGCCCGAGCACCCAGGTGCGGCTCGGCGTCGTCATGGCTCACGACGATCTGCTGGTAGTGGTTCACTCCGAGGAAGTCGATCGGCGTGGCGATGATCTGCTCATCCGGAGCTGCCACCAGATCTCGGAGCCCCTGCCGGGCGTACAGCTCGTAGACGGCGTCGGGATAGCGGCCGCGCAGGAGCGGGTCGAGGAACATGAGGTTGTTGTTGGCGTCCATCCGCCCGGCGGCGGCCAGATCGGCAGCGGTGTCCGAGGCGGGCACGATGTCCGTGATGAGGTGAGTGACGCCGATCCGGATCCCCGGCCGCCGTTCGCGCATCCGCGGCACGGCCAACCCATGGGCCAGGTTGAGGTGGTGCGCCGCCGCGACCGCGTCGGTGTCGCTGGTGCGCCCCGGGGCGTGTTTACCCGCGCCGTAGCCGAGAAAGGCCGAGCACCACGGCTCGTTGAGCGTCACCCAGTCCTCAGCAAGGTCACCCAGCTCGGTCACGACCCGCTCGGCGTACTCCGCGAAGCGTTCCGCTGTGGCGCGCACCGGCCACCCGCCCGCGTCCTCCAGTGGCTGCGGCAGGTCCCAGTGGTACAGGGTCACGAACGGGTGCAGGCCGCGCTCACGCAGCCCGGCGAGCAGTTGGCGGTAGAAGGCGACCGCCTTCGGGTTCAGTGGGCCGTGTCCGGCCGGCTGCAGCCGGGACCAGGACAGCGACAGCCGATATGCGGTGAGGCCAAGTTCGGCCATCAGGTCCAGGTCCGACTCCCACCGGTGGTAGTGGTCGCAGGCCACATCACCGGTCTCGCCACGTACCGTGGCGCCCGGGGTATGGGCAAAGGTGTCCCAGATGGAAGGACCGCGGCCGTCCTCGGTCACCGCACCTTCGATCTGGTAGGCCGCTGTCGCCGCGCCCCAGGCGAAGCCGACCGGAATGGCCGCCAGATCGAGTACGTCGAGGTCGGTTCCTACACCGGTGATCGTCATGCCTGTGCCTTCCCCGCGGGCTGCGTGTGTGCAGTCGTTGTCGTGAGATTGCCGTCGATGAACTGCTCAAGGGGCAGGAGGGCGGCGCCGAGCGCGACCGCATCGTCGCCGAGCTTGCTCGGCTCGAGCACGACCTGATCCGCCGGTCGGTGCAGCGCGAAGCGGGAGACCTGCCGGTGAAGTTCGGCCTGTCGACGCTCGACCAGGCGCAGCCCCGCCCAACCGCCGATGACCAACTGTTCGGGATTGAACAAGTTGACCAGGTTCGCCAGCCCCAGTCCGAGGATCTCGAGGGTCTCGTCGAGCACCCGCGCGGCCGCCGCGTCACCGGCGTCAGCGGCGTCGATGAGCCGGGCGAGAGCCTCCTCGTCCGGTCCGGCGACCTGCGCACCGGCCTCGCGCCAGCGCCGGACCACCGCGTCTCCGCCGACGTACGCCTCAAGGCAGCCACGGGCACCGCACTGGCAGGTCGGACCGCCATTGGAAACCTTGGTGTGACCCCACTCTCCCGCGCTGCTCGATGAACCGCGAAGGAGGCGCCCGCCGGCGATCACGCCGATACCCAGACCACGCCCCACCAGGACGACGATGCTGTGACTGCGCCCGCTGGACGCGCCGAACCAGGTTTCCGCCATGGCCAGGGTCTTCGCACCGTTGTCCGCGAGAATCGGCACGTCGGTCGGTACCAACAACTCGTCCAGCCCGGTCGCCTCCCAGCCGAGGCTCTGCGCGTAGACCGTCGTGGACCCGTCGTCAGCCGTGTCCACGACGCCGGGCAGTCCGAGACCGATCCCCACGAGCGCCCGGTCCGGGCCGGGATTGGCCACACGCAACTGGGCGACCGCCGCGTCCAGCACCCCTGCGATCCGATCGGGGCTAGTGACCCGGGTGGCGAGCCGGCGGAAGACCCGATCCACCCGCTGCAGGGACAGGTCGAACAACTCCGCCGTCACGCCGTGCTCGCCCACGTCCGCGCCGATCACGTACGCCCCGGCTTTCACCGGACGAAGCCGGGCGATCGGCCGCCCGCCGGAGGAGGGCAACGACCCGTGCTCCTCAACGAGTCCGTCGCGGATGAGGTCGCCGACGACGTTGGTTACCGTCGCCTGCGACAGCCCGCACTCGCTTGCCAGAGCGGCCCGGGTCGTCTCCCCGGTTAGCACGACCTGCCGGAGCACGGCGGCACGGTTACGTACCCGAAGGTCTCTGACGGTGGCGCGTGCAGTCATGGACACCCCTAAAGTCAGGACTTAGGTTAAGTCCTGGGATAACTAGCCGCAATACCCTGTTTCCAAGATCCTCATGGAAGAGCCGGGGGCAGCGCAGAGGCGGCATTGGCGATCACAGTGCGCCGCGCAACAGGACCAGCACAGCATGGCCCTCCGGGACGCGGGACAGCCGTGTGCGGCACGGCGGCACGGCCGCGCCACGGCCGAGCGGCTCATGCTTGACAGCGTCCGCGTGGTCGCTCAGTCGGCACTGGCACGGAATGGTTCGAGTCAACAGGTAGGGCCGGCAAATGGTCGGCCGTCGAGCTCATACGGCAACGGGCAACAACCGACCCGCCCCAAGTGCTGGCGTCCCAAACGCACAGGCTGTCAAGCTATGCGATGTTGCTACGCTTCGCTCACCATGCATCCAGCATCCGTCAGGCAGGCCGGATACATCGCAGCCGAGCCGTCCACGGTCAGCAGCCTCCGGCGCCGGAATCGAGCGACGGTCCTCAAGCACATCATCCTGGTCCGCGAGACGACCCGCGCCACGATCGCCCAGGACAGCGGATTGTCCTCGGCATCCGTCATCAACATCGTGTCCGACCTCATCGCCGACGGACTCGTCGAGGAATCCGGGTCCATGGCCTCCCGCGGCGGAAGGCCCATCGCCCTGCTGAGACCGCGAGCCGACAGCGCCATAACCATAGGCGCCGACATCGGCGAGCGGGGCGTCGCAGTCGAGATGTTCGACCTCGCGATGAACCGCATCGACCGCGAGTTCCGCGGCAGCAGCGAACGCGAACCTTCCGACCGGATCGCCGCAGACCTCAACGATGCCCTCACCGCGCTACGCGAGCGCAACTCCGACCGCTGGACGAACCTGCTCGGCATCGGGCTCGGCCTACCCGGAGCCGTGGAGACTGACCCCGACGGCCGACAGACCCTATACGCCCAGAGCCTGGGCTGGGACCCGGTGGACATCACCAACCTGTGCACCGCCACCGAGCCCGTCCTCGCCGAGAACGGTGCGAAGATGCAGGCCCGAGCCGAGCTCTGGTACGGGGCGGCCCGCGGCTGCAACTTCGCTCTCGTCGCCCTGCTGGGCCGAGGCGTCGGCCTCGGCGTCATCTCCGAAGGCAGATTGGCCCGCGGATCGCGTTCCAGCGCGGGCGAATGGGGCCACATGGTCATCGAACGCAACGGCCGGCGATGCCCCTGCGGCAACATCGGCTGCGTGGAGGCGTACGTCGGCTCCGACGCCATACTGGCCGAGTGGAAGCGACGCGGCGGTGAGTTCGACGGCACCGGCTGGCGAGCAATAGGGGCGTTGATCGACGCCGCGTCGAGCGGCGACACCACCGCATCCGCGGTTCTGGACGAGGCGATCGACTGTCTCGGCGCAGGCCTAGGCGGGCTGGTGAACCTGCACAACCCCGAAAAGATCGTCATCGGCGGCTGGGTCGGGCTACGGCTCATGGAATCTGTTGCGGCACGGTTACGCGACTCCATCAGCCGACACTGTCTGGCCCGTCCCGGTGAACAGTTCGAGCTGACGATCACTGAACTGGGTGGCGACTCCGTTGCTGTCGGCTCCGCTCTGCTGCCGATCGAGGATCTGATCGCCATTGACGGATGACCCGCACCGCGAGGGATGCAACCCCTACTGCGACCGTAGGTCCCGAGATGGTGGGGACGCGGCTGGCGGGTGGGCTGCCCGGTCAGGCGCGGCGGCCGGCCAGCGTGGCCGCCGCAGTCTCCTTGACCTCGGCGGACCTGCGCCCACGGATGATCAGCACGACGGTCAGGACGAGCGCCAGGGCCAGCATCGCCGTGCCGACGGTCAGCGCGACGCCCACGCGGTGCGCCAGCAGCTCGCGGGCGCCGAGGTTGCCGGCCTTGACGACATCGTGGCGGCTTCCATGGTCTCCTTGATCGGGGTGTTCGGGTCGAAGCGGTGGATCTCGAAAAGCAGGCACCCTCAATCTGCCGGCTCGATCGTCACTCGGAATCCGTCTGACTGGCGCGCGATCTCGCGGCCACCGTCGAAGCTTCCGACCCGCACGATGCCGTTCCAGTAATCGACGTCGCCGTAATAGAGATCGACCCCGCTCTTCCCGGCGCATCGCGTTCTTGCTCGGCGTTGCCGATGCGGGCCGTCCCGCGCTACCTCCCGTCTCCGTCACGCGTGATCGCCCATGGAATGGGTAGACGCGCCCCGCCGCACAGAGGGGCCACAGCGGCGGCGCGCCGGCCAGCCACCGGCAGCCAGAGACGCCTCCCGGGGGGAAACATGGCGGACACGCCACAACCGCGGGGCGGACCGTTTGCTGCCGGCGACGTCATCGAACTGCGGGTGCACGGGGTCTCGGGCGCCAGCGCCGGGCAAGTACTGGACCGTCCGAACACACACCAGGTCGCCGGTGACCGCAGCGGCGGCTTCCACCGACCCCGGCCGGGATACCCCGACACCAAAGGGGCGGGCGGGGTGGTCCTGGAGGCATACCGCTGGAGCGACCTGCCCTCGGGAACTGCGGTACGCACGTTGTCGCTGGTGTTCCTGCTGCCGTTCATGCTCTGCAACGTGGCGATCTGGATGCGTCCGGCCAGCCACGGCATGGCGGGCACGGCGGTGGTGAAGGCGCTCTGCCGGTTGTTGGCGCTCACGCTGACCGCGCTGTACGTGCTCTCCATCGCCGGGGTGGCGCTGGACCAGGTCGCCTGGAAGTGCATGACCTTGCCGAGCTGCCTGTCCGGGCGGAGCTGGCTGTCGTGGCTCGGGGGGCGGCCGACGGGCCTGCGGCTGGCGGTACTCGCGCTCGTCCCGGCCGCCGCCGTCGGCCTGGTCTGGCGGCTCGGCGCCGGAAAGCCATGGAACCGCCAGACGTTCCGGGGGCCCACCACCATCTCCGGTACGCACCAACTCAGCGCCGTGGGGCAGTGGGACGTCGCACCACCTGTCGAGCGGCTGCGCGCGATCCACGTCGCCGCCGCGTTCGCCACACTGGACCTCAGCCTGCTCGCCGCCCGGGCCGGCGGTGGCGCCTCCGCCAGCACCGTCGCTCTGGCGGTCGCGACCGGCGCGGTGCTGACCGCCTGCGTCGCGCTGGTCTGCGCCCACCCGATGATCGACCAGCCGGAGCGGGCCCGGGGGGTCGACCGGGCGACCCGCGGGCTGCGAGCGGTGGCGGGGGCGCTCACCACGCTGGTGCTCGTCGTGGTGGCAGCGGATCCGACGCCTTGGCCCTCCGGGGACGGCCTGCCCGGGTACGCCGTGATAGTTGCGTGGCTGTTCTTCGCGCAGACTGTCCTGCTGGTCGTGCTCTGGGCGGTGGTGTTGCGCCAGCGCGGCGGTATGCGCAGCAGTGCGCCGCTGCGCGGACTCGGGGCGCCGGTCCTCGCCGCGGTCGCCAGCGGGGTGGCGGCGGCGTTCTCCGCCGAGCTGGTCTACCGGGTGGGAGACCTGCTGGACCGCGGCGCGCCGACGGTGCACCGATCGCCCACCGGTCCACCGCTGGCGTACAAGTGGGCGATCTTCGCTTTTTTCCTCGCGGTGCTGGCTGCACTGGTCTTTGCCGCCGTGGTCAGCCTGGTGTCCAGGCCCGGCCGGCGCCGCGCCGCCGCGGCCACGGTGGCCCGGGACTTCCCGGACGCGCCGCCCGAGGCCGCTCCCCGGCTGCGGCAGGTCGAGAAGACGATCGCTCGGGCCCGCTTCACCGAGCGGCTGGAACTGCTCGCCGTGGTGTACGCCCTGCTCGCCGGGCTCGGCCTGGCCACCAGCACCGTGGGGCTGCTGGGGCTGTATCCGGCGGACGTCATCGAGCGGTGGACCGGGGTGCCCGCCGCACTGATCAATTTCGGTACCGCGGTGGGCAGCTACGTCATCGCGGCGCTCATCCTCGCGCTCGTGATCGCCGGCATCCTCGCGTACCGCACGGCCGAGTTCCGCCGCTACGTCGGCGTGCTGTGGGACCTGGGCACCTTCTGGCCGCGAATCGCCCACCCCTTCGCTCCCCCCTGCTACGCCGAACGCGCCGTGCCGGAGCTGACCCGACGCATCTGTTACCTGACCTCCCGCGGCGACTCGGTGCTGCTCACCGGGCACAGCCACGGCTCGGTACTGCTCGCCGCGACGGTGCTGCAGCTGCCACCCGGCGTTGGGGACCGCGTAGCGCTGCTGACGTACGGCTCACCGCTCCGCCGCCTCTACGCTCGACTCTTCCCGGCCTACGTCGACGACCAGGTGCTGCACGAGGTGGGCGAGCGGGTCGACTGGCGCTGGCTGAACCTCTGGCGCGACACCGACCCCATCGGCAGCTGGATCTTCTCCCCCCACCGCTCCGGCCAGCCACCGACCGTCGCCGGACCGGCCGGTTCAGTCGACCGGCGACTGCGCGACCCGTGGGACATCGTCGTCCCGCCGAGCGACACCGTCGCGCCTCCCATCGTCGGACATTGGCCAGGCGAGTCCGACCCACGCTTCGGCGACGCCGTCCGAGAGCTCGCCGAGCGGCTGCGCGGCAGAAGCCCACCCCGTTGACCGCCCGGTCGGCCCGGCTGACTTTGCTCGCGCGGCTGGCCCACGGCCGACCTCAATCGTCACCGTTGCGGCGACCGCTGGAAACCACCCTCTCCGCGAAACGCGGAATCCGTACGCTAGAGAAGCCATGTCTACCTAGGCGTCCGGGCAAAGCCATCTGGCTCGATCTGTGGCCAGTTGTCGGGGGTCGCCGGTGGGTAGGAGGTTGAACGGGTTGATCCGCGTGCCGACCCCGGCCGGTACGCTCCGCTACCTCTTGTCTACGGCAGCGGCGGGGTCGCTGCCAATCGCGGGCTTCGGCGCTGTTCCGCTGTCGTTGATTTCGGGCGTGCTCGTATGGTCGCGAATATCGGAGCACCATCCGAGCACCACGCGATCCACAAATGCCTCCGGGGTCGACCCGTTGTTTGGACAGGAGTCGCGTAGCTGAGGCGCTGTTGGCAGGCAACTGCTCTCGCGTGATCCGGGTCAGCGTAGGGTTACCGTTCAATCATCTGCATCTGGGCCTCGGTGTGGTGGCCGCCCTCGGCCGGGGTGAGGCGGTCCAGGATCGCGATCTGCTCGGCGGTCAGTTCGACGGCATCGGCGGCAGTGTTCTCCTCCACCCGGCTGACGCGCTTGGTGCCGGGGATGGGCACGACGTCGTCGCCCTTGGTGAGCAGCCACGCCAGGGCCACCTGCGCCGGTGTGGCGCCCACCTGGTTGGCGACCGTTTGCACCTCGTCGGCGATGCGCAGGTTGCGCTGGAAGTTCTCGCCGGTGAATCGCGGGTTGTTCTTGCGGAAGTCGTCGTCGTCGAGGCGCTCGACGTCCTCTGGGGTGCGCAGCGTGCCGGTGAGGAAGCCGTGGCCCAATGGGGAGTAGGCGACCAGTCCGATGCCCAGTTCGCGCAGCGCCGGCAGCACCTGCTCCTGGTCCCGGGTCCACAGGGAGTACTCCGATTGCAGCGCGGTGACCGGGTGGACCGCGTGTGCGCGGCGGATCGTGTCGATCCACGCCTCGGAGAGGCCGACGTAACGGACCTTGCCCTGCTCCACCATCCTGGCCAGCGCGCCCATGGTGTCCTCGATCGGAGTCTGCGGATCGACCCGGTGCTGGTAGTACAGGTCGATGTGGTCGGTTCCCAGCCGGCGCAGCGAGCCCTCGACCGCGATGCGGATGTTGTCCGGGCTGCTGTCACGCGTCCACGGTCCCCGGCCGTCGTGCGCGACCAGCCCGAACTTGGTCGCCAGGACCACCTGGTCGCGTCGCCCCTTGATCGCCCTGCCGACCAGTTCCTCGTTGACGAACGGGCCGTAGATCTCCGCGGTGTCGATGAGCGTGACACCCAGGTCGAGCGCCCGGTGGATGGTGCGGATCGATTCGGCGTCGTCGGTGCCGGCGCCGGTGTAGCCGTGCGACATTCCCATCGCACCCAGGCCGATCCGGGCGACCTCGAGGTCGCCGAGCTTGGCGGTACGCATGTTGGTCCCTTCGTGTCGTTCGTCGAGCGAGCCCCCGCTGTTCTGCGGCGAGGGCGAGAGCGGGGGTGCGGTGTTGATCAGGCTTCGGGGATCGGCCGGCCGAAGGTCTCGAGGGTGATGTCGGCCGGCTCTGGGCCGCCGCGCCGGCCGGTGTCGAGGCCGTCGATGGCGGCAAGTTCCTCGTCGGTGAGTTGGAAGTCGAAGACGTCGAAGTTCTCCGCGATGCGCTGCGGGTTCGTCGACTTCGGGATGGCCGAGCGGCCCTGCTGCAGGTGCCAGCGCAGCATCACCTGCGCGGGCGTCTTGCCGTGCGCCTTGGCGATCTCGCCGATCACCGGGTCCTGCAGGGTGCTGGTGTGGTTGCCGTCCCGGTAGAAGGTGATGCCGCCGATCGGCGACCAGGCCTGGGTGAGGATGCCGTGCGCGGCGCCGAATGCCTGCACTTCGCGCTGGGTGAAGTACGGGTGCACCTCGATCTGGTTCACGGCGGGCACGACCGTCGCCTTGTCCAGCAGCGTGGTGAGGTGGTCGACCATGAAGTTGCTGACCCCGATGGCGCGGACCTTGCCGTCAGCGAGCAACGTCTCCAGGGCGCGGTATGCCCCCAGGGTCTTGTCGAACTGTGACGGCAGGGCCTGGTGCAGGATGAGCAGGTCAATCTGATCGACGCTGAGCTTGCGGGCGCTCTTGTCGAAGCCGTGCAGGGTCTGGTCGTAGCCGTAGTCGCTGATCCAGATCTTGGTCTCCAGGAAGACGTCGGCCCGATCGAGGCCGGAGTTGCGGACGGCCTCGCCGACTCCCCGTTCGTTGCCGTAGGCCGCCGCGGTGTCGATGTGCCGGTAGCCGGTTGACAGCGCCGCCTCAACCGCGGCGCGGGTCTCCTCGGGTGGAGTCTGGAAGACACCGAACCCGAGCGCGGGCATCTCGACGCCGTTGTTCAACGTCAGTTCCGGGATAGTCATGGGACGGGTTCCTTTCAGCTTCTGGGTAGCAGGCGGATGGTGACCGCGCTCGCGTTGGGTCCGACGACGGACCCGACGATGGCGAGCTCCTGCGCTCGACCGATCGTCGTCAGCTCGTCCCTCGTCGAGGACGCCGTGGATTCGTGGGCCACAGTCTTTCGTTCTCCCTTGAGCGCGGAATCATGTCGGCCGGGAGGGTTAATGGCAGGGCCCCCCACCGCAGGTTTGACACCGGCGAATCGCTACTGACCGGCACTGATGCGAACGAGGGACTTGGTGGCGCGGCGCTCGATCATGGCGGTGTAGGCGTCGGCGATGCCGTCGAGATCGGTTTCGTAGTCGAAGACGAGGCCGGGGTTGATGCGGCCGGTGAGCACGTCGTCGAGCAGTTCGGGGATGTAGCGGCGGGCGGGAGCGACACCGCCGCGCAGGCCGACGTTGCGGAAGATGACGGTGTCGATCGGCACGACGGAGTCGTGGGGCACGCCGATCCCGCCGACGATGGAGCCAACGCGGGCGATGCTGAACGCGGTGGCCATGGACTGGCCGGTGCCGACGCATTCCAGGGCGGCGTCGACGCCGAGGCCGCCGGTCATGTCCATGATCAGCTTCGTGGCGTCGTCGCCGCGTTCGGTGACGATGTCTGTCGCGCCGAACTCGCGTGCGAGGGCTCGCCGGGTGGGGTTGCGGCTCAGCGCGATGATCCGGTCGGCGCCGAGCCGCTTGGCGGCGATGACCGCGCACAGGCCGACGGCGCCGTCGCCGACGACGGCGACCGTGTCGCCGGGCTCGATACCGGCGCTGACCGCGGCGTGGTGGCCGGTGCACATGACGTCGGACAGGGCGAGCAGGGACTTGAGGGTGGTGTCGGTGTGGCCGCCGCCGGGGACCTTGACCAGGGTGGCGTCGGCGTACGGGACCCGGACGAACTCGCCTTGGCCGCCGTCGATGCCGTGGTTGCCGAAGGAACCGCCGTGCAGGCAGTTGCCGGTCCACCCGGCGGCGCAGTTGGCGCAGGTGCCGTCGCAGAAGGTGAAGGGCGCGACGACCAGATCCCCGGGCCGCAGGGAGGTGACGTCGGCGCCGACCTGCTCGACGACGCCGATGAACTCGTGGCCGATCGGGCCGGGCGCGTGCGGGTTGACGCCGCGGTAGTACCACAGGTCGGAGCCGCAGACGCAGCCCAGCGTGACGCGCACCACCGCGTCAGTGGGCGTTTCGAGGCGTGGGTCGGGGCGCTCGCCGACGGTGATGTCGCCGGGGCCTCCGAAGAGCGTGGCGCGCATAGCGGTCGTTCCTTCCAGTGACGGAATCAGTGACGAGGGCCGCGCAGCGCCAGGCTGGCGGTGGCGGTAAGCAGCAGCAGGATGGCGGTGGCGGTGAGGCTGAGGTACAGGCCGTGCAGGAACGTGGCTTGCGAGGCGACGACGGCGCCGTAGACGGCGACGCCGAACGAGCCGCCCAGCTGACGGAAGGTGTTGAACACGCCGCTGGCCGTGCCGGCCCGGTGGTGCGGGACGCTGTCGAGGATCAGCGCCGTGATGGGCGGGACGGTGAACGAGCCGCCGACGCCGACCGGCACCATGGCCGCCGCGACCAACAGGACCGGGGCGTCGGCGGGCAGCAGTACCAGCCCGGCCAGACCGGCTGCCATCACCAGCTGGCCGCCGATGATCGGCGCCGCGGGGCCGAGGCGGACGGCGGTGCGGGCAGCGAGCGGGTTGAGGATCGCGACCAGGGCGGTCATCGGCAGGAACAGCAGGCCGGTGACGAACGGCGACGCACCGCGCAACTGCTGGAAGTACAGCGACTGGAGAAAGACCACGCCGTAGAAGCCGACCATGCCGAGGAAGCTCACGATCAGGGCGACGCTGACCGTGCGGGAACGGAACAGGTCCAGGGGCACCATGGGATGCCGGCCGTGGGCCTGCGCCGCCAGGAACACCACGGCGGCGACGACGGCGACCGCGAACGCTGCGAGGATCCGGCGGTTGCCGTAGCCCAGGTTTCCGCCCTCGATGACCGCATAGGTCAGCCCGGCCAGCGCGACCACGGCGGCGACCTGCCCGGTCCAGTCGAACGGAGCGTCGTGCCGCGGCGAGTCGGCGGCGCCGCGCAGCACCAGCACGGCGACGACGCCGACCGGCACGTTGAGGAAGAAGATCAGCCGCCAGTCCAGCTGTGTCAGCGCGCCGCCGAGCACCGGCCCGGCCGCGGCCGCGATCGACCCGCCCATCGCCCAGTAGGCGATCGCCCGCGCCCGGGCGACGCTGTCGTGGTAGGCGGCCCGGATCAGCGCCAGCGACGTCGGCGTGACCAGCGCCGCGCCGACGCCCTGCACCACCCGCGCCGCGATCAGCCAGCCCAGGCTCGGCGCCAGCCCGCACACCACCGAGGCCGTCACGAACACCAGCATGCCGACCCCGTACGCGCGGCGGGCCCCGATCCGGTCGGAACAGGTACCGGCGAACAGCAGCAGCGCGGAGAACATCAGCGTGTAACCGGTGACCACCCACTGCAGCCCGGCCAGGCTGCCGCCGAGATCCCAGCTGATGTCGGGCAGCGCGACGTTGACGACCTGCGTGTCGAGGGTGACGACCGCGAAGCCGAGCATCGCCACCACCAGCGACGCCCGTGACCGCACGACCGGTGAGGCCGCCGCCGGGGCGGTGAGCGCGGCGGGAGAGGAAAGGGACATGCCTCCAGGGAACCGTCAACCGCGACCGGGAGGGAGTCACCGCGTAAAGGGGTAATGGCAGGGACCCCCTTACCCCGTGCGGGCTGCCTAGCCTGGGGTTATGGGTACGGACAACCGCAACGAGGTCCGCGCGTTCCTCACCTCACGCCGGGCGAAGATCAGCCCCGAACAGGCCGGCATCCCCGCCTACGGCAGCCGGCGCGTCGCCGGACTGCGCCGCGGCGAGGTCGCCGCGCTCGCCGGGGTGAGCGTCGAGTACTACACCCGTCTGGAACGCGGCAACCTCACCGGCGTGTCCGACAGCGTCCTGGACGCCATCGCCCGCGCCCTGCAACTCGACGACACCGAGACCGCGCACCTGCACCACTTGGCCCGCGCCGCCGGCCCTCAGCCCGCCCGGACCCGCGCCCGCCGCGACAGCACGCCTGAAATCCGGCCCGCGATCCACCGCCTGCTGAACTCGATGACGGGCGTGCCCGCGTTCCTGCGCAACTACCGCTTCGACATCCTCGCCGCGAACCCGCTCGGCAAGGCTCTCTACGCGCCGCTGTTCTCCACCGGCGTGGCGCTGCCGGTGAACTCGATGCGCTTCACGTTCCTGGACCCGCACGCGCAGCTGTTCTATCCGGAATGGGCCAAGACGGCCCGCTCCGCCGTTGGCTCGTTGCACATCGCCGCGGCCCAGCACCCGCACGACAAGCAGCTGATGAACCTCATTGGTGAGCTGTCCATGCGCAGCGACGCCTTCCGTGCGTGGTGGGCAACCCGGGACGTCTTCGTACACCGGCACGGCACGAAACGCTTCCGCCACCCCGCCGTCGGTGACCTCGAACTCGCCTACGAGGGGCTCGAGCTGGCCGGCGACGAGACCCTGACCATCGTGACCTACTCCGCCGAGCCGGGCACCCCCTCTGGTGACGGCCTTGAGCTGCTCGCCACCTGGGCCGCGACGCAGGAGAGCGGCCCCGCCCACGTCGACCGGTGACGCTCCCGCGGATCAGCCGGCCAGCAGACCGATGCGGCGTAGCCAAGCCTCGACGGCCGGCTCAGCGTCGGCGACTTCCTCACCGCGCACGGCAAGGCCCTCCCCGAGCCTCGCGCCGCGGCACGAGGCGGCGTAGTCACGTTCGGTGGTTCCCAGGCCGCTCATCGCGTACGTCGTCAGCGGGTGGATCGTCTTGCCGGTGAAGTCGAAGCCCTCGGCGAACGTCGTCATGATCATGGGTGCTCGGACGTTCCAGATCGGGCTGCCCAAGATGACCGTGTCGTAGGGTGCGATCGAGGCCAGGGGATCCGCGATGGCCGGCCGGGCGTTCGCCTGCTGTTCCCGCACGTTACGCGCCACCGTCGGGTCGTAGTCGTCGGGGTAGGGATCGGCGGCCTCGATCCGGTGCACGTCGCAGCCGATCAGCCGCCTGATCATGCCGGCCACGACCTCGGTGTTGCCGACCGTGAGGCGCTTACGGCCACCGTTGAAGTAGTTCTCCCCGGCGCGCGAGAAGTAGACCAGCAGCACCCGGCTTCCGCCGGATGAGGACGGAACAGAGCCGCCCCGGGATTCGTTGCCGGCCGTCGAAGACCCTGCCGGGGAAGGCGTAGGGGAATCGGTGCAGGCGCTCAGCGCCGCCCCGGCCGCCGTACCGGCGGCGCCGAGCAGTACGCCCCGAAGTATCGCTCGGCGCGGGTGCCTGTTCATCGCTTCCATCAGTTCTCCCGGGTGAGAAGGACCGGGCGGGCGCTGAGGCCCGCCCCGGCCTGCAGGTCGCCGGCGCGGCGGAGCTTCCACGCCAGATGCTGGAAACCTCCAGCGAACCCAACCTGCGACGTCCCGCCAGCGCGGTCGTGGCACCGCCCCGCCGGACGCGGGCGTCGCGGTGCGCCGAGCTGCGGGTACCTGCTCACCCGAGGAGCAACCCGCCACCCCGGCCACCACAGGAACCGCCGCGAGACCGGCCGCGCCCGGCAAGAACCGGCGACGACTGTTGTGGGAAGACATTCAGCAGCACCTCGCTATCAGCGACATGGGCATGGCTGTCACCTCATGCAACCCGTACCGCCGACTACGAGGGAGCCTCTGCTGAAAGGGGTAATGCCAGGGACCCCCAGACCGGCTATGCCAATCGACGACACATCCGCCGTGCTCCGGTCATGCCTGCGCTGAGCCTGCCGGGTCACTGTCCCCGAGCGCGAGGAAGGATGACTGCCCCGGAATCATCACGACGATGACGCCGACGGCGTCACCCTCGCAGACTCGACGGGTGGCCGAGGACCTGAATCCTAAGGTCCCCGCCCGGCCCCAGCGGCGCCGCTACTCTGCGACCTACGAGCAGAAGGTCCTGGCCGAGTACGAGGTGCTGGGCCGGGCGGGGAAGGGCGCGCTGTTGCGCCGAAAGGCGGCCGGTTAATCGCATGTCCGACCCACGAGAAGCTCCCCGTAGTGCTGCCCATCCAGGCGATGACCCGCAGGGTAGTGATGGCCGGCACGCCACTACTGCCGGGGCCCGTGAGGTCTCGCCGCTCGAGCTGTTCTACGACCTCGTGTTCGTCTTCGCCGTTTCGCAGCTGTCCGAGCAGCTGCTGCACGACCTTACCTGGCAGGGTGCAGCCGAGACCCTCGTGCTGCTCTGCGCGGTGTTCACCGTGTGGCTACTAACCACGTTCGAGGCGACCTACTTCGACATCACCCGTCGCCACACCCAGGCCGCAGTGCTCACGGCGATGGCCCTTGGGCTGTTCATGAATGCCGCGATCGGGATCGCGTTCACGGCCGACGGCGGATGGGCGTTCGTCGTCCCGCTCGTCGGCACCCAGATCGCCCGCGGCATCGTCACCGCCACCACGGCACCGACGCCGCTGCTACGGCAGCACTATCGCCGGGCGCTCACCTGGTTGCTCGCCTCGGCCCCGTTCTGGATTGTCGGCGCGGCCATCGCGCCCGGAGCACGCCTGTGGTGGTGGGGCGCGGCCACCGCGATCGACGTCACCGGCGTATGGCTCGCTCACCCCTGGCCGCATCAACGCCTGCAGACCCACCACATCGCCTTCGACTACGCCCACATGGCCGAACGGCTCCGGCTCTTCCTGCTCATCGCACTCGGCGAGGTTGTCCTCACCTCCGCGACCGCCATCGCCGAGGCGCCAACCGAACCCGCCACCATACTCGCCGGCGTCGCCGCATTCGTGCTCGTCGCCGCCCTCTGGGCGTTCTACTTCGCGGGCAGCCCCGTCGTCGTCGACCGCCAGGAGACACCGACCACCGACCCGATCTGGACCGCACGGATGGGCGCCAACGGCCAGTACGTCGTCCTCGCCGGACTCGTCACCACCGCCGTCGGCTGCCAGACCGTCATCACGCACCCACACGGCGCGGGATCACTCACCCTCGGGCTCCTCCTCGGCGGCGGCCCCCTGCTGTACGTCGCCACCCAAACCTGGTACCTGCGGGTCACCACACGCACCCGCCTCACCACCAGATGGATCGCCTGCCTGATCCTCGCCGCCGCCATCCCCCTCGCCGCCGCCCTGCCCCCGCTGGCCACACTCGGCCTCGTCGCCGTGACCCTCGCAGCACTCAGCCTGATCGCACCACGACACCGGTACGTCCGTTGAGCGTCGTTTCCCGGCGGGTAGCCCGGCATCCGCGGCACCGTCCACATCACCGTGCGTCCATGCCTTACGGGGGCATCGCCTGCTCGAAGGTGCCGGCCTGGCCGACGGTGGCCGCCCTCAACCCCCAACGAAGCGGCCTCGCCGCCACAGCAAAAATCCCCGCCCAACGGGACGGGGATCACGCAAAACACGAGGAACAATCACGCTTGTGGAAATAACGTGTCCGAGGGGGGACTTGAACCCCACCGAACCAACCCTCTGAGCTGCACCGACCCTATCGGCCCTGCTCAGCATGTGTCTACTCGTACTCCATTGTGGCCGCTTGTAGCCCCTTGTTCCCGCTGATGTTCCCGCCGGGAACATTGTTGATCTTGCCAACGCGAGGGGGGCCGGCGCATCGCACCGCCCCTTAGCTATACGGTCACAGTGTCAGCGTCACCCCGTGCACCGTGTCAGCCCCATCGACCGGCACCTCTTCC
Organism: Micromonospora sp. BS32; assembly: GCF_059089345.1. NCBI lineage: Bacteria > Bacillati > Actinomycetota > Actinomycetes > Micromonosporales > Micromonosporaceae > Micromonospora > Micromonospora sp. BS32. The sequence goes on from NZ_JBSSHR010000003.1 coordinate 456,477, forward strand.
CACATCCAGTGCCCGCCCGTCACAACGTACCTGCCGTTCTGGTGAGACGATCTCCCCGCTGGCGTCACCGAAGATTTCGACCTCAAGCACTTTTCCATCCAGCGCGACTTGGACCTGCACATCATTGACACCATCAAGCTGATCCAGCGCTACAACCCGACGCCACATTCTTTGCGTCCGCGTGGAGCTACTCCATCAACTCGCGCGGGCCGGGTGTCAGCTTTAGCCGGTCCAAGTCGTGCGCCCCAGTGCCCGCAAGGGCCTCGGCCCGGGTCCTGGCCGCCGGGTTCGAGATCGTCGAAGCGCAGCAGCTTCCCAGGGCTCGGCCGCGGTGCGCGCGGGCTGGGCGGCGAGCCGGGGCACGGCGTCGAGCAGGACCGCGTGTAGTCGTGCGCCGGGCTTGCCGCCCGAGGTCAACGCCGCAACGCAGGGATCCAGAAACAGAGGTCACGGCTTCGCTGGTCCCGCCGATCCGGAAGCTGGCATGGTCGAGTGGGACAAAGAACGCAATGTGCTCGGAGGGCGGAAAGGGCACCGAGGTCCGCGCCACAACCTGCCAGTGCGCTTGCTCTGGCAACTCAATGCTCGCCCATAGGGCACTCACAGAAATGGCCGCCACTCTTGCCTGACTGACCGAGCGAGAGGAGCGCCATCATGAACGAGTACGACCGGGCAACTCGGGACGAAACCCTTTCCGCTGGCCCCGTGAGCGCGACGTCAGGGCCGTCGGTTGCTGGAAGTTCAGGCGACGGCGGTGCTGCGCCGCCTTTCCCGCTGGCGTCTTCGCCAGACATGTCGGCCTCGGTAGGCACGGCCGAGCAGGCACACCGATCGGGGGTACGGCGATTGCTGTCGAACAAGAGGCGTGGCTGGATCGCGGCCGCTGCGCTGGGATGTGCGGGGATCGGAGTTTCGGTCGCTCTAGCCGGGTCCCCCTCGGCGACAGCCACGGCTTCCGAGGCGGCAGCCCCCTCGGCGGCAGCCTCGGCCCCCTCGACAACGGCAGGACACGGCGCGCCCGGCGGCGGCTTCCCTGGCGGTGCCGGATCCGGTGGCGGGGGATCGAACGCTCGATCCGGGCCGGCCGAAGGAGGATCGATCGGCAAGGTCGACAGCGTGTCGACGTCGAGCTTCACCATGTCGACCTCAGGGGGTCAGAAGGTGACCGTCAACGAGACGTCCTCCACCACGTACGAGAACGGAACGAGCTCGACCTCGGCGAGTGCCGTCACCGCCGGCGAACCCGTCCTCGTCCTCGGGACGACCAGCGGGACGACCATCACGGCCACGCAGGTCATTGTGCAACCGACCGACGGCGGATCGGCGAGTTCCTCTGCCGCACAGGTGGTTCCCTTCCAGCGTGGTGCTCCGAGCGCGGCAAAGCAGGTCGGTCAGATCCCGGCGAACTACAGTGAGGGGTCGGGCACGGTCGTCAGCGGAACCACGGCGGACAAGGCGACGAAGGCTGCCCTGGCCGCGTACCCGGGCGGCGTCGTCGACCGTGTGGTGCAGCTGAGCAGCGGCGAGTACGAGGTGCACAACATCGGTGTCAACTGGCCGCACCACATCTTCGTCAACCACGACTTCCAGGTCATCGGGGCCGAGTAGCCGCCCCTGCAGAGCGCACATCACGGCCGCAGCGGACGCGCGGGCCGTACCCCGAACGGGGTGCGGCCCCTGCCGCCGTGTCGGGCCGCGTTGTAGACCGAGTGGGTCACGCGGGTGCGGAAGGTGGTCGAGCCGGCCAGTGCCAGCGACACCGAACTCGTTGTAGTCGCCGAGTTGCTCGGCGACGCCCCGCCTATGGGGTTCGCCGTCGAGCTCCGACACTAAGTGCGTGTTTGAAAAGGTCGGATGTGGACGGTGCGGCGGCGTGACGATGGCCGCCGGAGCCGGGAGGGTGTCCGGGTATCGTCGCCTCGTCGTGGTTACCCGTCGGACCTGACCGATGCCCAGTGGGCGTTGATCGAAGGGTTGTTGCCGGAGCCCAGCACGGATGGGCGGCGGGAGAAGCATCCTCGTCGGGAGATCGTCAACGCGATCTTGTATGTGGTCCGCTCGGGGTGTCCGTGGCGGTATCTGCCGGCGGATCTGCCGCCGTGGCAGACGGTGTACTGGTACTTCGTGCGCTGGGAAGACGCCGGTGTGACCGAGAACCTGCTGGCCACGCTGCGGTTCAAGGCGCGGGTGCAGGACGGGCGGAATCCGGAGCCGTCGGCGGGGATCATCGACTCGCAGTCGGTGAAGGGCGGTGGCGATCGTGCCCGCAGCCGCCGCGGGCCCGCGTTCCTGCCCTGACGGGGTTGCAGCCGACGGCGTCTTCGGCGGGCGGCCAGCTCTCATAATGCCTAACGAGATGAGGAAGATCGTGAGGGACCTCGAACTGACTGATGGTGACCGGCACGTGGTGGTGGTCGCGGTCGACAAGGGGGAGGACGCAGTGACCGCCGTCAACGAGGCAGTAGCGCGGTACGGCATTCGCGGTGCCCGGGTCACTGCTGTGGGCGGGTTCAAGTCGGCCGAGCTGGGCTACTTCGACCGCGAGAAGCGCGACTACCTGCGCATACCGGTTCGGGAACAGGTCGAGGTCCTGTCTCTGCTCGGCGATATCGCTGACAACCAGGGCAAGGCGGCTCTGCATGTGCACGCGGTGCTCGGCCACCGTGACGGCACGACCGTAGGGGGCCATCTCCTTCACGGTGAGGTGTGGCCAACTCTCGAGGTCATCATCACCGAGGTCGGAGCGAGCCTCACCAAGCGGGTCGACCCGGAGACCGGGTTGGCGCTGCTGACGGGGACGGCCCAGCGCTGAGTCGGATCGTCCTGGCCGCCACCGTCCTGGCCGCCGGACAGCTCGTCGTTGCCGGCGTCTGCGCCGGCTCATCGCAAGCGTGCAGCCGCGATCGGTTTCGAGACTTGGATGACCGGGGTGTCGACAAGGTGCTCGGCGACAAACCACGTCTGGAGTTCGTTGGTGCGGATCACGTTCGACACGAGCACGTCGTTGGTACCGTCGTCGCCGCCCTCCACCACCCGCCCTGCGGCATCGTGCGCGTCGATGAGTATCATCTCGTGCGCCTCCAGCAGGCGGGAGAGCATGGCTGGCACCTCCTCGGCACCGTTTGGCGGGCGTGGCACCCTGGTCAACTCAGCGACGTGACGCGGGTCCCCCACCGCGATTCCGCCGAGCGTTTGAATACGCTCCGCAACCATGTCGATCAGTTCGAGCTGTTCGTCCGCGTGCTTGTCGAGCAGCAGGTGCAGCTGATAGAACGTCGGCCCGCGCATGAGCCAATGGTGCTTGTTATATAGCGAGTGCAGAATCCGAGTATCCGCGAGGATCCTGGTCAACCGTTCACACGAGTACATCCGCGCGTCGTAGGAAAGGCCGACCGGTAGCTGCCGAACCGTGCCGAACGCCTGGATCTCCCGGCCATGCTGATGCAGTCGCGGCTGGCTGTCTGAACGGTCCTCCTGCTGGGACATGCCGTCTCTCCCGATGCCTGTTCCCCGCTGTCATTCCGCCAACCGCCACCAGTCGACTCTGCGCGCGAAGGTCTGCCAGGGCGCCATACGAGCGTAGGCGGCTGCCGCCCCCGCAGTGGCCGTAATCCGGACCCCGCCAAGCGATCACCCTGCGGCCAGCCGATGACCTTCTCCGCGAGCAGGTCGACGTGCACCCGGGCAGGCGACATCGATGGCCGCGTGGAAGATGTCTGAAGGTTCAGCCGCCCCGCTGACGTCACGTGGTGCCGGTGACGGCGTGGCGGACCAGTTGATGCTGCTGGGTGAAAGCTAGCGCGGGCAGCAGATCCCGCTTGCGGCGCTGCGGATCTGCACGACGACGGCGTCGTCGAACGTGCCAATCTCGTGGGTATCGACCGGTCCGGTCCGCTCCTAGCCGCGTCGTTCCGCCCACCACTGCCCGACGCTGACCTACGCTGCCGGGTAGGAGGAGTACGGGGGGTCAGATGGCGGGAACGCAGCGGGTGGCCGTACTCGGGCTCGGCGGCATGGGGCGGCCGATGGCCGCGAACATTCTCCGGGCCGGCCTGCCCACGGTTGTCTGGAACCGCCGCCCGGAGCCGGCCCGTCACCTCGGCGAGCAGGGTGCGGAGGTCGCCGACAGTCCGGCGGAGGCGGTACGCCGGGCGGACGTGGTGATCACCATGGTGACCGACGCGGACGCGGTCATGTCCATCGCCGCGGACCAGGGAATGCTGGCCGCCATGGCGGACGGCGCGATCTGGGCTCAGATGAGCACCATCGGCGTCTCCGCCACGGAACGCATCGCCCGGATGGTGAGTGAGCAACGCCCCGACGTCGTGCTGCTGGACGCGCCGGTAGCGGGCAGCCGGGGCCCGGCGGAGCAGGGACAGTTGGTCATCCTCGCCTCCGGCCCGGAGCAGGTCCGGGACCGGATCGCCCCGGTCTTCGACGCGATCGGGCAGCGCACCGTCTGGGTCGGACCGGCCGGGTCCGGATCCCGGTTCAAGCTGGTCAACAGCCTGCTGCTCGCCTTCGTCGCCGAGGGGCTGGCCGAATCGGTCGCGTTCGGCCACGCACTCGGGCTGGACCGCGCGGCGGTGTTGGGCGCGTTGCAGGGCAGTCCGCTGGTCTCGCCGTGGGCCGGGGAGAAACTCCAGCGGATCGGCCGGGACGACTATTCGGCGCAGTATCCGCTGTCCCTCGCGACCAAGGACGTCAACCTGGCGCTGCTCGAGGTCGACGTCGACCGGTTCGCCGTGGCCGGCAGCCTGGCCGCGCAGTGGCAACGGGCGGTGGACCACGGGCTCGGCGACGAGGACGTTACCGTGATCACCCGTGCCCTCCAGCATTGAGCGCCGCCTGGTGGTGGGCGGCAGGAGGTAGGGGGACATGTCGAACATCCTGATCACAGGAGCAGGTACCGGGCTCGGCCGGGGTGCTGCACTGGGCTTGGCGCGTGCAGGGCATCACGTCATTGCCAGTGCCGAGATCTGGTCCCAGGTCCGTGACCTGCGATCCGAGGCACAGCGGCAAGGTGTGAACCTCGACGCGATCAAACTCGACGTGACCGATGAGATCGATCGACAACACGCGCTCGGCTACGACGTCGACATTCTCGTGCTCAATGCCGGTATCCAGGAAGCGGGCTCCCTGGTGGAGATACCCATGGCACGGGTCCGCCGGTCCTTCGAAGTCAACGTCTTCGGTCACCTGCAGCTTGTCCAGGGATTCGCCCCGCAGATGCTCAGCAGGGGTAGTGGAAAGATCTTCTGGGTGTCATCGGCTGTCGGTATCCGAACCAGGCCGTGGGTCGGAACTTATGCCGCGACCAAACATGCCATCGAGGCCCTGGCGTGGGCAATGAAAATGGAGCTGGGACCGCGCGGTGTTCGAGTCGCCACAATCAATCCGGGCCCTCACCGGACGGGCTACAACGACACGGGAGTCGAGGCGATGTTCCAGTGGTGGGCTGACACGACCGCCTTGCTGGAAAAGCCCGACTTCAGTGAGTATCTCGACAACCAGTACGACCCCCAGGAGATGATCGACACCATGGTCCAGGTGATTCCTGCCGACCACCATCCATACCGGACCGTGTGTCCCGAGGTCAGCCTGGAGCAGGACAAGGAATTTGAAGCCCAGGTCTGGGCTTCCAAAGCCTGAGCGGCCAGCCATGTCCCCTGGTTCGATTCGCCTGGGCCACCGGCTGGAGCCATCGCCCGGCGGTGGCATGAACGGCGCGACTGCGGGAAGAAGCCGTTGGCGCGCAGTCGGTCGCCGGCATTGGGTCGAGGAGGGCAGTCGTACGAGCGACATCCGGGGCCGGGGTTGACTGGGCCGGGCGAGGCGGGCCAAGCCGACGAGGCGGTCCTGTCCAGGCGGGTGGTGGTTCGGCTGCTGGTGGTGCTGGCCGCCGCGTCCGGCTGCCTCGATGTGTTCTGCCTGACCCGACTCGGGGGCTTCTTCGCCAGCGTGATCACCGGCAACCTGGTGCAGTTCGGCCACGCGGTCGCCACGGCGGAGACCCGCCTGTTGGCGGGCGGGGCACCGGCGGTGGGCGGCTACGCGCTGGGCGTGGCTGGCGGGACTCTGCCGCTGCGCCGCGTCAGACCAGGCTGGGGCCGCCGTACGCTCCTGCAGGTCTTCGACCTCGCGCCGGAACCCTCGCCGGAGGCACGGTCGCGGCGGTCGAGGCGGTGCTGCTGGTCGGTGTCGCGGCGGGCTGGTTGAGCGCCGCGGCGCGCCCCGGGTACGCCGCCGGGTTGGCGCTGCTCGCTGTCGCCTCGGTGGCGAGCGGCGGGATACAGAGCGTGGTCACCATCAACTCCGGGATACGGGGCGCCGCAACCACGTACCTCACCGGCTCACGCACCGGCGCGGTCCGGGGCGTCTTGCTCGATCCGCACCGGTTCGCCGCCGGCGCTGGTGGGGTCACCCGGCTGCTGGCGCTGCTCGGCGGCGCCGTGCTCGGCGCGTTGACGCTGCGCGTGGCGCCGATCTGGGCGCCCGCCCTGGCGGCGGCGTTGGTTGTGGGTGTCGTAGTCGTCGCCGCCGGCTTGGGGCGCCGGAGGGCCGGGATCACCGACCGGAGGAAGCACGAATGAGAGCCGTGGTGTACGAGGATGTCCGGAGCGTCGCGGTGCGGGAGGTGCCGGACGCGACGCTGGAGGCGGAGACCGACGCGCTGGTGCGGCTCACCTCGAGCGCCCTGTGCGGCACGGACCTGCACATGTACGACGGGCGGACCGGCGCGAACGCCGGCCTGGTGCTCGGCCACGAACCGCTGGGCGTGGTCGAGCAGGTGGGCAGCGCCGTGCAGAACGTCCGGCCGGGCATGCGGGTGGTGATCCCCACCCACCTGTTCTGCGGCACCTGCGCGATGTGCTCCCGGGGACTCTCCGCGGCCTGTCTCCGTGCCCGTGCCGAGGGGCCGGGCGCCGCGTACGGCTACGCCGGGATGGGCCCCTACCGGGGCGCCTTGGCCGACCTGCTCCGCGTGCCGTGGGCCGACGCGAACTGCCTACAGGTGCCCGGAGAGCCCGGCGACGCGCACGAGGACGACTTCGTCCTGCTTGCCGACGCGTTCGTCACCGGCTGGCACGCCGCCGCCACCCTCGCCGGGGCCGAACCCGGCGACACCGTGGCCGTGTTCGGCGCCGGCACCATCGGCTTGCTCAGCGCGTACTCGGCCCTGATCCTGGGCGCCCGGGTCGTGTACTGCGTGGACGGCGTGGACGCCCGGCTGGACAAGGCCGGCGAGATCGGGGCGGTCCCAATCGACTTCCGCCGCGGCGACCCGGTCGAGCAGATCCGGGAAAACCGGGCACGAGCCGGGCTCCCCCTCGGCGAGGAGATGTTGAGCGGCGTCGACAAGGTGATCGACGCGGTCGGGTTCCAGGCCCGCGACCGCGAACACCCCGAGCAGGAACGCCCCGACCAGGTCGTCGCCGACGCGGCACGGCTGGTCAACCCGACCGGCGCGATCGGCGTCGCCGGGGTATACCCGGACAAGGACCTGCACCCGCGACCCGGCGCGACCGCCCACGAAGACCTGGTCGCACCATGGGGGACGCTCTTCGGCAAGGGCATCGCCGTCCGGTTCGGCCGCACCCACGACCGCCGCTACACCCGGCTGCTGCGTGACCTGGTGGTCTCCGGCCGAGCCCGGCCCGGCGTCATCGTCACCCACCACGGCACCCTCGCCGACGCACCCGAGCTGTACCGGCGCTTCGACCGCCGCGAGAACGGGGTGATCAAGGCGGTGCTGCACCCATGAAACATCATCCGACATCCCCGGCCTCGAAATTGGCCCTATCCAGCGGTCTCCCGGCCGTCGCCGGGTTGAGCCGGTAGGGGCTTTGATCACCCGGTTGGAGCTGCCTGCCGAGACGGCGAATCTCGGCGACGCGCTGCGGCCGGCCGGCGGATGAACCAGGCGTAGGTGGCGGCTGTTTCGATCGACGAGAGTGGCGATCGCGGACAGGCTGTTGCGTCCGACGATCAGATCGCCTTCCCAGCCACCCACTCGCTGCCGCACATCAACGATGTCGGGTCGGTGATCGATCGGCAGCCCCAAGGCCACGAATCGTGCCGGGCGTTCATGCGGTCTTCGTCAAGCCGATCACCGCGCCGCGCGCTGCGCCGGTTGATCCGCTGGCGCCTTGATCCTTTCGAGGTCATCGGAGAGGCCGGCCAGCCATACCTCGACCTCGACCAGGCGTAGGACCTCGCGCCGATGCTCGCCGGCATTGATGATCGCCTGGACGTTGCCGAGGACGTCCTCAGGTGGCGATGGCGTGCTCACCGGCCGGGTGATTCGGCCGGCCCGCACCTGCGTTGCGAGGTCGGCGTACGCGAACCGGAGCCATCGGGCGAAGCTGGCCAGCGGGGTAGCGGCGTCGGGCCATACGGCCAGGGAGCCAGGCGGATTTTCTCTGAGCAGCGACTCGGCGCCGCGCACCATATGGTTACCGGCGGCGCGCGCAGCCTCCCAGTCCACGTGGGACATCCCCGGGTGGTGGCTCTCGGAGTGGTACTGGCAGAAGGAGGCGTCCGCCAAGACCATCGCTCGACGCGCCGCGTCGAGTCCCTCGCGTGGTCGCTTCCTGCCCGTCATTGCCTCGACGGTCTCCTCGACGGCGATGGAAGCGTGCTCAAGGTAGGCGGTGAGGTCCCGCCGCAGCTGTCCGCTGCCGCCTCGCGGCCAGAACAGAAGGCCGGCGAGGATTCCGACCCCCGCGCCGATCACGACGTCGACCACGCGTGCCCTGGCCAGCTGCAAGCTCGCTGGGGCGAGTTGGGCGAACACCAACGTGAGCAGCACCGTGATCATCGCCTGCCCCCAGCCGAGGCCTAGCAGCGGACCTGCGGCGAAAGCCAGCACCATCGCGATCGGGAGCAACGGCACGTACACCGCGGGCCCGGGGGTCACGACCAGCAGAAGGCCGCCAGCGGCTGCACCGGCGAACGTGCCGACCAAAACGGGCCGCAGCGTGGTACGTGTGTCAGCCGCGGACGTCCGCATGAGGGTGAGGGTGGCAAGGAGCACCCAAAAACCGTGCTCAAGGTTCAACGAGCCAGCGATCACCCGGGCAGCGGCGAGCGCCACCGCGATCCGCAGTGCTGCCTGGAAATAGACCGAAGTCGGCGTGAGGTGCACCCGGAACCGCTGCCAGAACAGCGACAGCGCGCTCTCCCGTGCGTACCAGAACAGATCTGGCCCTTCTCCTGGATGCGCCTCGTCGGCCCGGATCGGAAACCCGGCGGCGATCCGCGCGGCCGTGGCGAAGGTGCGGACCTGCTCGACCATCACCTGGGCCATCGCATCGAGGCGCAGGTGTGCGACGTCCGGGGCCCGCGGCAGTGCGGCGGCGCCTCGACGCGTGAGACGCTCATCGAGTCTCGCACTGGCCGCGTCCAGTTCATCAATACTGACGGCCGGCGATTCGGCGAGAACGGTGCGGCCAGCGGCACGGGTCGCAGCCGAGCACTGGTGTAGCCGCCGTGCCACATCGACGTGGTCGGTTTCTCCCGCGCCAGGTTCGATCGGAAGGCCGTGCGCCAACGCAAGGACCTGACGCAGGGCTGCCGCGCATTCCCGCAACGCCCGATCCCGGGCACCGGCCGATGTCGGTCGCTGCGTCGGCGCCAGCTGCACGAGCCGCACCCGCTCCATGGCACGAAACGCACGATCCCGCCGACGCACCAGCTCCGTACCCGCGCTGGCCTCGCCGGCCAGCACGTCCGCCTTCCCGTCGACGAACCCTGCGACGCTCTCCGCCGCGTCGGCGACGCGCTGTTGGTAGCGCACCGGGGCCGGGTCAGGCCATAGCGCCACCTCGGCGGCGGCGAGGAGCACGATGCCCAGCGTCACACCAACCAGTCGCTCCGGCAGCGTCCCCGGATCGTATGGCGGGAAGCACGCCAGGATGTAGAAGAGTTGGAACGCGTTGGCCAGCCCACGCGGGCCCGGGCCGCCGACGCCGGCGAACGCCACCGCGAATCCGACGACCAGCATCCCGGCCGCCGCAGCCCAGGTGCTCACGGCCAGTACGGTCCCGAGGGCGATCAGGACCCACGCCGAAGGCAATGCCGTAAGCAGTGTGCGCGCACGCCGGCTGGCGGGGCCTGGCAACTGGGCGAACAGGCCGGTGGCGACCGAGCCGAACAAGGCGTACGTCGCCAGGATGGTATTGCCAAGTCCGTACCGGCAGCTGTAGAAGCCCAGGGAGCACACGAGCGTCAGCCGCACCGCGCGACGGATCGCCTGGTAGCTCGGGTCCCGGCGGCGAAGCCAGTCCATTACGCCCTTCCCAACCACCCATGGTCCCCCGTTACAGCGGTTCTCCGACAGGCCCATCCTCTCCAGGCAAGGGCAGGTCCGTGATGACCTCCGACAGATTGTTCGGGATCCGCCCGACGGAAGCCCCGTGACTAGGGTCTGTGTCGAAGTCGGTCACAGCCACTCGTTGATGGCCGCGAGGTGGATGGTGGCTTCGTAGCGGACGGCGAGTTTGTCGAAGCGGGTGGCCACGGCCCGATTGCGCTTGAGGCGGTTGATCCCGCACTCCACGGCGTGACGTTGCTGGTAGAGGTGCGGGTCGAAGACTGGTGGCCGGCCGCCCTTGGATCCCTTGGCACGCCGGTGGGCGTCCTGGTCGGCCTTGCTCGGAATCGTCGCGGCGATCCCGCGCCGGCGCAGGTAGGCCCGGTTCGCCTTCGACGTGTACGCCTTGTCGGCCAGGACCCGGTCCGGTCGGGTCCTCGGCCGGCCGGTGGTCATGCGGGGGACGCGGATGGCATCCAGGACCGGGATGAACTGCGGGCTGTCGCCGCGTTGGCCGGCGGTCAGCACGATGGCGAGGGGTTTCTGGCCTTGCTCGCAGCCCAGGTGCAGCTTCGTGGTCAACCACCGCGGGAACGGCCCAGCGCGTGATCAGCCGGCTCGACACTGACTCCACCAGGCGGTTCGGCCTGTAGATCCCCCTTTTCCGCGCCCCGGCCGCATGCTGATGGGCCCGAGCGCTGGTGGAGTCGACACTGACGTCCCAGGTGATCCGCCCGGCCTCGTCGGCGAGGGCCTGCAACGCGGTGAGCACCTGCTGCCAGGTCCCGTCGCGCTGCCAGCGCCGGAACAGGGCATAAACCGCCGACCAGGATCCGTACTGCGGTGGCACATCCCGCCACGGGGCGCCCACCCGGATCCGCCACCGCATCCCATCGATCAACTGCCGCCTACTCCATGATGACGGTCGACCCGGCCGCTTCGGCGCCGGCAGCAACGGCTCCAACACCGCCCACTGCACGTCGGTCAGGTCGAACCGCCTCGTCACCGCTAGGGTGTCCACGAGGTCTCCGGTTTCAGGTTCTGCTTGGTCGCTGAACCATCTACCGGAGACCTCACCCATTTTCGGTAGGACTCGCTGAACAGGTCCAGCCGGCATTCGAGCCGGCGTGAACGGGCCAACTCCAGAGCCGCACCGGCGACGGCGATCCGTGCGGGCCGGCCCCGACTCGGCAAGCGGCGCGGCGATCAGACCGACGCCGGCTCCACTGGCCAGGGCGCTGCCCGCGAAGATGTACGGCAGGAGGGCGTACGCCTCGGGCCACGACGGCACCGCGGTGTCGGCGAGTAGCACGGCCGGGTAGGTCGCCAAAGCCGGCGCCAGCCCGGCGGCGGCGAATCCGGCTACCCGGCCAGCCGGCGGTAGCGCCTGACGGGCCAGGCCCAGCCCGCCGTGAGGAGGCAGCCGTGACGCGAACTCGCTCACCGCCGCCATCCCGGCGGCGGAACCGAACCCGGCGACAATCCAGGTCCCCATCGACATCGGCGATGTGGGTTTGGCAACCCGCAGCATGTGGTGAAAGCGGGCCGGACGGCGGGTCGGATTCGCCTGCGGGCCGTACAGGGTGTTGCGGATCGGCGACTCGGCCGGCTCGTAGTGGGTGGGCAGCGGCCCGTCGATCAGCCCGGTGGGCACGCCCAGCCCCACTCGGGGGCCACCCAGCTCTGCTCGCTGCACCACGGTCTGGCGCTCATGGATACCTGCGCTGTTCGAGGCCCGGATGACCGCCGCGATGGTCTCCTCGGCCTCACCCGGGCGGCTTTTCGCCCGCCCGCTCGGCGGCTATCCGCCGCCTGCGGCCAGCCGTGACCCGCCACAACAGGAACATCAGGGCGCCGGTGAGCAGCTGGGGGACGAAGGTCCCGGCCCGCCACACGAGGGCCACGGCGAGAGCCTGGCCCCCGGTGGCGCCGAACGCGGTAAGCAGACCGGTCAGGGCCGCGTCCACGGTGCCTAGACCGCCGACGGTGACCGGAATGAACGTCACGATCACCGCGAATGAGAAGGCCGCCAATGACTCCTGCCAGGTCACCCCGAAGCTGTCGTGGGCGCCTTCCTCTAGACCCTTCAATGCAAGGAACAAGATCGACCACGAGGTGAGCTGCGGCAACAGGGTCGTCGCGACCACCGCGGCCCACCGCGTCTTCATGACCGCGACCACGCCCGACCGGAAGTCAACCACCTTGCCCGTGAGGTTGGCCGTCCGATGGTGACGCAAGGGCCGCGCCGTCGCGTTGAGGAGCCGCTCCGCCAGGTGCCCGACCCTGCGGGCCCCGTCCTCACTGCGCAGAATCACCGCGAACGCGGAAGTGGCGATGCCGACGCCGAGGATCCCGACGACGGCGATCAGCACATAGTGCCATCTCGCCTCGCCGCTGGCCAGCAGCGCCAGGACTCCCACGATCGGCATGACGAGCGTGGCGAAAACGCTGTAGCCGCTTGACATCGCGGCCGCGCTCGCCGCCGCCCCCCTACCGCACCGGTAGGACTCCAGCATGTCGTACTCGACGCCGAGACTGATGGCGCCGCCTGCCGGCACGGCATTACTGAGGGCGAACGAGGTCTGGTCCACCACGAAGGCGGGTCCATATCGCAGCCCAGGCAGCACGGCCTGCAATTGCCACGCGCCCGCGGCGAGGTTGACCACTGCCGCGCCGACAAGCGCGACAAGGTGCGCGGCCGGCATCCTCTGGATCGATGCCCACGCCTTCGAGTAGTCGGCGAATCGAGGAAAAGCGCCGACGAACACGGCTACGAGAACGGCGAACGTCACGGCGGACACGATTACTCTTCGCGTGAGATGCCTGCGGCGCCGCGTGCGGGGGCCCCTGCCCGGTGTCGTCCCGCCCGCGCCTGCCTTTGGTGGGCCCGCCATCATCGACCCGACCACCGCGGCGGCCTACCCATCAACGCCTGACTCATCGCTCCCCCGTACACGGTCCTTCGCGAGTGTCGCCAATGTGACGGCGGTGTCTTACCGATTCACGGGACTTCAGCTCTGTCGCGCCCAGCCAGCACGGCACGTATGACCGGGCTCCCACGGATCTCGGTCTGCTTTGGCGGGCCTTTCCGGATCATGACGAGGCCGTCCCCGGGCCCGTGGCAGCGCCCGTCGGGTCGAGGAAGACGAACCGGATTGCCGGGTTACGCGCGGTGAGCCGTCGTCCGGCCTCGTCGGCCACGGCCTCGATATCGGCGGCGCTGACCTGGTCGACGAAATCGATCTTCGCGGCGACGAGGATGTCGTCGGGACCGAGCTGCAGGGTCAGCAGCTCCACGATGCCTTGCACGTTCGGCAGAGCGGCCAATTCCCGGCGGATCTCGTCCTGGACCGGCTCCCTGGCCGCCCGCCCGACGAGCAGGGAGATGTTGTTGCGGGCCAGCGTGGTGGTCACCACCAGGAGCAGAACACCGATGGCGACTGATGCAATGCCGTCCCACACGGGGTCACCGGTCAGCTCGGCGAGCCCCAGGCCTGCTCCGGCCAACCCGAGGCCGACCAGGGCGGCGCTGTCCTCCAGGAACAGGGCCTTGATGGTGGTGTTGGGCGTGCGCCGCAGGACCCTCACCGGACCGATGCCCCAGCGCTTGGCCCGGCGCCGCACCTGCCACACCGTCCGGGTCAGCGACACCGACTCCAGGACGAAGGAGACCACCAGCACCACGTACGAGACGAGGTAGTCGCCGGTCTCCTGGGCCGACACGATGACGTGGACGCCGTGGGTGATCGAGAAGCCGGCGCCACTGACGAAGGTGAAGACCGCGGCGAGGAACGCCCAGATGTAGCTCTCCCGGCCGTAGCCGAAGGGGCGCCCGGGGTCGGCCCGGCGGCCACCACGACGCAGCGCCACGAACAGCAGCACCTCGGTGGTGGCATCGGCGAACGAATGCGCGGCCTCCGACAGCATGGCCGCCGAACCCGCGAGCACACCCGCAACCACCTTGGCCACGGCGACAGCGACGTTGACCGAACCGGCCACGATCACGGTACGGACGCTCTGCGACTGCACGCCCGACTCGGTCATCAAGCCAGGCTATGGGCCCAGTCCCCGGCCGGGCGGACAAAACCGACAGTCACCGGCGACCGCCAACTTCCGTGCGCAGCCCTGCTGACGGGTCTGAGTCGAAAATGAACCTCACCTGGAGGGGTCTGTCAAACGAACGGTGTAACTCGGGTTGTTGAGGGTTACTTGCGGCCTGCGGTCAGGCGGCCTTCGAAGGCCACTCGAAGGCGTTCAGGGCGGGTTTCCAGCGCATGGTCCATCGCCGGCGGCCCTGCCCGGTCGGGTCAAGGCTCATCACTGCGAGGTAGACGCATTTGAGGGCCGCGCCCTCGTTGGGGAAGTGGCCGCGGGCCCGGACGGCTCGGCGGATCCGGGCGTTGACGGACTCGATGGCGTTGGTGGAGCAGATGACGGTGCGGATCTCGGCGTCGAAGGCCAGGAATGGCACGAACTCCGCCCAGGCCTGGTCCCACAGTCGGATGATGGCCGGATACTTCCCGCCCCATGCCTGCGCGAACTCGGCGAAGCGTTCCCGGGCGGCGGCTTCGGTCGCCGTGTAGACGGGCTTGAGGGCTT